>CAYOSE010000001.1:0-119672 GCA_964406535.1 uncultured Sphingomonadaceae bacterium
CGGCTATAATTTCACGCCCGCACAGGTTCGCAGTCGATTGGACGCGGCTAAGAAGTAGGGTGCTAGGTTAGTAGCGTGAATGTCCGTTTCCCACCCATAACCCGACGTTCGCAGGTTGGTTGGCCCTAGCGGCAGCTAACGATCCAATGGCGGACGGCTAATTGGAGTTCCAGACGCAAATCCAGTGTCCCATTCGACGACATCAACTTCGTAGTCCTCAATTGAAAAACCATCTGGATAGTCTGCGAATCCTTCCATGGGTCTTAGCTTTGCGATAGCCTCTTTTGCCTTTTTCTCATTTGAAAAAACTCCGATGGTTTTAGTTTCAAAAACATCTTCATCCATATCTGGAGTTCTGTAGGCATGCTTAACTAGATAAATCCACAACGCTAGTATCCTCCTCATGCCTGGCAGTTTTATCGTAGTGAGCTAACCAAGTTTCTGCTAGCTTCGCACACTGATCTTGGGTTGCCCATACGCCTGGCTGCCCACTGGTCTAATTAACGTCCGCTAACCACCCAATCCCGGACGTAACAAATCGGAGAGCCAACCGTAAGGCCAGCTCTCCAAATTTATGAGTCTATCGCTATGCCCGTCGATGGGTCGGGCGGTGGATGGGCCTAGGCCGTGTCGACCAGCACCAGTTCGCTGTCCTCCAGCGCCTTGATGGTCACCTTATCGAGATCGGCGATGGCCATGCCGTCACGCGCCTCGGCCACCTGACCGTCAATCTCGATCCGACCCGTGGCAGGGACGAGATAGCCGCTGCGGCCTTCCAGCGCATAGTCGAGGCTCTCGCCCGCCTTAACCGTCGCACCCAACACGCGGGCGTCAGCGTGAATGGTCAACGCCTCGGCGTCCGCGCTTTCCTCGCGTCCGCTGGCCAGCACAACCCAGCGCCCGGCCCGCTCCCCCTTGGGGAATGGCTTGGCGCCCCAGTCCGGCGCATGGCCGCTGCGGTCGGGCAGGATCCACAGCTGGAACAGCCGCGTCTCCTCGTCCTCTATGTTGTATTCCACATGGGTGATGCCGGTCCCGGCACTCATCACCTGCACGTCACCCGCTTCGGTGCGCCCGGTATTTCCCAGGCTGTCCTTGTGGGTGATCGCCCCGGCGGTGACATAGGTGATGATCTCCATGTCGCGGTGCGGGTGCGGCGGGAAACCGCTCTGCGGCGCAATCACGTCGTCGTTCCAGACCCGCAACGCGCCCCAGTGCATCCGCTCCGGGTCGTGATAGCCGGCGAAGGAGAAATGGTGCCTGGTATCCAGCCAGCCATGGTTCGCGCCGCCGAGTGCGGCGAATTTACGCAGCTCGATCATATCGATATCCTTTCGGCTTGAGCGCCAGCAGAGGCGGTCTCTGGCGCGCTTGACCGTTATATTGGATCGATATGGTCTGATTTGAAGTGGGCAGCTGACCGCACGCCGCGCAGTATCGGAAGGACCACGGGCGGCCCGGACATTCAGATGATGAGGGAGCGAAAATGGCGATTCGGCATGACCCGGCGCGCATCCTTCGACAAGCTCAGGATGATCGGGTCAAAATGAAGTGAGCACCGGAAGCATGGCGAACAGACATTTGCAGCCCCTCAGGGCTGGATGCTGCAAAGCCTAGTGGAGCTTGGCGATCATGGCGAACACCTCGCCATCCTCGGTCACGCGCACGCCTAGCAAGTTGTCGCCCTTGCGGCGGCATTCCTCGACCAGCGCGCGGTAAACCCCTGCCAGCATGTCGTAATCGGGCTGCACGCCCAGCGACACCTGGTGCACCAGCGTTTCATCGACCGGGTTCGTGTGCGGCACCGGCGCCGACAGCAGGATGCGGACCATCTGCTCCTGCCCGAGCGGCTCGACGAATTCGCAGCCCAGCATCGACTCATCCTTCCAGCGCACCAGCGCGGCCCGCTCAGGATCTTCCGGCAGTTCCACCAGGATCGTGTCGCCCACTTCCAGTGTCGCATCGGTTTCGATGCGACAGCCGGTGATCGACAGATCGTGAACCAGCGCTCTGACGCCATCCATATCCATGCCGTCAGCCCTCGCGCTCGTCACAAAGCTCAGGCGGAAACGCAGGCGCGCGCGCTCGTCGCTGTCTTCGTGCAGGGAAACGAGCTGAGCGCTCAATGCCATGTACGCCGTCCTTCAACCTGTGCGACCATCCGCCTGGCGACATGATCCTGTTTCCGCTCATCGGGCAGGTATTGCCCCCGACCGGTTCACCGATCACCCGATTTGCCGCCAAGCGGGCGTTATGCGCCGCGACCCGCATCGAAATTCGCATCTGTTCTCTTCTTTTTAGTTAACGACCGCTCCGCATCGGCCCGGATTTCCTCCGAGCCAGAACACACCTCCAAACGGATATCACGCAGGCAAACTGGCAAGCGGGCGGACGATCGTATCCTGTCACTCGATCCAGCATGTCCCAGGTTCGAAACGCAAGCAGGCGAGAACTGGCTGTCTCGCTGTGCATAAGACTCACCGAAATCGGCGAAGTCCATGTCGCGCCCGGCGGTCTTCAACAGTCTTGAAGGATATCCACAGGCGTCGACGGGAATTGCATGCCCCGCATCGCCGACAACGAGCACACCGCCCTCCGAAACGAGGGAGGCGGGGTGCATTTGTCGAGGGGAGATATATGCGACCTGGGGCATCATTCACTCTGGCGTCATGGGGGGCATGAACTGGTTGCCCTGCTGTATCGATAGCGACGCCGAGATGCTGCTGCTATCATAGGGAGATAGCGATACCATCAGGGGTAGAGCTTAAGTCTAGCTTGCATTCCGAGCGCATCGCCTGCACCCTTCGGGCATACGTTCGGCGTGCGCTGCGCCCGATCATCGTCACCGGCATGGATGGGGTCGCCGGCAGGCTGCGGGGACAGTCAGATGGATAATCAGGCCGATGGATAATCAGGAGCGCGACGAACGCGCTGACGCCGATACGCTCGACCTTGGCGACCTTTATCCTGCCGAGCCGCCATTTGGCGCTTCCTTCACCGACTTGCGAAGCGAACTGCTCGAGCGGTGGAGCCGTCTTTCGCGCGGCGGGGCAATCCCGACCGAAGGGCTGTTGCAGCCGGTCGGCATTGATCTGCGAAACCCGCATTCGGCGCTGCTGGCCCGCATGAGCGAAGACCAGTTGCAGATCGTCCACATGGGCGAGGCGATGCGCCAGTTCGACGATCCGCGCCGCAACGAAAAAGGCGCCTTTCTGCGCTTTCTTGATTGCCTCGGCGAACAGGCAATCGAAAGCGGCCTGCCGCTGGATTTCGAGCACTGGGACAATTTCCGTCCCGGGCTGGAGGAATCGGTCCGCGGCATTGCCCTGCCGCTATCGGACGACGGTCGCCGCTGCAGCGCGGTGCTCGCCATCTTCGATAGTGAGGCGATGGCCGCCAGCGTGCTCGCGCTCGATGAATTTCCGGTCGAAGAGGAATTGCTGCTCGAACAAGAGATCGACCCCGAGGCCGAACCCGAGGCAAAGCCCCCGACGCGCAGCGCGCCGTTCTTCATGGTCGCGACCAGCAACCGCGCACCCTCCGCACCGGGCTTCCGCCAGCGTCCCGCACCGCGGATGCGCCTGACCAACGGCCCGGCCAAGCCCGCTCCCGGCCCGGCAGCAGACACTCCGCCTGACCCGATCTCGACGCCCGAACCTGCGCTCGAACCGGCCGCGCAGGCTCCGGTCGAGCCCGCACCGCCCGAAAGCACGGTCGAAGCTGCCCCCATCGCCAAGCGCAAGGCCAGCACCAGCCCCGAGGCCGTGGCCAACGGCAAGCTGGCCAAGGCCCGTTCGCTGGCGCAAACCGCCGCGGTCCAGGAAACCCGCTCGCACCATGCGCTGTATGATGCGCTTGGTGCCGCTTACGAACTCATGCACCGCCTGTTCGCCGTGCCCGAATATTTCGCCGAGATCCTCGCCGAGGCAGGGCTCAGCATGCAGGAACGCGCGCCGATGACGCCGGTGGTCAAGCTGGTGTTCGGCCCCGATTATGACCGCACCCGGCTCAGCGAATATGCCGCCGTGCTCAGCCATGCCCACCGGATCAAGCTGCCCGATTATGCGCTGGGCGAATATCTGAAGGGGCTTGAAGGCGGCATCCGCACGCTCGTGCAGAAAGAGCGCGAGGCCCGGCAAGGCAGTACGCCAGCGGATTCCGAGGTCCACCTGCTCGCCCCGCAGATCGTCAAGCGCCTGCGCCGGATGCCGGTGCGTGGCTTCGACAGCATCGCGCAGGCAGGTGAGGAATTCGCACTGGTTCTGGTCCGACGCTCGCCCGATGGCGCACCGCAGGTCGTTGGCGAAGTTCCGACCGACAAGGCGCTGCTCAACCGTGCCACGCGCCGGGTCATCAAGGCCAGCATCGAGGCCAAGGACAGCTGATCGAGCGCCAGCGCCGCAGGATATTGCCAGCGCGCTGTCTCGATTGTGGGCAAGTCAGCCCGGCAGGCTCCGCTAACCCCAATGCATAATAGCACTATGGAGCAATAGGGCGCATCTAGCCGGGCATGGACAGTACCGTCATCCCTGCCCCGGCCAACCAGGACATCCTTTCGGGCGATGACTGGTATGACGACGACGCGGACCGTTTCGCGGACGACTGGGACGGCAAGGCCGACTGGAAAACTGTCCTGACCTCGGAACGCTCGCGCTTGCTGTGGCGCCAGTTGCGCCCGGCTGCGGTTGGCGCGCTCGGGCTCGGTGCGACTGCGGCGATCGGCTCTTTCCTGGCCGGGAATGTCGAACCCTCGGCTCTGCCCGACCCCGTTCCCGCCGCCGCGCGGCTCGAAGCCATGTGGTCCGAACGGCTCGGCCCGAGCGATATCTCGATGCAATACGTGGCGCTTGCCGATGAGATGGTCGGCGGCACCGTGCCGGATGCTGCCAGCGGGGATGAAAGCGCCGCGCCCTTCGTGTTTGCCCGTGACGGCCTGCAGAAACTGACCGCGAGCCAGTGCCTGGCCACTGCCGCCTGGTACGAGGCGGGCGACGATCCGGTGGGCCAGCGTTCAGTGATGCAGGTGGTGCTCAATCGCGTGCGCCACCCGGCCTTCCCCAATTCGATTTGCGGGGTGGTGTTCCAGGGCTCGCAACTCGCCACCGGCTGCCAGTTCACCTTCACCTGCGACGGTTCGATGGTGCGGCGCAAGCCGCCCGCGCAGCAATGGTCGCGCGCCATGGCACTGAGCCAGCGGGCACTCAGCGGCGATGTCGACTCTTCGGTGCGCGAGGCGACCCATTATCACGCCGATTACGTCACCCCGTGGTGGAGCCCGCATCTGCGCCGCGTGGCCAAGGTCGGCTCGCACATCTTCTATCGCTGGGACGGGGAGCAGGGGATTCGCCTGAGTTCCTCATCGCGTAGCGGCGAGGAAGTGCTGCCCTCCGCGCTTTATGCGCAGCCCGAGGGCGGACTCCCTGCCAAAACCATTTCCGGTACACCCGATGAGCCGACCTCCGCACTGGCGGGCAGCATTGCCAGTGCGGCCGACGCGCCTGCCCCGGTGCTGGATGTCCCCGGTCGCCAGGTGGTGCAGCTGTCCTCAGCGCAATCCTCAGGTCGCTGGGCCGTCGAGGCGCTTGGCCATTGCGCGAATCGCGCTTCGTGCCAGGTCGTTGGCTACCAGACTGGCGCCAAGGTCTCACAAAATCGCGGCAAAACCGCAGTTGAGCGTCCCGATTTCCTGTTCGTGCGCGATGCTGCCACGGGTCGCGAACTGGCCTTGTGGAATTGCGCGCGGATCACCCGGCCCAATGCCAGCCAATGCCTCCCGACCGAGCAGGGCGAGTTGAATGCCCTGTTGCGAGCGGGCCTCGGCAGCTGATCACGCAGGCGACAGGGGGGCATCGAGCCGCTGCCCCTCCCCTGAAAACAACCCTTCCGCACATACAAAAACCGGGCAGAACCGCTTTGGTCCTACCCGGTCTCTGACTTGGGGGTTGTCTGTTCGGCGGCGATCAGGCCGCGTGGGCGCCCGGCCCGTAATTCTGGCCGATACCGCGCGAGTTGGCCCAGATCGCGGCCTGCGTGCGGTTCTTGACGTTGAGCTTGCGAAGGATCGCCTTCACATGGACCTTCACCGTAGCCTCGCACACGTCGAGTTCGCGGGCGATGACCTTGTTCGGGTAGCCTTCGATCAGGCAGGCCAGCACGTCGACTTCGCGCGGCGAGAGGTTCGCCGCCTTCAGCCCGGCGACCGAGTCCGAAGTCGGCAGTTTGGGCGCCATGCGCTGGTCGAGCACATCGACCAGATCGGGCGGCAGCACACGTTCGCCGATCGCGGCCAGCTTGAGCGCGGCCATCAGCGGCTGCACCCGGTGGGCCTTGATGATGTAGCCACGCACGCCATGGCGGAAGCAGTCGATCATCGCGGTCAGGTCGAAATGGGAAGCGAGGACGACGACAGAGGCGTTGTCCATCAGCTGGGTGATGTGCGAAACCGCCTCGACCTGTGCTTCAACCGGAGGGCTGTCGAGCAGGAAGAGCGTCTCGTCATCGAAATCACGCGGATTGATCTGCGACACGTCCTCGAGCGATCCGCAGACCTCGAAACCTTCGCTACGCAGCAGGTTTCCGAGCCCTTCACGCGAGATGTCGTTGCTACTAATCAAGCAGACTGGCGGCAACATATCCAAATACCCCCTAAAGCACATTATTCAAAAGCGGTGGCCTCTCTTTCTTTTTAGTTTTGGCGACTCGTTATATGCCCCCAATGTGCTGCACTTGCGAAGGGGAATCAATGGCGAGTGCAGCATCTGTCTCGTTTTTGCACATAGTTGTCCTCAGGGCCAGAAAAACCGGCTCAGAAGAAGGCTTCGCGTACCGTGATCGTATCGCCGGGGGCAATTTCGAGGGGGGTGTTGCCGAGCTGAACGCGGCGCGCCGTGTCCCAGTCCTGCCGCAAAAGGATGACCGAGCCGCGATCGGCGCGCGCGGTGAACCCGCCCGCCTTGGCCACTGCCTGCTCCAGCGTCAGCCGGTCGCCATATTCGTACTCGCCCGGCTGGTTGACTTCGCCCAGGATGTAGAAGGGCCGGTATTCAAGCACTTCGACCGAGACGCGCGGGCTCAGCACATAGCCGCCCGCCAGATAGCTTTGCGCCACCGCATCGCCCAGTTGCGCCGGGCTCATGCCCGAGGCATCGATAGCTTCGATCAGCGGCAGCGCCAGGTGCCCCTCTTCGCCGACCGTGAATTCACCCGTCAGGTCGGGCTCGTCGAACACCGTCACGCGCAGCCGGTCACCCGACCCGATCTGGTACCCTTGCGCGAGTTGCCCGTTCGCGGCGGAGACGCTCATCACCTCCATGCCCGAGCCCGTGCAGGAGGCCAGCGCCAGACCAAGGACGAGCAGCCCGTGCTGCATCGCCCGTTTGGGCAGGTTACCTGTGAGAACGGTGCGATTCATACTTCCTCCTGCTGCTGCGCCCGGCGATGGTTACGGTGTTCGGCCTGTCCTGCTGGAATAGCAAGACCTTCCGATGGTTAATACCGGAACTTAGTGCCCTTAGGCCCATCACCTGTCGGGATGAGAAATACGGTTAACGGCCAGATAACCCTAATCAATTCGGATAGGTGCTTCCTAACCCGATGCTCGATTGTACCTGAGCCCGAAAAGGGAAAATGTGCCTCTTGTCACCGGCGCTGGAACGGGCCGTTGGCGCTCATGCAAACCGTACGTGCAGATGGTGCACAGGCAAGGCGAGTTAACAGGGTAATGGACCGCACAGATTACCAATTGGTTGAAGGCACCGGGAGCTATGACGGCGATGCCTCCAGCCTGGATGGTTTCGCCATTGCCCGCGCCGCAGCGAGTGAGGCCGACGCCCGACTCATCCTGCCGACGATCCCCTCATTCACGGCCAAGCGCAAGCCGGCTGCTCCCAAGGTGCCACTCGATGCCGGGCGCATCATCGACATCGTCTTGTCGGCCACGCTGCTGGTCGTGCTGGCCCCGGTACTCGCGGCGATCGCGCTGGCTATCCGGATAACGAGCAAGGGCGATGCCATGTTCGTCCATCAGCGTGTCGGCGCGGGCGGGCGGCCGTTCGGCTGCCTCAAGTTCCGCTCCATGCGTCACAATGCCGACCAGCTACTGACCGAGATCCTGCGCGATCGACCCGATCTGCGGCGCGAATGGCTGGAAACACGCAAGCTGCCGGTCGACCCGCGCATCACGCCGCTCGGGCGCTTTCTCCGCAAGACCAGCCTCGACGAGCTGCCGCAGCTGATCAACGTGCTGCGCGGCGACATGGCGCTGGTCGGGCCGCGCCCGATCGTGTCGGAAGAATTGGGCCATTATGGCCGCTACGCCTCCAGCTATTTCGGTGCCCGTCCGGGCCTGACCGGGCTGTGGCAGGTCACGGGCCGCAGCGGCACCTCCTATCGCCGCCGCGTGGCAACCGATCACTTCTATTATCGCCATCGCAACCTGGCAATGGACATGAAGATCCTGTTCGCCACGGTCCCGGCGGTGGTGCTCCAGCGCGGCGCCTGTTGATCAGTCGCGGAGCGGAATTGCGGTAACGGCTATTACCCGATAGCCATTACACAGAGAGATCCGCACCTTCAGAATGTCAGGACTATGACCGCCCACACAATCAACGACACTGGGACGGCCACGATCAAGCCTCGGGCGAAGCTCTTCGGGTTCGCAATCCTGGCATTTCGGCGGAGAAATGCAGACAAGTCAATCTCGGGTCTCATCGGGGCTGTGGCTCAGGCTCGGTTCAAAGATATAAAAAAACCTGTCATAAAGATTTTTGGATCACTGATCCAGTATTAAGGCAGAACGCGACTGCACTGATCTATTGGGGATTTCCCGTAATGCTCTATCCGATCCGCCAACCCGCCCTTGCCCCGCGCCAGTCGGCCCCTTCGCGGGCGCCGATTCGTAGCCATAAACGCGCAATCGCCGCGAAATACCTGCCGCTCGGTGCGGTCGTCGCGGCAGCGTCGTTGATGACACCGCAGGCGGCCCAGGCGCAGACGCTGGGCGATGAAGTGCTGTTGCCGACCGACATTTTCAATGCGCCGCGAGGCGAGGGTCTGCGCGTATCGCCAGTCCTGATCCTGCGTCCGCAGCTCGACATTACCGGCCAGTACGACACCAATGTCTACAACCAGTCGACCAATGAGATCGACGACATCCTGGCCGTGATCCGTCCGGCGATGACGCTGGTCACCGACCTGCCGCGGCACGAGCTGGAATTCTACGCCGACGCGCAACTGCGGCGCTATGCCGAAACCAGTGCCGAAAACAGCGAGCAATATCAGCTCCGCGGTTCGACCCGCTACGATCTGGGGGAGCGTACGACGCTGGCAACCGATGTCGGCGTGGCGCGCAGGATCGAACGGCGCGGCACGACTGGCGACACCTTCAATACCGATTCGCCGATCGAATTCACCGAGGTCTATGCCGGCTTTCAGGCGGCCCGCACGGGCGCCCAGCTGGAGATCATCGGCGATGCCGATTTCCGGCGCACCGATTATTCCGATTCCGAGGTCGGCGGCCTGCCCGTGCTGCTCGATTTCCGGAATGCGCGCACCATGAGCGGCGCGGTGACGACGCGCTACCGTATCGGCCCCAGCACCAGGGCGACGGTCCGGATGGGGCTGAACGACGTCAAATACCTCGTCAATACCGGCGCGCCGCGCGATTCCTGGGGCTATAATGCGCTGGCGGGTATCCAGTACGAGGTCAGCTCGCTGATCGATATCGAGGTGGCCGCCGGCTATGTCCACCAGGAGTTCGAGGACCCCACGGTCGATTCAGTCGACGGCTTCGACTACCTCATCTCGATCGACTGGACCCCCAAGCCACAATATCTCGTGACGCTGGAAGGGCGGCGCAACATCGTCGCCAGCCCGCTCAACAACTCGCCGGTTATCGTCCGCAGTACCCTTGGGCTGACCGGCCAGGCCGCCGCGACCGATCGCCTGCTGTTTGACGCGGCCGCGACCTTTACGCACGAGGATTATAGCGGCCTCGACCGCGCCGACCGCTTCTACTTCATCGGCGGCGGCATTAGCTACCGCCTGATCGAGAATGTCATGGCGCGCACGATGATCGGCTGGCGCAAACGCGACAGCGATATTCTCGCCGCCGAATACGATGGAATCGCCATTGGTCTGGGCCTCAGCCTCGTAATATAAGAGTTGGGCCAGAGCGCCCCTCAAGGAGTCGAACGCAAGTTCGGTAATGACATAATGAACGATGCGCGATCCATAGTCCCCGCCAATCCGCGTTCTGGCGAACTGGCGCATCGCGACAGTCGACCGCCAGCCATGCCCGACCGGCTGGACCTGTCCGAAAGCCTTGGCTTCTTTCGCCGGCGGCTGATCTGGATCGTGGGCGGCGTGGTGCTCGCCATGCTGGCCGCGCTGGCGATTACGCTGCTGATGCCCAAGACCTACCGCGCGCAGGCCTCCGTCATGCTGACCCAGCCGACCGAGACGCTCGACAACATGATCAACCCGGTCGCCAATCAGCCGGGGATGACGGGCGAGTTCGTTGATACCCAGGTCGAGGTCATCCGCTCGCGCGAAATGGCGATCCGCGTCGCCGATGCGCTGGGCTGGACCGACGACCTGACCGGCCAGGAGCACCGCGATGTGCTCGATTACGTACAGGACAATGTCGAGGTCGAGCGCAGCGGGGCCAGCTATGCGCTCGCGATCCAGTTCTATGCCGGATCGCCCGAAGCGGCCGCCGCCGGGGCCAATGAATTCGCCGAGCAATTCGCCAATTGGGAGGTGTCGGCGCACCGCGAACAGAACCGCGAAAGCCGCCGCCTGGTTGAGGAACGGCTGTCGCAGCTGCGCGACCAGGCGCAGGAAGATACGCGCCAGCTCCAGCAATATCGGATCAACAACAACCTGCTCAGCACCACTGGTGCCACGATGACCGAGCAGGAAATCTCCAACTACAACCAGCAGGTGGTCGCGGCCCGCGCCGAAGCGGCCGAGGCCGAGGCGCGCCTCCGGACCGCCCAGGCCCAGTTGCGTTCGGGCTCGAGTGGCGACGATACCGGCGAAGCGTTGGGGTCGGCGGTGGTCTCCAACCTGCGCGCGCAAGAGGCGACCTTGGCCGGGCAGGTGGCGAACCTCTCGTCCCGTTATGGCGACAACCATCCGCAGCTGATCCGCGCGCGGGGCGAGCTGCAGGAGGTCCGCAGCCAGATCCAGTCGGAAATCGGCCGCGTCATTTCCAACCTGCGCGCCGAGCGCGACGTCGCCAACCAGCGTCTTGCCTCGCTCAACGAGAGCCTGTCGGGCGCCAACTCCAAGCTGGCGGGCAACAACGCCTCGATGGTCGGCCTGATCGGGCTCGAGCGTGCGGCAGAAGCCTCGCAGACGATCTACGAGAACTACCTCAACCGCTATAACGAATTGCTGGCCGCCGAAGGCAGCGAACAGCCCAACGCGCGGATCCTGACCTCGGCGGAAATTCCGGCCGGCCCCAGCTCGCCCAACCTGATCCTGAACATGATCCTGTCGATCGTCATCGGCCTGGGTCTGGGCATCGTGATGGCCTATATCGCCGAGGCGCTGTTCCAGGGCATCACCACAGGCGAACAGGTGCGCCGTGAACTGGGGCAGAACTTCCTCGCCTCGATCCCGCTGCTGAAATCCATCGACAGCGACCAGACGCAGGCGGTGACCGCGATCCGCGAGGATCCGATGTCGCTGTTCACCGAAAGCTTCCGCGCGCTGGCCGCCTCGATCGACCAGAGCTCGCCCTCCAACGCGCAGGTCATCGCCATCACTTCGGCCATGCCCGGCGAAGGCAAGACTGTGATGAGCTGCTGCCTGTCGCATGTCTTCGCGCATGAGGGCGAACGCACGGTGCTGATCGATTGCGATATCCGCCGGCGCGGCATTACCCGGTTGCTCGATTGCGGCGAGAATCAGGCGGGCCTGCTCGAAATCCTGCGCGGCGAAGTGCCGTTCGATCCGAGCGAGCAGCTGGGCAGCGATTCTTTCTGCGTCGTTCCCATTCCGGGCAGCGATTCGACCGAGGAAAGCCTGTTGACGGGCCCTGCCTTTGCCGACTTCCTCAACGACCTGCGCGGCCGCTTCGACCGCATCGTGCTCGACCTGCCGCCGATCCTGCCGGTCGCTTCGGCCCGGCGCGTCTGCGCCCAGGCGGATTCGGTGGTGCTCGCGGCCCGCTGGCGCAAGACCTCGACCTATGCGGTCAAGGCGGCGATTTCGCGCCTGCCCACCAACCACTGCAACCTCGTCGGCGTCGCCCTGAACCAGGTCGACATGCGTAAGCGCGCCTTCCTCGACCGCTCGGATGCGATGTTCTATTACAATCGCTACAGCGAGTACTTCGATTGACCGCAACCAACCCGCTGGAAGCGCCGACGGTCATTCCCCGCCTGACGCCGTTCTCTAACCCGCGCACCGCCCTCGTCCATTACTGGCTGGTGTCGATGCGCGGTGGGGAGCGTGTGCTCGAACGCATGCTCGGCCTCTATCCGGGGGCCGACATCTTCACCCATGTCTACGAACCGGAGAAGATGTCGCGGCGGATCAATGCCGCAACGGTCGAAACCAGCTTCATCGACCGGCTGCCCTTTTCGAAGAAGCTCTACCAATATTACCTCCCGCTGATGCCCTCGGCGCTGGAGGAGCTGGACCTCACCCCCTACGACCTCGTCATCAGCAGCGAGGCGGGGCCAGCCAAGGGCGTCATCACCCGGCCCGACGCCCTGCATGTCTGCTATTGCCATTCGCCGATGCGTTACCTGTGGGACCAGTACCACCAGTACCGCGCTGCGGCGGGCCTGCTGCCGCGTCTGGCGATGCCGTTCATGTATCACCGGCTGCGCCAGTGGGACGTCAGTTCCAGCACCCGGGTCGACCGCTTCGCGGCCAACTCGCGCTATATCGGCCAGCGGATTCGCAAGGTCTGGCGGCGCGAGGCCGAGGTGATCCATCCCCCGGTCGAGACCGACCTCTACGCGCCCGTCGATAATCCGGGCGATACTTATCTGTGGGTCGGCCAGTTCGTGCCGTACAAACGGCCTGACCTCGCGGTCGATGCCTTCAACGCCAGCGGTCGCAAGCTGCTGATGGTCGGCACCGGCGGCATGGCCAAGGAACTGCGCGCCCGCGCCAAGGGCAACATCACCATTGTCGACCGGCTCGACTTTACCGCCTTGCGCCGTGCCTTCGCCGAGGCCCGCGCCCTGCTGATGACGGCGGAAGAAGACTTCGGCATCACACCGGTCGAATCCATGGCCTCCGGCCGCCCGGTGGTGGCTTTCGGTCGCGGTGGGGCGCTCGACACCGTACTGCCGGAAGAAACCGGCATGTTCTTCACCGAGCAGACGCCTGAATCGCTCAACGAGGCGCTCGACGCGTTCGAGGCTTTCCTGCCCCACTTCTCTCCGGACGACGCCGTCGCGCAGGCACAGAACTTCGCCCCCGAGATTTTCGACCGCAAGCTGCGCGCGCTGACCAGCCTCTAGGAGCTGTTGCGGTGAGCCTTACCTTCATCGGTCTGATCCAGCTGGTCCTTGGCCTCGCGATCGTGTTGTGGGGACGGTTGCGGACGGCCTTTGTCTTCCTGATCGTGTCGGGCCTGTTCAGCGGGTCGGCGGCGATCGCCCTGCCCGCGCTGGGCGGCTCGACGATTCCCCCGGTCTATTTCGCACTTGGCTTCGTGATCCTGCGGATCGTCGTCCCGCGCGGCGGCTATCTGGGCCTCGTGCCCGAGGCGATCTCGGCCAACAAATGGTTCCTGCTGTTCACCTTCTACGGCGTCGCCGCCGCCTATGTCGGCCCGCGCCTGTTCGCCGAGACGATTCAGGTCTTCCCGATGAGCGCGCAGAACATGCGCGGCATGTTCGACACTGTCCCGCTGCTACCGACATCGCAGAACATCACCGCACAGGTCTACATGATCGGCTCGCTGATGATGGCGCTTTGCGGCTTCATCCTGTGCCGCCGCGACGGGGGCAAGGACACGCTGATCTCGTCCGCAATCTTCGTCAGCTGGGCGCATGTCGTGTTGGGTCTGGTGGCGATCGCGGTGCGCGGCACGCCGCTTGACGCGTTCCTCGAACTGTTCCGCAACGGCAATTACGTCTACATGGATTCGGTTGCCGGCGGCTTCGTCCGGATCGCCGGCATCTTCCCCGAAACCTCCGCCTATTCGGCCTTCGCCTTCTCCTTCTTCGTGCTACATGCGGAACTGTGGTATCGTTCGATCAGGCCCACGGCGAACGGCTGGCTGGCCTTCGTGCTGGCGCTGATCCTGTTCTTCAGCACGTCCTCGACCGCCTATCTGGGCCTGTTCTCCTATTTCGCGTTCTTCATGCTGCGGACGGTGATGTTGCCGCATGTCGCCGACCAGATGAAGATGGTGCGCGTGATTATGGCCATGGGCGCGATGGGCGTCGGCACAGCGATCGTGCTGGCAGTCAACCCGGGCCTGCCCGAGATGATCTGGGACATGATCTTGGTGATGACCGTCGACAAGAGCAGCAGCGAATCGGGCGAAATGCGCTGGATGTGGGCGATGCAGGGCGTCCGTTTGCTGTTCGAAACCTGGGGTATCGGCGCGGGGCCCGGCAGTTTCCGCTCATCGAGCATGATCACCGCCATGATGGGCTCGGTCGGGGTGATCGGCACGGTGGCGTTCTTCGTCTATCTTGTCCAGGTGGTGCAGCCGCTGCGGCGTTCGACCTGGGGGCCGTGGGACGACGATGCCGTTGCTATCGGCGGTGCCTTCGCCTCGGCGGCCTTGCTCGGTCTGGTCCCGATGGCGGTTTCCTCGCCGCAAGGTTACCCGGACTGGATCTTCAGCCTGCTGGCCGGGGGCGCGCTGGCACTGCGCCTGCAGCCACGGATGCAGGAGGAGGCCCCGGACTATGAGGAAGAGGCTGACTACGCCCTCGCCGATAGTCCCGAATACGCCCTGCTCGGCGACACCAGTCCTCGCTCGACCGGCTGACCTTCTTCTCTCACGCGGGTCCGCCAGTCAGCGGGCAATCGCTTAGCTCACGACCGACGGCAGCAGATGCGGCGGCAGGCCCATGCGGCGGGTCTTTCTGGCGCCAAGCGGCGGGAACTTGGCATCGAACACATCGACGCCCAGGACCTTGAGCAGGCTCTCGGCCCCGGCATGCCAGGGCAGCGTGACGGCCATTTCCCGCGCCTTGTTCGCCCAGGTGGCGCGTGTCAGGTCATCGTGCTCCAGTTCGTCCATCGCGGCTGCCCAGCCCGCCACATCCAGCGGGTCCAGGAACAGCGCCGCCCCGGCATAAATCTCCGGCAGCGCCCCGCTCGCTGCGGCGATCACCGGACAGCCCTGCGTCATGGCCTCGCCCGCCGTCAGGCCAAAGCCCTCTGTCCGCGCGGGCAGGAGGAAAGCGCGCGCATGGCGATAAAGCGCGACCAGTTCCTCGTCCGAAACCCGCCCCAATCGCACTGCCCCGGCCATCGCGGGACGCACCGCGCGCGGCCCCGGGTGCCCGCCCCCGGTACCGGCTAGCACCAGCGGCATCTGTGCCGTGCGGCGCATGGCGTTGGCCTGCATGAGCAGGGCGACATTCTTGTGCTCTTCGCGGGCATCGAAGGCGAAGAAATATCCGCCCGGCTCCAGCCGGTGGGTCTCCAGGATCCCGGTATCGGGCAAGAGGCCGCGCAAATGGTCCACGCCATTATGCACCACCTCTACCACCCGTCCGGCCCCGACCCCGTGTGCGAGCAACCGCTCGCGCGAGTATTTGGACACCGCCACCACATGGCGCGAACGCTGGGCGAGCGTGGGCAGCATCGCGTGGTAGGTCTTGCGGAAGGCCAGCGGAAAGGTCTCCGGCTCGTCATAGACCTGCGCGTCATGGATCAGTACCAGCTGGTTCTCGCGCGTAACCGGGCCCGAATTGCACAGGCTGAGCAAGGTCATCCCCGGCATTGTGGCGGCCAGTTCGGTCTGCTCCCAGACATAGCCGGAATGGGTCGAACGGTGGATGCTGCTATCGTCGGGCAGTGCCAACCGCTGACGGATATCCTCGTCAGGCGGGGCCCCGGCCGGGACTGCTACATCGAGCGTGAACGGCTCGCACAATCCCTCGGCATGCACCTTCAGCACGCCGCGCACGAGGTGCAGGGCCGCGCGGTCGACGCCGGTCATCGGGCGCGTCAGAAAGCGCCCATTGAGCAGGAAGGCGGGACGACTCATCCAGCGGTCGCACCGGGCAGGGCCTTTGGCGCGCGCGCCAAAGCCGCACGAATCTCCCCGCAATGGAAGCGCAGGCCCATCAGCGTCACCCGGAAATGTCCACGAATTGCCCCAGGGCCAAGATCACTAGACAGAGCTGACCGATATAAACAGGGTTAATGAGCCCGTTCCCCCAAAAGAGTTAAAGCGGCCTCTTGGCATCTGCATGACAGCTTCAGGGCAGATCGCGGGCAACGACGCGGCCATCTCACAAGAAGGCCATCTCTCCAAAACGGCATCGCGTAAGCCTACGCGGTGCCCGCCCGGCCCGGACGAATGCGGGAAAAGCGCCCGCCTTCCACCTCGTACAGCAGGCTTCCGCGTATCCTGACCTCCTGGCCGCAGCACAGCGCCTGGCCGAAGGGGGCACCCAGCGCGGTGACGGGCAGGTCGCGGTGACAGCGATATGCGGCGAGAACCTGCACCATCACCATGCTGCGCCCGGCACTGTAGGCCTCAACGCTGATCCTTTCGGTCACATAGGCGCGCAGCGCGCTGACATGGTCGGCAATGGCTCGCCGACCGACCAACGGCGGCGAGGATTCCATAACCACATCAGCAGTCAGGTAGCGGGTAAATGCCAGGTCGCCAGCATTGTAGAGCGCCACGTAATCGTCGAAAATCGCGCGAGAAAATATCTCGTGGTCCGGGACGTTCAGGACATCCGGGAGCACCGCGCCGGCAGGCTGGGCGACGGCACCGGTCAGGGCCGGCAACGACCGGGTCAGCACCTCTCTGCGGCTAGGCATGGTTGCAACCCTACATCATTTACGCAGATTATCCGCAGAAAAACCCCACAATGATTGCTTCTGGCGCAAAATCTGCAATATCACGCGATGTTTCTAACCACCAACCTGCCAATAGCGAGGCTTTCGCGTTGAAAAACGAACTTGAGAATATCGACCGTACCGACCTGCGTATCCTGCGTGCCCTGGTGGAAAACGGGCGCAGCGCCGACGTGACTCTAGGCGAGAAGGTCAACCTGTCTAGCACGGCCGTCGCCCGCCGCCGCAAGATCCTCGAGGACGAAGGCATCATTGCCGGATACGGCGCAATTCTCGACCAGAAGAAGCTCGGCTATGCGATCCAGGCACTTGTCCTTATCGAATTGAGTTCGCAGGAAGAAAGCAAGCTGGTCGAGTTCGAGGAAGCGGTGCTTGCCTGCCCGTCAATGTCGTTCTGCAGCTTCATCTCCGGCGAGAACGATTTCATGATGCTGGTCACCGTACGCTCGTTTGAGCATTTCGACAGCGTGTACCGCTCGGAGCTGTCCAAACTGCCCTATGTGGCCAAGATCCGCAGTTCATTTCTGCTTCATGAAGTGGCCAGCCGTCGAATCGCTCCAGCGATTCTCGATTCAAGCCGGGTGCGTTAGATAATTACGCACGAAACCGGTTTCGTGGATTGAAGATTCGCCACCAAAGCGAGCCGCGAGTAACAAAATCCACTAACCTGCCCCCAAATTGAGACCATCTTTTGTGCATCCGGTCGTCGGCTTTGCCCTATAAATTCCTGCGGGCAGCAGACCGGATAACCATAAAAATACCGGCTGCATCAGGGAAAGCCCAAGCGTGGGGAGGATCGACAGAACCTTGCACATGGGGGGTTGATCCATGCAGATTGACAAAATTGATAACGGTCGCAGCCAGCAGAAATCCAACGTACTGCGCCGCGGCCTTCTCGCCGGCTCCGCCATCGCGGTTGCCTTCACCGCAATGCCGCAGCTCGCACACGCACAGGACGAGCGTATCGTCGTCACCGGCTCGCGCATCGTCCGCGACGGTAACGACGCGCCGACGCCTGTCAGCGTCATCTCCAAGGCGGAGATCGAGGCCGAAGCGCCCGCCAGCATCGCCGACTTCGTGAACACCCTGCCTGCCGTCGCCGGCAGCCAGAACGCCCAGACCAACTCGGGTTCGCTGTCCAGCTCCAACTCGGGCATTTCCGCGCTGAACCTGCGCGAAATGGGCTCCGACCGTACACTGGTCCTGCTCGACGGTCGCCGCTCGGTGCCTTCCTCGACCGCTGGTCTGGTCGACATCAACACCTTCCCACAGTCGCTGATCGAGCGCGTTGACGTGGTGACCGGCGGTGCATCGGCCGCCTACGGTTCGGACGCCGTCTCGGGCGTCGTGAACTTCATTCTCGACCGCGATTACGAAGGCGTGAAGGGCAGCTACCAGTACGGCATCACCACTTATGGCGATACGCCCAACCACAAGATCGAGCTCGCGGCGGGCACCAGCCTGATGGACGATCGCCTGCACATCATCGGTGCCTTCGAGTGGTTCAAGCAGACCGGCGTCGACACGCTCAATCGCGACTGGCAGGACAGCCGCACCTTCCTGCTGAACAACCCGTTCTATGCTCCGGGCAATGGCGAGCCGGAGCGTTATTGGGGCCCTGGCGTTGGCGAGAGCATCCTTGCGCCGGGCGGCCTGATTACCAGCGGCCCGTTCATGGGAACCTATTTCGGCAATCAAGACCTCAACGGCCAAGCCAGCGTCAACCAGTTCGCCTATGGCGCTGTCGGCGGTCGCTGGATGATCGGTGGCGATTACGATCTCGACAACTACCACTTCGCTTCGAACTCGCTGTCGCCGCATGAAAAGCGCATTGGCGCGTTCGGGCGCATCGGTTTCGAGGTCACGCCGAATATCGAACTGTTCGCGCAGGTTTCGTGGAACAGGTACGAGAACGAAAGCTATTATCAGCAGACGCCGGCATCGTTCACTGCCCAACTGGACAATCCGTTCCTGCCGACCGCATTCGTTGAGTCGGTCGAGGCCTATAATGCCGACCCGAACAACACGCCGGTCACCTCGTTCAGCATTGGCACCTCGACCGCCGGGATTCCCTCGGCTGGTGCCACCAACGAGCGTACGGTTGAGCGTTACCTTGTCGGTGCCGAGGGCGATGCCGGGATCCTTGGCGGCCTTACCTGGGACGTTTCCTACCAGTATGGACGCGCAGATCTCAATCAGTTGCTCAACAATACCTTCAACTGGAATCGCTTCTTCTCGGCGCTTGATGCGGTCGATGACGGGTTTGGCAATGCGGTCTGCCGCGATACCACCCTGTTCGCCGACTGCGTTCCGCTCAACCTGATCGGTATTGGCGGGGTCACGCCTGAAGCGCTTGATTTCCTCATGGCGGAAGCTCCCAACCGTAACCAGATCATCACGCAGGAAGTCGCGGCGTTCAACATCATCGCCGACAACATCCTCGATCTGTGGGCCGGGCCGATCGCGCTGGGCATCGGTGGTGAATGGCGCCGCGAGGAAGTCGAAAGCATCCTCGATCCGGGTCAGTACGACCGTGACATCCCGCAGTACAGCAGTGGCTGGCTGTACGGTAACTACAAGAACGACAACGGCGACTACAATGTGAAGGAAGGCTACATCGAAGCGCTGGTTCCCCTCTTTGAAGGGGCTGACTTCAACGGTGCGTTCCGTATCACCGACTACTCCAGCTCGGGTTCGGTCAACACCTGGAAGGCGGGTCTCACCTGGCAGATCATCCCGGACATCAAGATCCGTGGTACTGTCTCGCGGGATATTCGCGCCGGTAACCTCGACGACCAGTTCTCCTCGGGCACCGCGCGTACGAACGCCATCAGCCGTCCGTCTCTGGACGCCAGCGGAAACGTGATCGTTGGTTCGGACACTTCGGACCAGTTCGTCCAGGCCCAAACCGGCAACCCGGCCATCGCCCCTGAAAAGGCGCTGACCTACGGCTTCGGTGCGATCTTCACGCCTGAATTCGCCCCGGGCTTCTCGCTCGCGGTCGACTACTGGAACATCGATCTGACCGATGCGATCAGTGCGCTGAGTGCTGAAAACACGGTGCTGTTCTGCTTCGAGCAGAAGGTCGCCGAGCAGTGCCTGAACATTGTCTACGCCGACACCCCTGGCACCCGTTATGCCACGCCGCGAGATACCGATATCGAGACCATCTTCCTGCCGAAGTTCAACTTCGCCAGCCAGAAGGCCAGTGGCATCGACTTTGAAGCCAACTACCGTACCCCGGCCGGTCCGGGTGACCTCTCGCTGCGTGCGGTGGCCACCTACTACATCGAGAACATCACCGACACCGGTGTGAGCTTCCCGACGGACGACGCTGGTGACCGGGGCCTGCCCGAACTGCAGTACCGCTTCTCGGCTGGCTATTCGCTCGATGCGCTGTCGGCCGTGCTGGTTGCCCGTGGCTTCAGCGCCGGCAAGATCGACAACAACTATGTCGAATGTACGTCGGGCTGCCCGGTTTCGACCCCGGAAGCGCGTACGATCAACAACAACAAGCTGGAAGGTGCGCTCTACTTCGATACGAACTTCTCCTACTCGTTCGATATCGGTGGCGCGCAGGCCAAGGCGATCTTCGCCATCAAGAACCTGCTTGACCGCGATCCGTACATCTTCGGTGCGGGCAGCACGGGCGGCAACAACTCGGCGGCCTATCCGTCGACCGCTCGTGAGCTGTACGACACGCTGGGCCGGACCTTCCGCCTCGGCATCAGCTTCGAGTACTAGTATCTGAGCTGGCAGGGGCATGCCGATGGTGTGCCCCTGCCAGACCTTTTTTGATTTGTGACTTTTTGACGAAAACAGATTTTGTCGCCGTGCCGCTCCCCCAACCTTCAGCGACATCGGCGATGTGGACGAGGACCCCCCATGAACAGACTACGCCAGGCGACCTTTGCATCGGTCGCAGCCCTTGCCGCCTTTGTCGCTTCCCCTGTCGCCGCCGAGGCGCCGGAAGAGCTCAAGACCGAGGCGATTGCAGGCGTCGATGCCCGGGCCAAGCTGGTGCAGGAGATGGTCGATTCCATCTTCAGCTTCGCCGAACCCGGCTTTCAGGAATTCAAGACGCAGGAATACGTCACCGGCATTCTCGAAGCGAACGGCTTCACCATTGAGCTTGGCTCTGCCGGTGTCGACAGCGCCTTCACCGCCACCTGGACCCACGGAGAGGGCGGCCCGAAGATCGCGCTGGGCAGCGACGTCGACGGCCTGCTCGGCCTTTCGCAGAAGCCCGGTGTCGGCGAACTCGTGCCGCTGGTCGAGGCCGCTCCCGGCCACGGCGAAGGGCACAATTCAGGCATGGCCGTGATGGTCGCCGCCGCTTTGGCGGTGAAGGACATCATGATCGAGGAAGACATTCCCGGTACCCTGATGATCTGGCCCGGCATCGCCGAGGAACTGCTCGCGACCAAGGCCTACTTCGTGCGCGAAGGTATGTTTGAAGGCTTCGACGCCACCATCTTTACCCATGTCAGCAGCGGCTTTGGCACCAGCTACGGCCAGAGCGGCGGCAACGGCATGGTCTCGGTCGAATATACGTTCCGCGGCAGCTCGGCGCACGGTGCCGGCGGCCCTTGGAACGGCAAGAGCGCGCTGGACGGCGTCGAGCTGATGAATGTCGCCTGGAACATGCGGCGCGAGCACCTCTACCCGACCCAGCGTTCGCACTACGTCATCACCAATGGTGGCGGCCAGCCGAACATCGTCCCCGACGTGGCCTCGGTCTGGTATTATTTCCGCGAGCGCGAGTTCGATTCCATCCGCAACCTCTACGAAACGGGCAACCGCATCTCCGAGGCTGCCGCGATGGCAACTGACACGACCGTATCGCGCCGGGTGCTGGGCTATGCGGCCCCGCAATGGGCCAACAAGCCGCTCGCCGAAGCCGCGCAGAAGAACATCGAATATGTCGGCATGCCCGAATGGAGCGAAGCCGACATGGCCTTCGTCGAGTCGGTGCAAAGCTCGCTCGGTCGCGAGATCCGACCGCTGGCGACTGAGGTCAACGAACTGCGCGAGCCGCCCGAATTCTCGCTTGGCGGCGGGTCGGACGACATTGGCGACATCATGTGGGCCCTGCCCACGATCACCATTCGCTTCCCCTCGAACATCCCCAGCATGACGGGGCACCACCAGACGGCGGCCATCGCCATGGCGACCCCGATCGCGCACAAGGGCGCGGTTGCCGGTGCCAAGGCGGTGGCGCTGACCACGCTCGACATCCTGATGGATCCGGACCTGCTCGCCGAAGCGAAGAAGTATCGTGAGGAAGTGCAGTTCGCCGATGGACGCTTCTACGATCCCGTCCTGACCGAAGAGGATATGCCGGCCAACGATCTCAATACGGAGATCATGGCTCAGCTGCGCCCGACGCTCGAGCAGTATTATTACGATCCCTCGAAGTACGATTCCTATCTCGAACAGCTCGGTGTCCCCTATCCGCCGGTCGGCGAATAAGGGAAACCGAACCTCATGGCGGGCGCCTTTCGGTTCAGGGCGCCCGCCACCAAAGGTCGCATTTCTTTGCTCTTGTATTTCGCTATCCTCGCTCGCGCGCTGCACTCCGGTGCGGCGTGTGTTTGTGCTTGCAGCAGGTGCCGACCCATAAATTCACGCTTCTCGCAGGAGTGAAACCAGTGCGGAGAGGAACTCCATCAGCTCAACGGATCCAGCGGCGGTCGTCAGCACGCCGCAAGCTGGCGAGTGCGACCGCGCCGATTGCCCTGGTCGCGATGCTCCAGCCCGCGCCCGCTCTTGCGGCCGAAGACCTGCTGAGCATTGCTGACGAAGCGCTGCTGACGAACGCCGCGGACACGAGCAGCGCCGCAACATCGGACGCCATGGCCAAAGGCGATCAGCAGCTGATCACGCCCGAGGAAGCCCCCACCGACCACGAAGAAAACGAAGTCACCCAGAACGCCGTCGCCGAAAGCTCCGACGCGTTCGGCAAACAGGTCGGACGCGAGTCCACAGGCCTCTACAATTCGCGCTCAGTGCGCGGCTTCAACCCGATCGACGCGGGCAATGTCCGGCTGGATTCGCTCTATTTCGACCAGATCCACCGCCTCTCCCCTCGCCTCAACGCCAGCAGCACGATCCGGGTCGGGCTCAGCACGATGGGTTTCTCCTTCCCCGCGCCCACCGGCCTGGTCGACTATGCGATCCGCCGGGTCGGCGACGACACGTCGCTGACCATCGATGCGGACACGCGCCCGGACGGGCACGAGAGCGTAAACCTCGAACTGCGCCTGCCCGACGTCACCACCGGCGTCGGCCTGTTCGCAGGCTGGGGCTTTCGCCATCGCAAACGCCCCGATGGCGGTACCGACCTGCAGGCGAGCTGGACCACGCTGGCCGAACTGGAATCGCCCGGCGGGGTGACCTTCAGCGGTTTCTACATGCGCGGCTACACCCGCGACGACGAGGCGGGCCCAACCTATTTCCTGGCCGGGGAAGCCCTGCCCCCGGAGCTGAAACGGCAGGTCGATCTGAGTCAGGAATGGGCCGATAACCACGACGATATCACCCTTGTCGGCGGCATCCTGCGCGCGCCGCTGGGCGATTTCCAGCTCGAAAGCGGGCTGTTCTACCAGTACAAGACGGAAGACGCGCGCTTCGCCGACCTGATGAACGGTGTCGCGCCCGATGGCAGCGTCGCCGATCGCACGATCATCGCCTATGGTGACCTCAACGAAACCTCCTGGTCGGGTGAGGTCCGGTTGGTGCGCCAGTTCGGCATTGGCAGTACCCAGCACCAATTGTCGGCCAGCTTGCGCGGTCGCGACTTTTCCGGCCTGTTCGGCGGTGCAACGCGCATTGCACTCGGCCCGAGCACGATTCTCGCTCCCGATCCGCGCGCGAAGCCGGATTATGTGCTGGGCGACAAGAACCGCGACAAGGTGCGGCAAATTTTTGGTGGCGTCGCTTATTCCGGCATCCTGACCGACTGGCTGCGGGTCGACGCCGGGGCTTCGAAGATCGATTACACCAAGGATGTCGATTATGCCGACCCGGCACTGACCGACATCTCCACCGCATCTTCCCCCATCGCGTGGAACGCCGCGCTGTCGATCGACCTCACCAGCAAGCTTACCTTGTACGGATCGGTCACGCGCGGGATGGAAGAAGCCGATGTCGCGCCCGATCGCGCCATCAATCGCGCCGAAGCACCCGCGGCCATCAACACCAAGCAGGAAGAGGTGGTGCTGCGCTACGCCCCCAGCGACGCGATCACCGTGCTGGCGGGCCTGTTCCGCATTTCCAAGCCCTATTACAACCTCGACCCCGACCTGCGTTATCGCCTGCTCGGCGAAGTGGTAAACCAGGGGCTCGAGCTGTCCGCCGTCGCCAGGCCGATTGCCGGCGTAACCCTGCTGGGCGGTGCGCTGATCAGTGACCCGACCATCAGCGGCGAGGTCGTCGATAACGGAGTGCTGGGCCCGCGCCCGGTCGGCCAGAACGGCGTGCGCGTGATCGGCAATCTGGACTGGCGTTTTGCCGACGGAGAATCGCCGCTCTCGATCGATGCGGCCTTCGAGTACAAGGGGTCGCGCCCGGTCAATGCGACCAATACCTTTTATGTCGGTTCCGAAACCACCTTCGACCTCGGCATGCGCTATCGCTTCGAGTTCAAGGGCGCCCGGATGATTTTCCGCAGCAAGATCGAGAACGTGACCGACGATTACAGCTGGAACGTCACGCCCAGCGGCGGGCTCAAATATACCCGGCCCCGCGTGATAACTTTTCAGCTGATCACGGTCATTTAGCGGATTTCTCCACGCAAAAGCGATAAAACGGCAGTTTCTCGCAAATGTATTGCTTAAAATGAGATGATATCGAAAACTTTTGATGACCGCCCAAATGCCCAGCATATAGGCAGTTATCTCGGCATATTACCAACATTTCCGAGCTATCTGCGCTATATATCTGCACCATTTCGGCGTTGACGCGCCAGAAAGCTGCTCTAGATTTGCCGGGCTAAAATTCGCGGATTGTCGATATGGGAGAGTGTCGACCACCCGCGCACTCCGAACAGGGGGACAATATCAGGAGACTCTCCCGTGCTGCATTTGTCGCGCCGCTTTTCCAGTCCTGCCAGGATCGCTTTCCGCAAGGCGCTCGCCCGCACCGGACTGGCCCTGTCGCTGGGTAGCATCGCGCTCGTCGGGACCGGCTCTCCGGCCATGGCCGAAGCGGACGCCAAGACCAAGCTGGTGCGCTGCGGAGCGCAAGATTGCTTGCAAATCAGCGGTTACCGGGCCGATCCGGGCCTGAGCGTCACTCTCAACGGCCAGGTTGTAGACGTCGAAGGGCAGCATAGCTGGCGGGCGGAGATCCCGGTCGAAACGATCCGCCAGTGGTCTGCGCCCAATGCGCGCGAGATCGAGATTTCGCTGCAGGATGCGGCTTCACAGCAGCGCAGTTCGGTCATGGCCGACCTGCCGATCGGCCTGCTGGGCGACATTTCCGCCCTCGCCTCGCTTGAGGTCCGCGCCCCCTACTAACCGCCCCTAACCCACCTGAATCGCCGTCTTTTCCAGCCCCTGTCCCTTGCAAGGCACAGGGGGCAGGCATATGTGCGTCGCAGCCGCCGCAGAGCGGACTCGATAAAGAGCAGGAGAAGATGTGATGTTGAAAGCAGGCCTGATGGCCATGGCCGCGTGCGCTCTGGCGACGCCTGCCTTGGCCAATTCCGACAGCCAGACCAGTGATCCCTTCGTGCAGAGCGCTGCCACGCTGCGCCTCGACGGGCTCGATCTTGCCACCGTGGACGGCCAGCGCCGTCTCGCCATCCGCATGGATGCGGCCGCCCGCGCCGTGTGCGGCGAGGGTCTCGAACGGACCCACCTCGCCGCCGCCGCCAAGGCGAATGAATGCCGCACCCAGGTACTGGCGAATATTCGCGACCAGATCGAAACCCGCATGGCCGCAAAGGGCAAGCCGGTAACTTTGGCCTCGGCCCGCTAACGACCAAAAGACCAGACCGGAGCGTGCAGCTGCGCGCTCCGGTTCGGCGACCCCTCAGGCCGCGCGCCGGGCAGATATTGATTTGCCTGCATCAGACCCGCGCAATATGGTCGCCCGGATGCAGGGCGGCCAACTTTCCGACATAGCGACACTTGAACAGCAGGCCCGAACGGCCCTGCAGCGCGGCGATCTGGGCGCAGCCTCTGCGGCTGCCAAAGCGCTGGTCATGGCCGACAAGGCACGGCCGGAGGGCTTCTTCCTGATGGGCCTTGTCGCGGCCGAAGCGGGCCAGTTCGCCAATGCCGTGCCACTACTGCAGGCGGCGGCCGAGCGCGGTCCGGTGGCCGAACACCTTGCCCAGTTCGCCCGCATCCTGAGTCTGCTCCACCGCGATGGCGAGGCTGCCAATGTCGCCCGCAAGGCACTGGCGCTGGCGCCCGAGGATGCCCTCACGCTTGACACGATCGGTTGCGTGCTGACCCGTGTCGGCGACCATGAGGGCGCGCTCGGTCCCTTTGAGGATGCCGTGGCCCAGCAGCCCGACAACCTCGAATTCCGTTACAATCTGGGCGCGGCGAGCGGCTTTACCGGCAGGGTCGAGCAGGCGCAGGCGCAGTATGAGGCAATTCTGGCCGCCGATCCCGGCAATGCCCGCGCGCACTATGCCCTCGCCATCCTCGCGCGCCAGACACCCGCGGCCAACCATGTGCCGCGCCTGAAAACCGCGCTGGCTGCTGCGGAATCGCCCGATGATGGGCTGCGGATTCGCTATGCGCTGGCAAAGGAACTGGAGGATCTCGGCGAGGCCGAGGCCTTCACCCACCTCGCCGCCGCCAATGCCGAGCACAAGCGCAACCTCGGTTACGATTTCGCGCAGGATGCCGCGATCTTCGACGCTATCGAGGCGCTGTTTACCGGGCCCGCCGACATATTGGCACCGGGTACGAGACACGCCGACAAAGCGCCGATCTTCGTCGTGGGCATGCCGCGCACCGGGACCACCTTGGTCGACCGGATAATCTCCTCGCACCGCGATGTCGGTTCGGCGGGCGAGCTGCAATGCATGCCGCTGGCGGTAAAACGGCTGTCGGGCACAACATCTCGCACCGTGCTCGACCCGGAGACGGTCACGGCCAGCGCCGCCATCGCCCCGGCGCAGCTGGGCGCGGCCTATTGTGACCTCGCCAGCCATCACCGCCCGCAAGGCACGCTGCGCTTCACCGACAAGCTGCCGGCCAATTTCCTCTATGTCGGGCACATCGCCCGCGCTCTGCCGGAGGCGCGGATCGTCTGCCTGCGCCGCAATCCGCTCGACACGGTATGGAGCAATTACAAGAACCTTTTCGCCAGCCAGTCGGCCTTTTACGCCTATTCCTACGACCTGCTGGACACCGCCCGCTATTACGCGCGCTTCGACCGGCTGATGGCGCTGTGGGACCGGCTGTTTCCGGGGCGCGTGTTGCAGCTCTCTTACGAAGGGCTGGTCGCCGATCAGGAGGGCGAGACGCGCAGACTGATCGCGCATTGCGGGCTAGACTGGGACGAGGCCTGCCTGACCTTCCACCAGAACACAGCCGCCGTGGCGACGCCCAGCGCGGCGCAGGTCCGGCGGCCGATCAATGCCGATGGCATCGGCAAATGGCGCACCCATGCTGCGGCGATGGAGCCGGTGCGCGAATGGTTCGCCGCGCACGGTATCGCCACCGGTTAAGTGACCATGGCCACAACGCAAAACGGGGCGCCTGCCATTCCGGCAAGCGCCCCGCTTTATGTGTTCTGAAGGTTCAGCTTACCAGAACTTGATGCTGCCCTCGATACCGATGGTGCGCGGGTTGAGCACCGCCTGGCGGTAGTAGCGCAGCAGCACACCGTCGTTCAGGCCGGTCTGCGACAGGTCGTTGGCAGTCGAGACAACCGCGTACTTGTCGAAGATGTTGTTGGCGAACAGCGACACCTTGTAGTCGTCGGTCTCGTAACCGATCGAGGCGCGGTGGACCGTGTAGCTCGGGATCTTCGTGCCAGAGGCGCGATCGTAACCGAGGCGTGAAACCACATTGCCGCGATAGGTCGCGGTCCAGTTGGCCACGATGTCCCCATCGCCCACCGGCATGACATAGGTCGCGCCCAGGCTGCCCGAATGCTTGGCCGAACCCGGCAGGCGGTCACCCGACAGCGCCAGCAGCTTGACCGGGGCACTGGGATATTCGCCCGGCGGGTCGTTGACCGTGATGATCCCGGCCACGTCCTCGGTCAGATGAGCATCGACATAGGAATAGCTGCCCTGGATCGTCAGTTCGGGGATCGGTTTGGCCTGGAACGAAGCCGCAAGACCGCGCGAGCGCGCCTTGCCCGCGTTCACGGTGATGCCGGTCACACCGTAGGTCGTGGCCGAGGCCACCTGCAGGCCGCTCCATTCGATGTTGTAGATGTTGAAGTTCAACATCAAGCGGCGGTCGAGCAGCTGAATACGCGTACCCATTTCGAGGTTGAGGATCTCGTCCGGTCCATACTGGATCTCGTTCGGCAGGGCACAGATGACCTGGTCGCCCGTATATTGGGTCGGGTCGAGCGGAATGTCAGCATCGCAGGGCGCGACACGGTTCGGGCCGCCGATACGATAGCCCTTCGAATAGGTCAGGTAGACCATGACGTCGGGCGAATATTCGTAGGAGGTGTTGAGCTTCCAGACCACACCGTCCTGGCCGCCCGAGCCGCCATTGACATCGAGGTCATAGGGGCTGAGAGGTTCGCCCAGCAGCGGCAGCGTGGATGCACCGGCAATTTCAGACGCATAGTCGAAATAACGCGCGCCGCCGGTAATCTGCCATTCGTCGGTCAGCTGCAGCGTCGTTTCCCCGAAGATCGCCTTCTCGGTGACCTTGGAGGTGACGTAACTGACATATTCCAGATATTCCGGATTGCCGACCGGATCGCCCCACGGATGGTTCGGCGTCCGTTCGGCATAGTCGCTCTGATACTTGTTCTCGTGCCAGAAGCCGCCGAACACCCAGCTGATCGGCCCGCCATGCGACGACACGAAGCGCACTTCGATGTTCTTCTCCTTGCGGACCCGGTCCGAGGCGAAATAGGCCGCGAAGCCCGGATACAGCTCGTAGCCATAGTCGAGGTCGAGTAGCAGGTCGGTCACGTCACCGCTGTCCTTAAAGGCGCTCTCGGTATAGGCGCCCGTCGCGACCAGATCTACGACATCGGCAATGTTCGCATTGACCTCCGCGCTCAGCAGGTGAGCGTGACGGTCGACCGGCTCGATAAAGCGGCTGGCGTTCTCGTACTTGCCGGTCCCGAAAACGCCGGTGCTGTTCGAGCTGGCACCGTCGGTCTTGGTCTGCTGGTAGGCATAGGTCAGGAACAGCTGCAGGTCTTCGCTGGTCTGCAGCAGCAGTTGGTTGCGGCTGGTGAAGGTCTTCTCGAAGTTCAGGTCCTTCTTCTTGAACAGGTTGGCGTCATAGCCGGCCTGCGAGATCCCGGTCGGCAGCGGATCGCCCGGAGCAATAAACCCGTCGGGCTGCGGGTTTGAGATACCCGGCTCCTGCACCAGCAGCGGATAGTCGATGAAGCCCGGATCGCTGTAATAGCCGGTCGCCGTGCGGAAGGCGACGTGGTCGCGCACGATCGGAACGTTGACCACGACATCACCCTGATAGCCGATGTCATCGCTATGCGCCTTGGTCGAGACGCTGCCATGGACTTCCATTTCCATGGCATCGGTGTTCGGGCGCTTGGGGATATAGCGGATCGCGCCCGCCAGCGTACCCAGGCCATACAGCGTACCCTGCGGGCCCATCAGCGTTTCGACACGATCGATGTCGAGGAACTTGAAGTCGTAGAACAGCGGGACTTCGCCAAGGTAGATGCCCAGCGAATCCTGGTAGATCGCGCCGCCATCACCGACGTCCGACGCGCTCAGGCCGCGCAGCACGATCGTGCCGGTCGAACCCGGGCCGGTGTCCGAAATGGTCATGCCGGGAGTGAAGTCGGCGATATCGCGCACGTCGGTGATGCGCTGGCGTTCCAGCTCTTCACCGGCGACGGCGCTGATATTGATCGGCGTGTCCATGATCGTGGTCGAACGGCGGGTTGCGGTGACCATGATGGCATCGCCGGTACTTTCAATCACGGCATCCTGCGCGGTGGCAGGAGCGGCGACGACGACGCCGGTGAAAGCGGTCGCCGAAAGCAGACCCAGCTTTATTTTTACGCTGTTCTTCATTGTGTTACGTCCCTCATGTATATTCTTGTTGACCCCTGAACCCCGGCCCGCCGGGTGCCCAAAAATTATCGTCTGCGCTCCTGTGCCTGCCCGTCCGTCTCAAGTGTCCGCAGAAGTCGGCTTGTCCCGCCCGGCGCCCTTGATCCGGTCGATCAGCGGCTGGAACGGGAACATGAACTGCTCGTAGATCGACAACCGGCGGCGGTCGTCCTGGCCGACAACCTTGGACTCGCCCTCGCGATAGGTGCCGAGAATGCGGTCGAAGAGGATGATCGAATTGCCGTAATTGCAGCGCGTATCCTCATAGCTCAGCGCCGTGTGGTGCAGGCTGTGATGGCGGATCGTGGTGAAGACGTAGGAGTAGATCAGCGGCGGGTCCGAGCGGACATTGGCATGCGCGAAGCTGGAGATGACGGTCAGCATGCTGAGGCCGCAGAAGATCGCGACCACGTCGAAGTCGAACAGCGCGACGACGCTGAGCGAGATCAGGAACAGCTCGATCGGATTGCCGACCGCGCCCTTCATCGCATTGAGCTGGGTCACGTGATGATGCGGTGCATGGGTCAGCCAGGCCGGGTACCAGTCATGCATCAGGCGGTGCATCCAGTACTGGCCGAACTCGATCAGGAACAGCACCGCGAAGGCCTGCACCACCAGCGGCAGTTCCATCAGCCACAAGGTCGTGATGCCGAGCCTGTCCTTGAGCGCCATCAGCGGCTCGTCGGCGAAGGCCAGCACCGCCCAGGCGATGACCGTGGAGTACAGAATCTGGTAGAACAGGTCAGTGCTGAACTCGGTCCAGTTCAGCCGCCAGCCCTCATGCCGCTCGAGCACGAATTCGAGACCCAGCACGAAGAAGCTGATCGCGGCGCTGACAATCACCAGCGTCCATTCGTTCTCGGTGATCGTGCGCGGCGCCAGCATCCAGAACAGAACGACGGCGATCAAGGTGGCGGGCGGAACGAAGTTGACGAGCGCCCGCTTGATAGGGCCCTCATCCGCATGAAGCGGGGAAATTTCGGCAGCGTCGGTGGCAGAAGGGGACCGGGCGTCGGCAAGGGCCTGCGCGTCCGCAGTGGGCGCGTGGCTGTCCGAATTGCGGTCCATAGACAATCTCCAAAATCAAGCCGGTTTTCCGGCCCAACGCTGCAGATCCCCTACCCAATGGTCAGATTCTTCGCCGTTCTCAGCAGCGATAGATCATACGGTATAGATATTACGGAACGCGTCAAGAGTATTATCGGAACATGTGAAACCACGCCAAGCGCGCCTTCGCACTTGCGGAAAACAGGGGATTTTCGCGCTTTTCGCCACCCCGTACCGGGACCGGAAAAGCCCCTGCCCGGCAAGGCGAGTCACCAAAGGGCAACACCTGCCGGGCATGGACCCGAATCACGTGTGTAAGCCGCGCTCCGGCCGCGACGCGCTATTCGCCTTCAGCCGCCGCTTCTTCCGGCGTCCACCAAGTCAGCGAGTGCACGTCATGCGCGCTCGTCCAGATGCCGTCGGGCGTGTAGCGCAGCGCGCCGCTGCCCTCCGCCCGGCCCACGCGCGCAAGGATTTCGGAGGTCGCGGCATCAATCACCACGAAGGTCTGGTCGTCAGTGGTCCGCAGCCAGACCTTGCCGTCGCCAGTGTCGATATCGCCCCATTTGAGGTTGTCGCCGACCTTGATCCGGTTCGTCACCTCGACGCTTTCCGGATCGACCCGCGCCAGCGTGCCGTCGCCCTGCTCCTGCACCCAGACTGCGCCCTCGCCCGCGACCAGGAAACCAGGCGTATCGCCGAGCTCGATCGTGTGAGTCACCTCGGCGGTTTCGGGGTCGATCCGCTGGAGCGTGCCGCCCTCGCCGCTCGACGCCCACAGCGCGCCCTCACCGAAGGCGAGGTAGGAGGTCTTGTCAGTCACCGCCACGGTCGCCACCACCGTGTTCGTCGCCGGGTCGATGCGCGAGATGATCGCCTTGGTCTGGTCCGGCGCCCAGATCGAGCCCGCGCCCGCGACCACGTTCAGCTCCCCGCTCGGGCCCATGCCCGCCGGAATCTTGGCCAGCACCTCGGCACTCTCGGGGTCGATGCGCCAGACCTCCCCGCCCTCGCAATTGGCGACCCACAGCGAACCTTCGGCCAACGTCATCGTACCGCACGGGCGCGGCATCTCGACCGCCGCGACCTTGCCTTCGGTCGACCATTGTTCGACCCGGCCGTCATTGGTGGTCCAGACGGTGTCGCCGTCGACCTGCAGGAAGTCGGCGAAGCCGGGCACGTCGAGCACGTTCTCGGCAAAACTCATGGCCATCGGGGCCTCCTCGCTGGCGGCCTCCTCGGTCCCGGCGTCGCTACAGGCGGCGACGGAGCACAACAGGGCGGCGGAGAGGGTCAGGGCGAACGGTTTGGTCATGCGAGATGCTCCTGCAAAATGGCGGGTGGGTCAGGTATAACGGTACGGATTGACGTCGATCGTGGTGGTGCTGCGTGTCTGGTTGCACAGGAACACCGTTCCAGTGAAGTAGATACCCGGTTCGGTAATGGTCTTGGCCACCTCGTAGGCCTCGCGCAGTTGCGCCACGCTCATCTGCACGGGCGCTTCGTCGGGTTGCCAGGTGACACCGTAAGGGTAGTCGACGCCGTCCTTGCTGATCTCGATATGGCAGCCCATCACATGCGTGACCGGATGCGTATCGACGAACTCGATCAGCCGCGTCATGCTGTCGAACCACGGCTCCCAATAGGTGATGTAGCAGCGCCCGCGATAGAACATGTCACCGGTATAGAGGATCTGCGTGTAGGTGTCGTAGTAGGCGAATTCGGAGACGACATGGCCGGGAGAACCCCAGATCAGGATGTCGCGCCCGCCCAGGTCCAGCGTCACCCGCTCCTCCGGATAATTGGTCATCCCCCAGAAGCCGACCATCTCCTCGTGCGTCAGGCCCATATAGCGGGTCTTCGGTCGGTCGGCGAACTGGTTGACCGCCGCATAATGGTCGGAATGCAAATGGCTGAAAGCGACCAGCAGTTCCATGCTGGCCGGGTCACGGCCATTGCGCGCGCACCATTCCTCTATGCACTGGTCGACCACACCGCGCAGGTCCCAGTCGGTCCGAAGCTGGGTAAAGCCCTCGTCCAGCAGCAGCACCCGGTCATTGCCGAAATAGAGCGGCGCGAAGGGCGCTTCGAAACTGTAGGCCTTGTTCTGCCGCAGGATCGCGGTGTGGGCGTTGTACCAATGGACCTGTACCGGCGGATCGGTGTTGTCCTTCGCCGACTCCGAACCGCAGATCCAGCGATCGGGAAAGCCCCCGGCGGCGGGCAGGTTGCTCTTGAAATCGATCGGCTCGGGCGTGCCCTGGGCCATGGCGGCCTGGCTGAACGTGGTCAGCGCGGCAGGCACGGCGACAGCGGCGGCGTTGTAGGAAAGGAATGTGCGACGATCCATGATGACGTCCTCCGCTGAATTCAGCACGGGCCCAATCAGAAGGGACGCGGCCCTTCGATATTGGGCACGCCCTCCGGCCAGACGCGGGTGCGCTGGTCGGGACTGACCCCGTTGTGGAAAATGAAATCGGGCCGGATCAGCATCATCTGCTTGCCCTCCACCTCGCGCGCATAGGTCAGCGCTTCGTCGATCACGTCAGGCGTCAGCTGCAGCAGCCGCTCATAGGGTTTGTGCGTGGCAAAGCGCGGATAGGCCTTGCCCGGCATGAACATCATGTCGATGTGCCCGCCAAGCAGCCACTTGACCGGATTGTCCGCCGCGAAAGCCGCCAGCCGTTCCAGCGTGGCGACGTAATCCTTGTCATTGCTGATATTGATCCTGCCCGGAAACAGCAGGTCGCCCGTAAACAGGAAGTCGCAATAGGGATCGTAGAAGCTGACCCCGTCCTTGTGCGTGCCGGGCGTCGGGATCACCTCGATCACGCGGTCGCCGAGGTCGATGCTGCCCTTGCCCGCAGGCCAGCTGCCCGCGAACCCGTAATGCGCCTTCATCACCTCCAGCGGCGTCGGCACGATGGTCGTGTCGGGGCGGCCCGCGAACTGCACCAGCCCCTTGTTCTGAGCGATATCCTCGCCCGAGGTCAGCGCCACGGTCAGCGGAATGTCGCTGCGCCCGCGCGCATCGCACCAGCGGGCGATCACCGCATCAACCGTCTCGCGCAGCGGATAGAGCGCCGGATTGGCGGTTGCCCCGCTGTCGATCAGCAAAGCCCCCGCATTGCCGAACAGCAGATAGGTGAATGGCGCCTCCCAATGGACGCAGACATTCTGCCTGAGGACGAAGGTGTCCTCGTTATATTGCACGACCTGCACGCGCGGGTCGGTGTTGTTCGCGGCCACGATCGAGCCGTTGATCCAGCGGAAGGCCAGCTTGCCGGGCGCAGGCTCGTCACTGGCGTAGTTATGCGTGACCGGCTCGGTCGGGTGGAGCGGCAGTGCGGAGTCCGTGTTGCGAACGCCGGGCGGATTATATTCCTGCCCCGGATTGCCATTGCCCGACCACAGCGAATTGACGAACGGCGTACGCGCCGGTGCCGGAGCTTGCGGGGGTGCGGGCGGCGAACTCTGGGTCATCGGCTACTCCGGGCAGGGCCGCTGGCGCGGCGACGGTCGGCTGCCTTCGGTGCATGCCCTCCCAAGCATAAGCGCATCTGGCCCCGGCGCTGATTCCGCTCTCGGGCCGTGGCGCATCATATGGATATTACCAATAATCACAATGGTAATAACTTGGCGATGGACAAGCGGAGATTTTGCAGCGATGCTGCAAATGCGAAAGGGGACGAATCATGCTCAATGGGATCCGTCGCGCTGGCACAGCAGCCCTGCTGGCATGCGCTTTTATCGTGGCTTCTTGCTCACCATCGGCGGATGAGCCTGTCGAACCCCGGACAGACTTCAGTATCGGCTGGTCGATCTATGCCGGGTGGATGCCCTGGCCCTATGCCGACCAGGCCGGAATCGTCGATAAATGGGCCGACAAATACGGCCTCACCATCGATATCGTGCAGGTCAACGACTACGTCGAATCGGTCAACCAGTACACGGCGGGCCAGCTCGACGGGGTGACCGTCGCCAATATGGACGCGCTCACCATTCCCGCTGCCGGCGGCAAGGACACCAGCGCGATCATCGTCGGCGACTATTCGAATGGCAATGACGGCGTGCTGCTGAAGAACACCACTGATCTGGCCGCTATCAAAGGGCGGCAGGTCTATCTGGTCGAGCTTTCGGTGTCGCATTACCTGCTCGCCCGCGCGCTGGAATCGGTCGGCCTGGTGATGACCGACGTGCAGACCGTCAACACCTCCGACGCGGACATCGCCGGGGCCTTCACGTCCGACGACATCACCGCAGCCGTGGCATGGAACCCGCAGCTGACCGCGATGAAAGAGGTGCCGGGTGCGGACCTCGTGTTCTCTTCCGCTGACATTCCGGGCGAGATCCTCGACCTGTTGGTCGTCGATACCAAGACGCTGGAAGCTAACCCCGACCTCGGCAAGGCGCTGGCGGGCATCTGGTACGAAACCATGGCGATCATGACCAGGGACGACGAGGAAGGCGCCGCCGCCCGTGCGGCCATGGCCCAGCTTGCCGGGACGACGCCCGAGGTGTTCGAAGGCCAGCTGGCCACCACCTTCCTCTATGCCGATCCGGCGGCGGCGGTCGCGGCGACCTCCGACCCGGCGCTGATCGAGACGATGACGCGCGTGCGCGACTTCAGCTTCTCGCAGGGCCTGTTCGGTCAGGGCGCGGCGACGGCAGACGTGGTGGGCATGTCCTTCCCCGGCGGCAAGACGCTGGGTGACACGAACAACATCACGCTGCGCTTCGACCCCACCTACATGCAGATGGCGGTCGATGGAGAATTGTGAGGTCCTGAGCGGGCCTCCCAAGACGATGATGGGTAGCTGCATCGGGATCTGTGCTGCATGCGCTGGGTGAATCGCCGTATCTCGCGGACCAACAGCCTGCTGCTGGGGCTGATCCCGATCGCGCTGCTGATCGTGCTCTACCTGATCCTCGCGAGCGAGCGGCACGCGCTCAACCCGGCAGACAAGATCCTGCCGCTGCCGGGCGCGATGGTCGACGCGATGAAAGGCCTGATCTTCGAGCAGGACCGGCTTTCGGGCCGCTACCTGTTCTGGGCGGACACGCTGGCGAGCCTCCAGCGGCTGGGCCTCGGGCTCGGCATCTCGACGCTGTCGGCGCTGCTGGTCGGCTTGCTGCTCGGCATCCTGCCGCCGGTGCGCGCGACCTTCGGCATGCTGGTGACGGGCATTGCGGTCATCCCGCCGATCGCGTTACTGCCGATCCTGTTCATCGCCTTCGGTCTTGGCGAAACCGCCAAGGTGGCGCTGATCGTGATCGGCATCGCCCCAGTGATGATCCGCGATGTCGCGGCGCATATCGGCGCGCTCCCGCGCGAGACGATCATCAAGGCGCAAACCTTGGGGGCGAGCACGTGGCAGCTGATCCTGCGCGTCGCCCTGCCACAGGCCATGCCGCGTCTGATCCACGCGATGCGCCTCGCGCTCGGCCCGGCCTGGGTGTTCCTGATCTCGGCCGAGGCAATCGCGTCGGACATCGGCCTTGGCTACCGCATCTTCCTCGTCCGCCGCTATCTCGCGATGGACGTGATCCTGCCCTATGTCGCGTGGATCGCGATCCTCGCCGCGACGATCGACTTCCTGCTCGTTTACCTGAGCCGCCGCCTGTTCGCCTGGGCGCATGGAGCCGACCGGTGAGCGCGCTGCTCTCGCTGCGCGACATCTGGGTCGAGTATGGCGACAAGGTCGTGCTCGAGCGGATCAACCTCGACATTGACGAAGGCGCCTTCGTGTCGGTGGTCGGGCCCTCCGGAGCAGGCAAGAGCAGTCTGCTGCGCGTTGTGCTGGGGCAGGAGGCGCCAAGCCGCGGCCTGATCGCGCTCGATGGCGAGCAGCTCAAGCCCGAATGCGGGCCCGATCGCGGCGTCGTGTTCCAGCGCTATTCGGTGTTCTCGCACCTGACCGTGCTCGGCAACGTCGTGTTCGGCCTCGAATGCGCTCAGGCCCCTTTCAGTGCCCGTCTGTTCGGCGCGAAGAAGCGCGCCGCCATGGCCGAGGCAGAGGACATGCTCGCCGCCGTCGGCCTCGGCGATTCCCTCAACCTCTACCCGGCGCAGATGTCGGGCGGGATGCAGCAGCGCCTCGCCATCGCGCAGGCGCTGATCAAGCGCCCCCGCATCCTGCTGCTCGACGAGCCGTTCGGCGCGCTCGACCCCGGCATCCGGGCCGACATGCACAAGCTCATCACCCGGCTGTGGCAGGACTATTCGCTGACCGTCATCATGGTCACGCACGACATCAACGAGGCGTTCTCGCTCGGCACCCGCGTGCTGACGCTCGACAAGTGGCGGCATGACCCGCACGCCCCGCACCGCTATGGCGCGCGCGTCGTTTACGACCTGCCGCTCGACCGCAAGACCGCGCCTCAGGATGCTCCGCAAAGCGCGGAAACGCCCGCCGAAATCGCCGCCGAGGTCGTCGATACCGCTGCCGCACCGGACGGGGGTATTACGATTGACACTCCAAATAATAATTGAGAGGGACGGAGACATGGCAACCGAACCTACCAGTCTAGCCCGGCTCTCCATGAGCCTCCCCGCAGAACTGTTCCGCCAGCTCGACGTCATGGTCGAGGAACGCGGCCTGCCCTCGCGCTCGCAGCTAATCGCGGAGTTGATCCGCCATGCGCTGGCCGAGCACGGCGCGCTGACCCGGCCGGAAGAGCTGCTCGCGGGCACGATCACGCTGGTCTATCGCGGCGATCGCGGCAGCATTCGCCAGCAGTTGGCGACGACCCAGCAGGACTATCTGAAAGAGGTGATATCCTCGCAGCATGTCTTCCTCGAGGACGACCAGTCGATGGAAGTGCTGCTGGTGCAGGGCCCCGCCGTCCGGCTGGAGGGGCTGTGCGACGCATTGCGCGGCATTCGCGGCGTGCACCAGCTGCAGCTGGTCACCACCACCGCGCTCCTCCCGCAGCTCCACGAACAGGGCGACGATGCGGCCAAGGACAGCGAAACCCCGGCCAAGGGCCGCTCCTCCGGCGGCAAGGGAGTCGCCGCATGAGCGGGACCCTCGCCGATCCGAAGGCCGCGCGCGACCATGCCCGCGCCATGGCGGGCACCGTTGTGGAGGCGATGCCGATCCTCCCGCCCGTCGCCGACGACCTGCCCGATGGTGTCGCGGCGGACGACCTGCTCTGGGAACAGACCATCGCGCCGGGCGGCTATGCCACGCGGATGATTACGCGTGGCACGCGCCTGCGGCTGATCGACGTCGCGGGCGACGCCTGCGCCTCGCTGCTGGTCTACAATGCCGAAATGCCGACCGAGCGGCTCAATGTCGCCGACACGGTCAAGGTCCAGTGGAACGGCTATCTGGGCAAGGGCAAGCTGCTGCTGTCCGACATGGGCCGCGTGCTGATGAGCATCGCCGAGGACGAGGCAGGCACGCATGATGCCTTTTGCGGCACCTCCAACGCCGCCACCAACGAGGCAAAATATGGCGAGGGCCGCAATAGCGGCGCCTATCCCAATGGCCGCGACCGGCTGATCCTGGGCTCGGCCAAACACGGCCTGCAGAAGCGCGACGTTCACCCCTGCATCAACTTCTTCAAGGGCACGCGGATCGAGGAAGACGGCACCATCACCCCGCTGATGGGCCCCTACGAAGCGGGCCGCCAGCTGGTGCTGCGCGCCGAGATGGACGTGATCGTGGTGATCGCCAATTGCCCGCACGTGCTCGATCCGCGCGCGGGCTACACCGTCACCCCGCTGCGCGCGACCGCGTGGCGCGGCCCCGTGACGCCGGAAAGCGACCCGATCCGCACTGCCACGCCCGAGGGCCTGCGCGCTTTCGAAAACGTCGAAGATTATTTCCGCCGCTAGACCAGCTGCCACGAAGGAAGACCCCCCGATAATGACCTCCACAATCGGAACGGAAGGCCTGACCGGTACCATCGTCCATGACGAAGTGGTTCCCGCCCGCGCCCCGTGGCTGCACCATATCGCCAAGGGGCAGACGCTGCGGATCGTCGATCTGGAAGGCAATCAGGCGGTCGATTTCCTGCTCTATTCCGCCGCCGACGATGCCGAGCGCTACAGCGCGCAGGACACCGTCTCGGCGCAGGGCAATCTGTTCCTGCGCGAAGGGACGATCCTGCGTTCGAACGAGGGCAATCCGATGATGACGATCGCCGGCACCTCGGTCGATTACCACGACACAATCGGCGGCGCTTGTTCTCGTGAATCCAATACTTTGCGCTATGGTCATCACACCAAATCGCAACATGCCTGCGTTGAGAACTTCCTTGAGGCGAACCTGATCGAAGGCCGCGGCAAGCGCGACATCGTCTCCAACATCAACTTCTTCATGAATGTGCCGGTGGAGGAAGACGGCTCGCTTGGCATCGTCGACGGCATTTCGGCCCCCGGCCTGACCGTCGATCTGCGCGCCGAGATGGACGTCATCGTGGTCGTCTCCAACTGCCCGCAGATCAACAATCCGTGCAACGCCTTCAACCCCACTCCGGTGCGGATGATCGTCACGGCATGAGCGCGGGCACGGTTCTGGTCGCGAACCGGGGGGCGATCGCCACCCGGATTATCCGCACGCTACGCGCCATGGGCTGGCGCTCGGTCGCGGTCTATTCGGAGGCCGATGCGGGCTCTTTGCATGTCTCGCAAGCTGACGAGGCCGTGTGCATCGGCCCGGCTCCGGCGACGGAAAGCTATCTCAACGTGCCCGCGATCATCGCCGCGGCCAAGGCGACCGGCGCGACCTTCATCCATCCCGGCTACGGTTTCCTCGCCGAGAATGCCGACTTTTCCGAGGCTTGCGCGGTCGAGGGCATCACCTTCATCGGCCCGACGCCCGAAAACATCCGCACCTTCGGCCTCAAGCACTCCGCCCGTGCGCTCGCGGCCGAACATGGTGTGCCGCTGGCGCCGGGCACCGACCTGCTCACCGACGAGGAGAGCGCGGCCGAGGCAGCCAATGCCATCGACTATCCCGTCATCCTGAAGGCCACCGCCGGCGGTGGCGGCATCGGCATGCGGATCTGCCACAACGAGGCCGAGGTGCGCGAAGGCTTCGCCACCGTCGCCCGGCTTGGCGCAGGCAATTTCGGCGACAGCGGCGTGTTCCTCGAACGCTACATCTCCCGCGCCCGCCATATCGAGGTGCAGATTTTCGGTGACGGCGCGGGCCGGATTATGCCGCTGGGCGAGCGCGACTGCTCGCTCCAGCGCCGCAACCAGAAGGTCGTCGAAGAGGCCCCCGCCCCCTGCCTGTCCGACGACAAGCGTACCGAGTTGATCGCCGCCGCCGTGCGGCTGGGCGAAGCCGCCAAATACCGTTCTGCCGGGACGGTCGAATTCCTGTTCGATGCCGAGCGGCAGGAGTTCTTCTTCCTCGAAATGAACACCCGGCTGCAGGTCGAGCACGGCGTCACTGAAGAAGTGATGGGCGTCGACCTGGTCGAGTGGATGATCCGCGGCGCGGCGGGTGATTATGCCTTCCTCGACGCCGAACAGCCCGTGCCCAGGGGCCATTCGGTGCAGGTGCGCCTCTATGCCGAGGACCCGGCACTCGATTACCGCCCCACCACCGGTACGCTGACATCGGTCAGCTTCCCCGACGATATCCGCGCCGAGACCTGGTGCGAGGCGGGCAGCACGGTCAGCGCCTGGTACGATCCGATGATCGCCAAGCTGATCGTCCATGCCGACAGCCGCGAGACCGCGATTGCGGCGATGCAGGTGGCACTCGACACGAGCCGGGTAGACGGGATCGAGACGAACCTGCGCTGGCTGCGTGACGTCGTCCGCAACGAAGGCTTTACCAGCGGGCAGGTCACCACCCGCCTGCTCGACACGATCAGCTATGATCCGCGTTCGATCCGCGTGGTCTCGGGCGGCACCGCCACCACCGTGCAGGACTGGCCGGGCCGGACCGGCCTGTGGTCGGTCGGCGTCCCGCCCTCGGGCCCGATGGACGACCGTTCGTTCCGCATGGGCAATGTGCTGCTCGGCAATCCCGAGGGGACGGCGGGGCTGGAGGTGACCTTCACCGGTCCGACGCTCGTGTTCAACGCGCCTGCGCGCATCTGCCTGAGCGGCGCGGATTTCGGCGCGAAGCTGGATGACGAGCCGGTCGCCACCGGCGTGCCTGTCGACGTGGCGGCGGGCCAGACGCTCAGCATGGGCCGTGTTTCGGGCGGCGGGATGCGCGGCTATATCCTGTTCGCGGGCGGGCTCGACATTCCCGACTATCTCGGCAGCCGGGCAACCTTCGAGCTCGGCCAGTTCGGCGGCCATGCGGCACGGCGGCTGCTCGCGGGCGATACGCTGCACCTTGCCGATGATCCGGCAGGCGAGGCCACCCTGCCCCCCGCACCGGAGGTGTTCGGCAAAACGTGGACCCTGCGTGTGCTCTATGGCCCGCATGGCGCACCCGACTTCTTCACCGATGAGGACATCGCCAAGATCGTCAGCGCCGACTGGCAGGTCCATTACAACTCCAACCGCACCGGCGTGCGGCTGGTCGGCCCCAAGCCACACTGGGCGCGCAAGGATGGCGGCGAGGCGGGGCTGCATCCCTCCAACATCCACGATAACCCCTATGCCATCGGCGCGGTCGACTTCACCGGCGACATGCCGATCATCCTCGGGCCGGACGGCCCCTCGCTCGGCGGCTTCGTCTGCCCCTTCGTGGTGATCGCGGCGGACCGCTGGAAGATCGGCCAGCTCTCCCCCGGCGACAAATTGCGCTTCGTCCCCGTCACCCATGACGATGCCAAGGCCGCCGCCGACGCGCCGCTTGGGCAGAGCGACAACACCGCCACTTCTGCACGCGAAATCAGCGACCTGTCGCCGATTCTTGCGACCATCCCTGAGGAAGGCCTGCGCCCGCGCACCGTCTATCGCCAGCAGGGCGACCGCAATATCCTCGTCGAATACGGCCCCATCGTCCTCGACCTGGAACTCCGCATCCGCGTCCATGCGCTGATGACGGTGCTGGAGGCCAAGGCCCTGCCCGGCGTGATCGACATCGTGCCCGGCATCCGTTCCTTGCAGCTGCATTTCGACGACGAACTGCTCGACCAGAAGCGAGCCTTACAGGCCCTGATCGAGGCCGAAGAGGAGCTGGGCGACCTGGAGGACTTCGCCATTCCCTCGCGCATTGTCCACCTGCCGATCAGCTGGCGCGATCCGGCGACGCTTGAGACGATTGAAAAATATATGGGCGCGGTGCGCGACGATGCGCCCTGGTGTCCGGACAATATCGAGTTCATCCGCCGCATTAACGGCCTCGCCGACGAGGCCGCGGTAGAGGACGTGATCTTCAACGCCAGCTATCTCGTGATGGGTCTGGGCGACGTCTATCTCGGCGCGCCGGTCGCGACCCCGGTCGATCCGCGCCACCGGCTCGTCACCACCAAGTACAACCCGGCGCGCACCTGGACACCGCCCAATGTCGTGGGCATCGGCGGTGCCTATATGTGCATCTACGGGATGGAGGGCCCCGGCGGCTACCAGCTGTTCGGGCGCACGATCCAGGTGTGGAACACCTATCGCCAGACCGACGCCTTCATCGAGGGCAAGCCGTGGCTGCTGCGCTTCTTCGACCAGATCCGCTTCTACAAGGTCGACGCCGAGGAACTGGCCGACTGGCGGCGCGACTTCCCCAATGGTCGCCGCTCGATCGAGGTCGAGGAATCCGAATTCCGCCTCGCTGATTACCGCGCCTTCCTGTCCGATAATGCCGACAGCATCGCCGCCTTCCAACAGCAGCGGCAGGCCGCCTTCGACGAGGAGCGCGCCGAGTGGGAACGCAGCGGCGAATTCGACCGGCTGTCCGAACTGGCCGAGGAGGCCGGGGACGGAGGGGCCGCCGCACCCGCCATCGAGGCGCCCGAGGGCTCCGACCTGATCGAAGCCCCGTTCGGCGGCAGCGTGTGGAAGCTGAAAGTGGCAGAGGGCGACGCGGTCAAGGCCGGCGATGTGATCGCCGTGATCGAGGCGATGAAGATGGAATGCCCCCTGGAAAGCCCGCATGACGGGACCATCGCCGCGCTCTACATGAAGGAGAAGCAGTCGATCGAACCGGGTGCGCCGCTGCTCGCGCTGAGGCGCAGCGCATGACGTCGCTCACGCGCCTCTCCGCCTCGGCCATCGCCGCCGCCGTCAATACCGGCGAAACCACGGCCCTCGCTGTAATCGAGGACACGCTCACTCGCGTCGCCGCCTATGACGCGGTCCAGCCGCAGGCCTGGATCAGCCGCGCCGATCCGGCAGCGCTGCGCGCCGCCGCCCGCGCGGTGGACGCCCGCATTGCGGCGGGCGAGACGCTGCCGCTCGCCGGGGTGCCCTTTGCGGCAAAGGACAATATCGACGTCGCCGGGTTCGAGACGACCGCCGCCTGTCCGGCCTTCGCCTATACGCCCGAGGCCTCGGCCACGGTTACCGCAAAACTGCTCGCCGCCGGGGCGATCTGTGTCGGCAAGACCAATCTCGACCAGTTTGCCACCGGCCTCGTCGGCGTTCGCAGCCCCTATGGCATCCCGCGCAATACCTCCAACCTCGCTTATGTCAGCGGCGGGTCGAGCTCGGGCTCGGCAGTGGTGACGGCAGCGGGCGTGGTCGCCTTTGCGCTGGGCACCGACACCGCCGGGTCGGGCCGCGTTCCGGCAGCCTTCAACCACCTGATCGGTTTCAAGCCAACCAAGGGGCGCTGGAGCACGTCGGGCCTCGTCCCCGCCTGCCGCTCCATCGACTGCATCACGGTCTTCACCGACCAGCTCGCCGACGCCCAGCTGATTGACGCCGTTGTGGCTGGTTTCGACGCCGCCGATCCCTATTCACGCCCGCTGGAGAACCGCCCACTCAGCCCGAAGCGGATCGGCGTCCCGCGCCGCGACCAGCGCGTGTTCTTCGGCGATACCCATGCCGAGTATCTCTATGACAAGGCGCTCGACGTGCTCGGCCGCAGCGCTGAGATCGTCGAACTCGACATCGCCCCGCTGAACGAGGCGGCGCAGCTACTTTATGGCGGCCCCTGGGTGGCCGAGCGCACCGCCGCGATCGAGGAGCTGCTCGCCAGCAATCCCGACGCGATCGACCCGACCGTGCGCGAAGTCGTCGCGCCGGGAACCGGGATCAGCGCGGTCGAGCTGTTCAATGGCATCTACCGCCTCGCCGCGCTCAAGCGTCATGCCGACCTGATGTGGGAGGATGTCGACCTGCTCGCCTTCCCCACCACCGGCACCACCTACCGCGTCGCTGAATTGCAGGCCGCGCCGATCGCGCTCAACAGCAATCTGGGCGCCTACACCAATTTCGTGAACCTGCTCGACATGGCGGCACTCGCCGTCCCCGCCGGGCAGCGCGATAACGGGACCGGCTTCGGCATCACGCTGATCGGCCCCGCGCATAGCGACCTCGGCCTGGTTGCTGCTGCGCAAGACTATCTGGCTGCGGCCAACCTGCCCGCACCGCCACCGCTCGACATGGAGGGAAAGATGGAGACCGTGAAACTCGCCGTGGTCGGCGCGCATCTGAAGGACATGCCGCTCCACTGGCAGCTAACCTCGCGCGAGGCGAAATTCGTCGGCGCCTTCGAGACCGCCCCCACCTATCGCCTCTACGCCATTGCGGGCAGCGTGCCGCCCAAGCCCGCGCTGGTCCATGACGAGAGCGGCGCGGCCATCAAGGTTGAGGTCTACGAGCTCGACATGGCCGCCTTCGGCAGCTTCACCGCCGAGGTGCCTGCCCCGCTCGCCATTGGCACCGTCACCCTCGCCGACGGCAGCAGCGTAAAGGGATTCGTTTCCGAGCCGCGCGCGACCGAGGGCGCGGAAGACATAACAGCACTTGGCGGCTGGCGCGCCTATATCGCGCGCGATTGACCCGAAAGCGTAGTGCAATCCAGCGCATTTTGCGCTAAAATGCTTCGTTATTACGCTTGACCAATTCGTTAATATCGGTAGCCTGCCGCCCATAGCAAAAACATCATTCGCCGGAGAGAGATTCTGTCATCGGTTTGAGCCACATCATGGCTCGGCAAGGCAGGGTTGGCGGAGTTGTTGCTCAAGCGGCGATCAGCCGATCGCTCGGGACACGAATACACTCTTGAAGACGGGGTAACGCAAATGGCCGGAACACGTGTAGGAAAGAGGATCATCGGGGCCGAGGCGCCGGTTACGGTCGGCTGGGAGAACCTGCCCAAGGTCGAAGGGCATCCTTTCAAGGTCGCCTTCTTCACCTGGTTCCAGCCGGTGACGCTCTTCGCGCTGCTCGCCTTCTGGTATTACGCCCCCAATGAAATCGCGGTGGCCAAGACCGCGATCATCATCGGCCTCAGCTTCCGCCTGCTGCTGCTCGGCCTCGAATGGGTCAATCCGCGGCACAAGAGCTGGCAGCTGACGTGGAAGGAACTGGTCACCGACCTGTTCTATGTCGGCCTCGGCTACACTGTGCTTCGCATGGTCGACGTCTATTTCGGCGACGGCGTGATGATCGAGCTGGTGCAGGGCGCGTTCGACTGGGACAAGTTCAGCTGGTTCACCGGCCTGCCGCTGCTGCTGCAGGCGTTCCTGATCTCGTTCATCTTCGATTTTGGCCAGTACTGGATGCATCGCGGGATGCATAACTGGTACCCGCTGTGGCTGACCCACGCGCCGCACCACTACATCACCCAGCTGAACATCAACAAGGGGGCAGTCGGCAACCCGGTCGAGCTGTTCCTGATCGGCCTCGGCGTTGGCGGCTTCTTCGACTTCCTGCCGCGGGCCTTCCTGATTGCCGGTACGCTGGGTGTCGCGGTCAGCGTCTACCAGCACATCAATGTGCGCTTCAACACGCCGGCCTGGTGGCGCTTCGTCTTCAACACGACCGAGCATCACAGCGTCCATCACTCGCAGGATTACGAGGCGACGCGCAGCAACTATTCCGCGACCTGGATTCTCATCGACCGCATGTTCGGCACCTGTGTCGACGGTGAGGCGGAGAAGCTGGGCATGGAAGGCGGTCGCCGCATGCCGATCGTCGAAACGATGCACTACCCGTTCAGCGAAGGGTACAAGACCTTCAAGGCGTGGGTTGCCCGGCGTTTCCACCGCCCCGCCGACGTTCCTGCCGAATAACCGCCAACAACAACAAATGGCCGCGACGATGACCTGCCGCCCCGAACCCGCATTGTCCGGGATCGGGTGCGACAGGCTGGCGATCGCCTGTGCCCAGTCCTATCGGAGTCGCCCCGCGTGAACCTGCCCTACATAGAAAAAATCTGGCGCGCCGAGGGATCGCTTATGCTGGACGAGCCGCAAAGCGCGGACGAGGCCTTCGACAGGCTCGATCCCCTGTTCAAGACGAACGGCACGACCTACCAGATCGACGGCGACACACTAACCTACAAGAAGGACAATCCCGCCGCACAGGACAAGCTGGCGACCTTTACCAGCGGCACCGTGCGCATGGTTCAGGAACCCACCGGAACGCGGCTCGACTATGACGTGAAAAGCCCGGCGCTGCTGATGGTCTTTCTCGCCCCGCTGTTGTTCCTCGCTTTCGGCCAGCTGGCGGTGGTCGTGAACGCCTGGGACACCCCCGCCGACGACGAGACCGAACAGTCCGAAAAGGCGGAAGAGGAAGAAGAGGAACAGGAGGTCAAGCTCCACCCGATCGACGAATTCCTCGGCGCACCCCAGCCCGAAACGCTGGAAGAGAAGAAGCAGCGCGAAGAGGAAAAGGAGGAAGAGGACGAGGGCAAGCACAACCCCATCCCCGCCTTCGTGCTCGCCGCGCTGTTCGCGATCCTCTACGGCCTCGGGCGGGTGCTGGAGCCCTATCTGCTCCGCAAGACCTTCCGCAAATACCTCTCGGGCGAGGTGGTCGAGGAAGAGCCCAGCCTCCCCAGCCAGAGCGAAGCCTGACCGGCGTCAGCCGCTCAGCCGCTCAGCCGCCCCAGCGCATTGCCGATCGCTGTCTCGACCCGGCTGAGATCGTCATTCGTCAGGCTGTAGGGCGGCATCAGGTAGATCGTGTTGCCCAGCGGGCGGACCAGCACGTCCTGCGACAGGAGTTCCGCCAGCAGGCGCGGCCCGATATCTGCCAGATAGCCGGCATCCTGCACATTCACGTCGAACGCCACGATGCTGCCGCACTGGCGCAGATTGCTGACATCATGCGCCGCCGCCAGCCGCGCAAAAGCCGCCGCTTCGCGTTCGGCCAACGTCGCGATGCGTTCCAGCACCGGCTCCTCGCGCCAGATCGCGATATTGGCATTGGCCGCCGCGCAGGCGATGGGGTTGGCGGTGAAGCTGGAGGAGTGGAAGAACATCCGCGAGCGGTCGGTCGAATAATGCGCGTCGTAAATTGGCGCGCTCGCCATCGTCACGGCCAGCGGCATCGAGCCACCCGTCAGGCCCTTGGCGAGGCACAGGATATCGGGAACGACCCCCGCCTGCTCACACGCCAGCAATGTGCCGGTGCGGCCCCAGCCGGTCATCACCTCGTCAGCGATGAACAGCACACCATGGCGCGCGCAGATCTCGCGCATCTGCCGCAGGATATCGGGCGGATAGATCAGCATCCCGCCCGCGCCGAGCACCAGCGGCTCGACGATGAAGGCGGCCGTATCGCCGCGCTGGCAGGCGGCGTCCAGCGCATCGAGCGTCGCCTGCCCGGCCCCGGCGGCAGGAAAAGGCACGGTTTCGACGTCGAACAGCAGTGGCTGGTAGGCGCTGTTATAGACGCCGCGCTCGCCGACCGACATCGCCCCGATCGTGTCGCCGTGATAGCTATGCTCCATCACCACGATGCGGTGCCGCGCCTCGCCGCGATGGAGCCAGGTGCCAAGCGCCATCTTCAGCGCGACCTCAACCGCGGTGGAGCCGGAATCGGAGAAGAACACGTATTCCAGCTCTTCGGGCATCAGCGCGCGCAAACTATGCGCCAGCATCTCGGCCGGTTCGTGGGTCCACCCTGCGAAGATCACTTGGTCGAGCCGTTCGGCCTGTTGCTGGATCGCGGCGACGATCTGCGGATGGTTGTGCCCGTGGGTGATGACCCACCAGCTGGAAATGGCATCGACCACGCGCCGCCCATCGGCAGTTTCGAGAATGGCGTCGCGCGCCCGCTCGACCAGCGAGATCGGCTGTTCCAGCCCGTGCTGGGTGAACGGGTGCCAGATCGGGGACTTCGTGCTCATTTGGGGCCGTTCATGCGAGCATGTCCGTCCGGATCGAGACCGCGAAGGCCCGCGCCAGCCCGTCGGCATCGAGCGGGTCGAGCAGCGGCAGGCGACCCAGATGCTCCACCTTGCCGATTTCGATGATCGCCTGCTCGGCGACCGGTTCTTCCTCGCCGATAAAGGCCACGCCCGCCACCGGCACGCCGCGCGCGCGCAAAGCCTCGATGGAAAGCAGCGTGTGGTTGATCGTCCCGAGCGCCGTGCGCGCCACGAGGATAGCGGGCAGCCCCCAATGCGCGAAGATATCGGCGGCCAGCAAATCCATGCGATAGGGGACGAGCACGCCCCCTGCCCCCTCGACCACGAGCATGTTGTCGGTCGGCGGTAGCTCCAGCCGGTCGAGTGCGACCTCTGCGCCGTCGATCCGCGCCGCCTCATGCGGCGAGCAAGGCGTCGCCAGCCGATAGGCCTCAGGCAGGATGGTCACACCGGGCGCGAGCCGCGCGACCCGCTCGCTATCGGTGCCGCCATCGGTCCCGGCCTGCGCGGGCTTCCAGTAATCGGCACCCAGCGCCGCTGCGAGACCGGCGGCGAAGACGGTCTTGCCGACGTCCGTGTCGGTGCCGGTAACGATATATCCGCGTTTGGCCATGAAATCCCTTAACCCGCGATGTGGCAGGTCACCACCTCATAGGTCGCCTCTGCCCCGGCGGCATCGAACGCGGCCATCACGCGCTTGAGGTCGCCGGGCGAGAGCGGGACATGACCGGGCCGGGGCGTTGCCGCACCGACGAGCTTGAGCCGGTCAAGAAATTGCCGTGCGTCCGCGTGGTGTTCGACATGGCGCTCGACGGTCAGCAGCGCGGGCGCGAAATGGCGCAGCGTTGCGACCACCTCGTCAGCTGGCGGAAAGGCGACGGCACCCGCCGCCAGCCCGCAAGCCTCATGCGCCGCACGCCATTCGCCGAAGGTTCCGCCCGCGAGCGTGTTGAAGACCAGGTGCCCGCCCGGTTCGAGCAGGTCGACCAGCCGCGTCACCGCGCCCGGCAGATTGTCGAACCACTGCATCGTCATGCTCGCGCAGATGAGCCCGAAGCGGCCCTCAAGCGCACCGAGCCCGTATTCGCCGTCGAGCACGGCGAATGCCCGCCCCGGTGCCTCGCCCGCTGCGCTGCGACAGCGCTCGACCATACCGGGGGCCTTATCGGTGATGAGCCATTCGCCGCCGATGCCCCCGCCCAGCAGTGCCCCGGTCAGAAACCCGGTGCCGCAGCCGATCTCCAATACGCGCGCCTCTTCTGGCAGGCCCAGCGCGGCGATCCGCGCGGCCAGCCCTTCGGCGACCTGCCGCTGCACCCCCGCATGGCCTGCATAATGCTCGGCCCGGTCGAAGGCGGCGGTAACGCGCCTCTGATCGATCATGGTCATGCGGCCAGCCCGGCGACAAACTCGACGATCCGCGCCGCGCACCATGCGGGTTCTTCGAGCGGCAGCAGGTGCCCGGCGTCGGCCAGCACCTCATGGCGGGCATCTGGTAGCACGGCGGCGCGCATGGCGAGCGGCAGGATCGGGTCCGCCCCACCCTGCAAGGACAGCACCGGCACGCTCAGCGCGGCAGACTGCTGGCGGCAGTCCATGTCGCGAAGGGCCAGCAGGTCGCGCCGCAAGGTCGATAGGTTGAGAGAGGTCACATCCGCGCCCATGCCACATCTGCGGCGAAAGTCCGAGACCACGCGCGCCGGGTCGGCATCGAAAGCAGCAATCATCCGGTCGAGCACGCGGACCGGCACCCCTGGAAAGCCGTCAGCAGAGGCGAAACGGTCGAAGCCGTTGATCGCCACCAGCGCGCGGCACTGCGGGGTCATGTTTGCCAGAGCCCGCATCGTGCCGAAGGAATGGGTGATCCAGATCGCGGGCTCATCAGGCGGCAAGGCATTCGCTGCACCGAAATAGCCGAGGTCGGCTATGCGCGGCTCAAGGTCGCGCAGCCGCACCGCCAAACTCTCCCACAGCGACGGCCCGAAAGCCCAGCCATGCACATACCAGGCGATCAAGCGACCGCCTCCACGGCCGACAGCACCGCGTCGACATCCGCTTCGCCATGCGCGGCGGAGAGCGCGAAGCGGATGCGGCTCGCCCCGGCAGGCACGGTCGGCGGGCGGATCGCGATGCCGAGAATGCCCCGCTCCTCAAGGCGCTGCGCCAGCGCCAGTGCCTCTGCCGTCTTGCCGACCGTCAGCGGCACGATCTGTGTGGCCGAAGCGCCCGTGTCATACCCGCGCGCCTGCAGCCCCGCCCGCAGCCGTTCGGCCAGCGCCGCCAGATGCGCGCGCTCGGCCTCCATCTCCGGCACGAGGTCGAGCGCAGCGTCGATCGCGCCCAGCACCGGCGGCGGCAGCGCAGTCGAGTAGATCAGGCCGCTGGCCGCGTTGACCAGATAGTCGATCAGCGCCTGCGAGCCCGCGACATAGGCCCCGAAGCCGCCCAGCGCCTTGCTGAAGGTGCCCATGACGAGGTCCGGCTTGTCCTCCAGTTCCGCCGACAGCCCTGCCCCGCGCGGCCCCAGCACGCCGGTCGCATGCGCCTCATCCACGATCAGGAACGCGCCATGCTCGCGCGCGATCTGCACCAGCCGGGCAAGGTCGGCGCGGTCACCGTCCATGCTGAACACGCTCTCGGTCGCAATCAGCGGCGGGTCGCCGCTCGGTTCACATTTAGCCAGCAATTCAGCGAGATGGTCGTAATCGTTATGGCGAAATCTCACCTGCCGCACGCCTGCGGCGGCGATGCCGTGATGCATGCTGGCATGGATCAGCCGGTCGGCGAAGATCTGCGCCTTGGGGAACAGCGCCAGCAGCGCCGGGAACAGGCTGGCATTGGCCTGCCAGCCGCTCGCGAACAGCAGCGCCGCCTCGCTGCCCTTGAAGGCGGCAACCTTGCGCTCGACTGCGAGATGCGCGTCCAGCGTGCCGGTCACCAGCCGCGAGGCGCGCGCGCCCGTTCCCATCGCCTGTGCCCACCCACTTGCACGCTCGGCCAGCGCCGGGTGATGCGCGAGGCCGAGATAATCGTTGCTTGAAAGGTCGAGCAATTCGCGCCCGTCGCGCATGACATAGCCGCGGCGCGAGGGCGCTATCCCCCGCAAGTGCCGCAGCAGGCCCTTCGCCTTGCGCTCTGCCAGGGCCTGTTCGAACCGGCCATCCATTTCGCGAGCTATTCCGCCGGGACGCTCTCCGCGCGGCAGGCCCCCTGTTGCGAGCCCGCGCGCATGGGCTCTTCGCCCTGCATCGCCGTCAGACCGAGACGCGCGAACAGCGCCGCATCGCTGTCGTCGCCAGCATTGGGTGCGGTCAGCAGCTTGTCGCCGGTGAAGATCGAGTTCGCCCCCGCCATGAAGGCCAGCGCCTGCGTCGCGTCGGACATGCTCTCACGGCCCGCCGAGAGGCGCACCATCGACAGCGGCATGGTGATGCGCGCGACCGCCACCGTGCGGACAAATTCGATATCGTCGATCTTGGCGAGCGGCGTATCGGCCAGCATGTCGCCCAGCACCGTCCCCTTGACCGGCACCAGCGCATTGACCGGCACGCTTTCGGGATGCCGCTCCAGTGTCGCCAGCGTGTGCACAAAGCCGACCCTGTCGGCGCGCGTTTCGCCCATGCCGACGATCCCGCCCGAGCACACGTTGATCCCGGCCTCGCGGACGTTACCCAGCGTATCGAGCCGGTCCTCCATTGTGCGGGTCGAGATCACCCGCTCGTAATATTCGGGGCCGGTGTCGATATTGTGGTTGTAATAGTCGAGCCCTGCCTCGGCCAGCTGGTCGGCCTGTTCGCGGGTCAGCATGCCCAGCGTCATGCAGGTTTCCATGCCCATTTCACGCACGCCCTTCACGATTGCGACGATCTTGCCCATGTCGCGCGGCTTGGGATTGCGCCACGCCGCGCCCATGCAGAAACGCTGGCTGCCATTATCCTTGGCCTGCGCCGCGCTCTGCAGCACCTGGCGCACGTCCATCAGCTTGGTCGCCTCCACCCCGCTGTCGGCATGGACGCTCTGCGAGCAATAGCCGCAATCCTCCGCACAGCCGCCGGTCTTGATCGACAGCAGCGTGCACAGCTGCACCTCGTCCGCCGCATGGTGCTGGCGGTGCACGGTCGCCGCACGGAACAGCAGCTCGGTAAACGGCAGCTCGAACAGCGCCGCAATCTCCTCGCGGGTCCAGTCGGTACGCACGGGTGCGACGTCGGAAGCGGAAATGGTCATGTATCGGGGTCTTTCCTTGTTGAGAGACCCGTAATCGACACCTCGCCTAAGGACAAGCTGTCGACGTTTTGTTTCAGTTTCACTGAAACAGGTGCGGCACCGGCCCGCTCCCCCGCCCGGCCACCCAAACAGGATGGTACCTTGGGAGGTCGGGAGGGGGAGCGGGCTGGTGCCGGTTCGAAGTGAGTGCAACGAACGCTAAAAAATCGCGTCGAGCGCCATGAAGGTGCCCGCCGCCAGCAGGCCCGCTGCGGGCAGCGTGATCACCCAGGCGGCCGCGATCGGCTTCATCAGCGCCCAGTTGGTCTGCTTGTTGACGAGGCCGATGCCCAGCACCGCGCCGATCAGGATATGCGTGCTCGATACCGGCAGGCCCAGCATCGAGGCCAGCATGACCACCGTGGCCGCGGCCAGCTCGGCGGCAAAGCCCGAGGCCGGGTGCATCCGGGTGAGGTTGTGGCCGACGGTCTTGATGACCTCCTTGCCGATGAACCACAAGCCCACGACCAGCGCGATACCGAAGGCGATCATCGCCGGGGCCGGGACTGCAGCGGATTCGCCGATCGCATTGGTCCGCAGCACGTCGAGGATGGCGGCGAACGGGCCGATGGCATTGGCGATGTCGTTCGCCCCGTGGCTGAAGGCAAAGCCGCTGGCGGTAAACACCTGCAGCCAGCTGAAGATCAGGAAGGTCGAGCGGTCGAGCGATTCCCCGCGCAGCGTGCGGGCGAAGATATAGGTCGCCATCCACACGCCCGCGGCGATCATGGCCATAATCAGGTAGGTGTTGAGCGTCGAGAGGCCGAGCTCCATGTTCTTCAGGCCCTTGAACAGCAGCATGGACGAGATCACCGCCGCACCGCCCGCCGCCACCAGCGGGACCCAGTTCTGCAAGGCGCGGTTGGCGGCGAGCGAGGACTTGCGCCCGCGCAGCTCGTGCAACCGGCGGTAATAGTCGGTCTCGAGGTCCTCGGCAGTGAAGCCCTCTTCCTCCAGCGCCTCGGAATCGCGCACCATCATATGCGTGTAGGAGACCTTCTGAATGTCACTCATCCGCTCAAACGCGGATTTGTGCTCGTCGCGCAGCTGCCGCCGCTCGCTATGGATGCGCGCCAGCTCGGCCTTCATCCGGTCGTTATATTGCAGGATGTGAGTCTTGATCAGGTGGAACAGGCCGTAGGACACCAGCCCGCCGAGCAGCGGCGAGAGCACCCAGGACAGCGCGATCAAGCCGACCTGGTCCCAATGCACCAGCCCCAGCGCCGCTTCACCGCCGCTCAACATGATGCCCAGCGCAATCGAGGCACCGACAATACCGCCAATGATCGAATGCGTCGTCGATACCGGCCAGCCGCGCTTGCTGGCGAACAGCAGCCACAGGGCCGCCGCGAGCAGCGCCGCCATCATGATGTAGACGAACTGCATCGGCGCAACGTCCATCGCGCCAAGGTCGACAATCCCCTTGCGGATCGTGTCCGTCACCTCGCCGCCCGCGATGACCGCGCCGCTGACCTCGAAGATCGCGGCGATGGCCAGCGCCTGCTTGATCGTGATCGTGCCCGCGCCGACCGAGGTGCCGAAGGAATTGGCGACGTCGTTGCCGCCGATATTGAAGGCCATGAACAGGCCGAACAATGTCGCCAGCACGAAGATCGTGACCTGCGTGTAATTTGTGTAGTCGAGCCCCCAGATCAGGAACCAGCCCGAGGCAAGCACGAACAGCGCCGCAAAGCCGAGATCGAATAGAGAAAAGCGCGAAGCCGCGCCTGTCTGCCCCTGTGATGTCACGAAACCTCCGCACCAGCGCCCTGTTGAAGGCCAGACCCTTTGCAGAGGCGTATGTCCGGTGCGTGACAGTTCGGCGGTTATGTTCCGCTAATCGGGAATGCGCTTTCCGTCCACGTCGAACAGGTGCAGCTTTTCGCGGGGCAGCTGCAGCGGGATCGTGGTGCCAATGGCGGGCTCATTCGTCGATGTGTCGCGCACCGCGATAGCGGTGCCGTCGGCCAGACGGACATGGACGATCCGCGCCTCACCCAGTTCCTCCACCATCGTGACCTCGCCTTCGATGCCTCCCGTCCCGATCTCCACATCCTCGGGACGGATGCCGATGGTCGCGGCGGCCCCGAAGTCGCCCTCAAGCGCTTCGGGCGAGAGGAAATTCATCGATGGCGAGCCGAGGAAACCGGCGACATAGAGATTGGCCGGACGCCGGTAGATCTCGGCGGGCGGGCCAGCCTGCGCGATCCGCCCATCATGCAGGATGACCATGCGGTCAGCCAGGCTCATCGCCTCGACCTGATCGTGGGTGACATAGATCATCGTCGCGGCGAGCGAGCGGTGCAGCGCCTTGATCTCCATCCGCGTGCGCGCACGCAGCCCCGCATCGAGGTTGGAGAGCGGCTCGTCGAACAGGAACACGTCCGGCTCGCGCACGATGGCGCGCGCAATGGCGACGCGCTGGCGCTGCCCGCCCGACAATTGCGCGGGCTTGCGGTCGAGCAACTCGCCGATCTCGAGCATCTGCGCGACGCGGGCGATCGCCGCCTCAGCCTCGGCCTTGTCGGTTTTCGCCAGCTTGAGGCCGAACCCGATATTCTGCCGCACGCTCATATGCGGGTAGAGCGCGTAGGACTGGAACACCATCGAGACATTGCGCTTCGCCGGTTCGAGATCGGTGACGTCGCGCTCGCCGATATGCACCCGCCCCTCGCTCGGCGCTTCGAGCCCGGCAATCATCCTGAGCAGCGTCGACTTGCCCGAGCCGGACGAGCCGACCAGCACGATGAACTCTCCGCTCTCGATGGCGAGGTCGATCCCCTCGATCACCTTCGTATGGCCAAAACTTTTGCCGATATTTTCGAGTGTTACCGCGACCATTTCCTATCCCTTCACAGCCCCGGCGGTCAGCCCCGCCACCAGCTTGCGCTGGAACACCAGCACCAGCGCGATCAGCGGCAGCGTCACGATGACCGAGGCGGCCATGATATTGCCCCAGGGCAGTTCGTACTGGCTCGCGCCGGTCAGCAGCGCGATGGCGACCGGCACCGTGCGCTGTTCGTTGGTGAGGGTGAAACTGAGCGCGAAGAGGAATTCGTTCCACGCCGCAATGAAGGCGAGCAGCCCGGTCGTCACCAGCGCCGGGGCCAGCAGCGGCAGGAAGACGCGGGTGACGATCGTCCACGAGGATGCGCCGTCCATGATCGCCGCCTCCTCGATCTCGACCGGCAGGTCGCGCATGAAGCTGGTCAGCACCCAGACGGTAAAGGGCAGCGTGAAGATCATGTAGCTGAAGACGAGGCTGAGCAGCGAATTGTAGAGGCCGAACAGGCGCACGATCTCGAACAGACCAGAGAGGACCGCGACCTGCGGGAACATCGACACGCCGAGGATGGTGTAAAGCAGCAGCCGTCGGCCCCTGAACTTCGCCCGCCCGAAGGCGTAGGAGGCGAACACCGCCAGCCCCAGCGACAACACCACGACCGAAAAGGCGACGATCAGCGAGTTGAGGATATTCGTCGCAAAGGGCTGGTCGGTCATCACCGCCCGGTAATTGGCGAAGGTGGGATCGCTCGGCCACAGCGAGGCATCGAACAGCGCCGATCCCTCGCGCAAAGAGCTGACGACCGCATAATAGAACGGGAACAGCAGGAACGCCGCCACCACCAGCCACAGCAGCGCCATCGCGCCATTTTTGAGGAGCGCCCTGCCCTTCACGATGCGCGCCCCTCGCCGAGCGGCTTCAGCGCCATGATGTAAAGGACGGTCAGCAGCGCGATGATCACGAACAGCCCGGTCGATGCCGCCGAGCCGTAGCCGACATCCTGAAACGAGACGAGCGCCTGCCGCGCGAAGACCGAGAGCGTCATCGTCTCCTCGCTCGACCCGGTCATGACATAGACGAGGTCGAACATCCGCATCGCGTCAAGCAGGCGGAAGATCACCGCCACCACCAGAGCGGGCTTGATGAGCGGCAGTGTCACGCGGAAGAACACCTTGACCGGGTGGATGCCATCAACTCGGGCGGCCTCGTAAATCTCCTTCGGCAATGTCTGGAGCGCGGCCAGAACCAGCAGCGCGACGAAGGGCGTGGTCTTCCACACATCGACCATGACGATCGAGACCATGGCAAGGCTTGACCCGCCCAACCATGCGACCGGACCTTCAACCAGCCCCGCCCCCTCCAGCAGTGCATTGACGACGCCGAACTGGTCGTTGAGCATCCATTGCCAGATCTTGGCCGAGACCACCGTGGGGATCGCCCAAGGCACCAGCATCGCCGCGCGCATCAGCCCGCGCCCCGGCAAGGCGGCATTGACGATCAGCGCGACGATCACGCCCAGCACCAGCTCCAGAGATACCGAGGCGACCGCGAAGATCAGCGTATTCCCCAGGGCATTCAGCCATTGCGGGTCGGTCAGGATGCCGAACCAGCGCCCATCGTCATAAGCGAGGAAATTGTCGAAACCGATGACATCGTAGCTGGTCGGATCGACCAGCGTCGCATTGGTCAGCCCAAACCAGATCGTGCGGGCCAGCGGCCAGGCCGCAACCAGCGCCAACACGACCAGCATCGGCAGCACGAACAGCCATGCCGAGCGCGCCCGCGCCTTCTCGATGGCCGAAAGCTTGCTCATGGCGCACCCGCCGCCTCGCTCCAGCGGGCCCGGTAGGCAATCCGCGCGATCTCGTCGTCGAGCCGGTGCATCGCGCTCGCCGGGCCGTCATCGCCGCGCAATATACCGTGCGTGGCGCGCCAGATCGCATCCGACACCTGATTGTAGCGAGGCCCCGCCTGCCGCGCGGGCCGCGCCACGGCATTTTCGAATGCCGGATAGAGCGTCGCGAAGAACGGATTGGCCGCGATAATCTCCGGATCTTCGTACAGAGCCGGGTAGGTCGGGTTGTAAGCGCCTTTGATCGCCCGGCGCTTCTGCTCCTCGGCGCGGGTCAGGTGCGCGACGAGGTCAATCGCCTCCGCCCGGTGGCGCGAATAGCGCGACACGGCGAGGTGCCAACCGCCGAGTGCCGCCGCGCTTTCGCCACCCGGCCCGTGGGGTAGCGCGACCACACCGACCTTCCTGCGGATCGGGCTGCCCTCGCCCTGCGCCAGCGCCCAGGCATAGGGCCAGTTCCGCATGAAGACGGCATTGCCGGTCTGGAAGACCCCGCGCGATGCCTCCTCGTCATAATTGAGCACACCGCGCGGGGCGATCGTGCCGATCCATTCGCTCGCCTGCGCCAGTGCCGCGCGCGCCTGCGGGTTGTCGGCGGTGAAACTGCGCTGGCCATCGAGAAAGGTGCCACCGCCATGCGACGACACCCATTCCAGCGCGTTGCAGGTCAGCCCCTCATAGGCCTTGGCCTGAAAGACATAGCCCCACATGCGGGTATTGCCCGCCGCCCGCTCGGCCTGCTGGATCGCGGCGGCAGTGCGGGTCAGCTCGTCCCAGGTTTCAGGAGGCGTGAAACCGTACCTCTCGAGCAGGTCGCGGCGATAATAGAGCACGCCCGCATCCATGTACCACGGCACCGCGACCAGCCGCCCGTCGATCCGGTCGTTGCGGGCCAGTGCCGGGAACATCGTGTCGACGCGGGCCCCGAGCGGCCTTTCCAGATCGGCGAGATGCGGGGCCAGCATCGCGGCCCACACGACGTCGATCTGCAGCACGTCGATCTCCGCCGAGCGCGATGACAGCAGCTGCAGATAGAGCGAGAAGCGATCGCTGCTCGAATTGGGCGTGTTGACGATCTCGACCCGATTGCCGGTCTCGCGGGCCCATTCCTGCGCCGCCTCGCGGCACAGTTCCAGCTCGATTCCCAGCGCCCCGCAGGCAATCGAGACGGTCACGCCCTCGCGTTGCGCCATTTGCTGGGCCGTCACCGGCCCGGTGACGGCCAGCAGCACCAGCGCAGCAAGCGCGAGGCGCAGGTGCGCCAGCATCAGGCGGCGGCCTGGTTCTCTGATTTTGTCTCGAACCCGACCCGCGCGAAGGAGGCGAACAGGCTGTCGATCCAGTGCACGATATCGAAGGTTTCGACATCGGCGCGCATCCGCGTCATCCGCCCCGAAGCCTCGACATCGTCCATCCCCAGCGCCTCGTCGAGCGCGCGATCAAGGTCGCGGTGGCCATAGGGATTGGTGTAGATCGCCTCGGGCAATTCGACCGCGCAACCGGCGAATTCGGACAGGATCAGCTTGCCCGGCATGCCGTTCTTGGCCGCGACGAATTCCTTGGCGACGAGGTTCAGGCCATCGCGCAGCGGCGTGGTGATGCACACATCCGCCGCCTTGTAATAGCTCATCAGCCGGTCGAACGGGATGGCGTTGGAATAGAGCACGATCGGGGTCCAGCCGAGGTTGGAATACAGGCCGTTCACCCGGCCCACCAGCTGCTCGATTTCCTTCTGGGTCTCGTCATAGATCGCCATGCCGCTGGCCGCGCGGACCGAGACGCACAGCATCTTTACCTTGCCGCGCAGGTCCGGGCGCCGGTCGATCAGCCGCTCGAAGCCCTTCAGCGCTTCGATCGTGCCCTTGGTATAATCGGTCCGGCCCACCGCCACGATCAGCCTGCGCCCGTCGAGCCGCCCGAGAATCCGGTCCTCCAGATCGCTCGTAACCTGCTTCTCCAGAATATCGTCGATCAGGTGAACGTCCGCCCCCACCGGCGAGGCGTCGATGGCGATCTTGCGGTCGCCGAGCGTCAGCGTGACCGGCATCTGCGGCTCGGACAGGGCCTGCCCCGGCACATTCATGTGCTGCGGCGTGTCGGCAATCTCGCTGATCGTCGCCCCGGTCAGGCCGCGCGCGACATCGGTGAAGTTCTTGGCGTAGCGCGGGATGTGAAAGCCCACCAGATCGCAGTCGAGCAGCGACCCGAGGATCTCCGAACGCCAGGGCAGGATGTTGAACACGTCCTGCGAAGGGAACGGCGTGTGGTGATAGAAGGCGATCTTCACGTCGGGCCGGATCTGCCGCAGGTAATGCGGGACCAGCCACAGATTGTAGTCGTGGATCCACACCAGCGCGCCTTCGTCCGCCTGCTCGGCGGCGGCCTCGGCAAACAGCCGGTTGACCTCGTGGAAGGTGCGCCAGTCGACATTGTCGTAGCTGAACAGCCACGGGAAGCTGTGCAGGACCGGCCAGAACGCCTCCTTCGAGGTGACGTGGTAGAAGCTCGATGCCTGCTGCCTGGTCAGCGGCAGACGGCGAACGTGGAAGCCGCCCCCGGCACTGTCATCGTCGATATGGATCACCCGCTCGAAATCGGGATCGCCCGGCTCGTGCTCCTTCCACGCGACCCAGGCCCCGCGGCCCGGCTCCAGCCGCTTGAAGAACGCCTTCAGCGTCGGGACGATGCCGTTGGGGCTCTTGTTCGCGCGGAAGACGATTTCGCCATCCTCCTCGAACTCCTCGTAGGGCTGGCGGTGATAGACAATGACGAGCGAAGATTTCTGCATGTGTTCGGGCCCCCTTGGGCTCAATTGGGCGGGTTTCACTTTGGCGTAAGGTCGAAATGGTGGATGGCTTCGAGGATGCCGGCGCAGCCATGGCCGCGGCTGCGATAGATATGCGGTGCCTGCGGCAGGGCCGCGAGCAGCCGGTCCTCCGAATTGCCGACCGCGACCGCCTTCAGCCCGCAATCGAGCATCGACAGGTCGTTCATCGTGTCGCCGGCAGCCAGCACCCGCTCCTGCGGCAGCGCGAAGGTATCGACCATGCGCCGCAGGGTCGGCCCCTTCGCGATACCCTTGGGCAGGACATCGAGATACAGATTGTCCGAGGTCAGGCAGTCAAACCCGGCCTCCTCGATCTTGCGGACGGTTTCCTCGCGCAATTCGTCGGGCTTGTAGAAATAGCTGACCCGGTGGCGGAAGGGGTTGGCCTTGACCTGCAGCTCCAGCCCCGGCTCCCCCTCCAGCATGGCCATGACCGCTTCGTTCGCATCGTTCCAGCGCGCCTTGACCTCGGCCTCCAGCGCATCGACCGGCGCAAAGTCCGCCGCGACATCATAGACCGAGGTGCCGACATCGCCGACGATGTAACGCGGCACGGGCATATGCGGCTGCGCGACCAGTTCGCGGATAAAATCGACGTCCCGCCCGGTCACGAAGACCAGCAGCACGTCGTCGCGTTCTTCCAGCTTGCGATAGAGGTCGAGCCGCTCTTCCTCGCTGCCGCCAAGGAAGGTGCCGTCGAGGTCGGTCGCCAGGACCAGGCCATACTGGGACGCATCGGTTTCCCCCGATGCCGGGGCATCATTGCTCATGCCGCGATCACCGCGACTGGCGGTCGCCGCACGCCCTCTTCCCGCAAACGCAATAGCGCATTGACAAAAGATACGAATTTAGGCGAATAACGAAAATAGAGTTTATGCGTTTTTGATTGATAGTTTATCAATTTCTCTCAATCTCTTGATAGATTTCTGTAAAAATGCGGTATTAAAAATTCAATACAGAGAGGGATGTTTCATTATTGGAACTGTATTATATTTTTACGTGAAGCAAAGCGCTGCCCCGATATTGCGAATGCTCTCATATTAGGCATTTGAATATTTAGTGCATTGCAGCATAAATGGCAAGCTACGCATCCACTGGCAGCCATGTTATCGTGTTCCGAAAAACGGGATTGGTCGGGTCGGGACCCCGGGCCTTGGAATGGTGCGATTGTTCGTCAACAATAGGCGGCAAGCGCAAGGTCGAACCTATCGAGGACTATTGATGAAGCCACATTCCGACGCGGGCCCCGCCTCCCTGATCGAACTGGGCGAGCAAGGTTTCGAACTGCCCGGCCTGACCCGCACGCCGCGCGCCGAGGACTGGCCCTGGTGGCGCGGCGCGACGATCTACCAGATCTATCCGCGCAGCTTCCAGGACAGCAACGGCAATGGCGTCGGTGACCTCCAGGGCATTACCCGGCGGCTCGACTATATCGCCTCGCTCAATGTCGATGCGATCTGGCTGTCGCCCTTCTATCGCTCGCCAATGAAGGACTTCGGCTATGACGTGTGCGATTATTGTGACGTCGATCCGCTGTTCGGCACCATGGCCGATTTCGATGAGCTGCTGGAAAAGGCGCATTCGCTGGACCTCAAGGTGCTCGTCGATCAGGTCTATTCTCACACGTCCGACCAGCACGAATGGTTCGAGGAAAGCCGTTCCAGCCGCACCAATCCCAAGGCCGACTGGTATGTCTGGGCCGATGCCTCGGCTGACGGCACCCCGCCCAACAACTGGCAGTCCATGTTCGGCGGCCCCGCGTGGAAGTGGGACCCGGTCCGCATGCAATATTACATGCACAACTTCCTTGTCTGCCAACCGCAACTGAACCTGCACAATCCGGAGGTGCAGGAGGCGCTGCTGGGCGTGGCGCGCTTCTGGCTCGATCGCGGGGTCGATGGCTTCCGCATGGACGCACTCAACTTCGCGATGCACGACGCGAAGCTGCGTAACAATCCGCCCGCCGCCCTGTTCGACAAGAACATGGTGCGCCCGTTCGACTTCCAGCACCACACCTACAGCCAGTTCCACCGCGAAACGCCGCGCTTCCTCGAGAAGCTGCGGAAGCTGACCGATGAGTATGACGGCATCTTCACGCTGGCCGAGGTCTGTGCCGATGACGGCAACGTCGCGATCAAGCGCTTCATCAAGGGCACGACCCGGATGAACAGCGCCTATGGCTTCGACTTCCTCTATTCGCCCGAGCTGACGCCGCATCTGGTGGCCGAGGTGATGTCGCACTGGCCCGACGAAAAGGACATGGGGTGGCCGAGTTGGGCGTTCGAGAACCATGATGCGCCCCGCGCCGTCTCGCGCTGGTGCGAGGAGGAGCACCGCGACGCCTTCGCCAAGGTCAAGAACGCGCTGCTGATCGCGCTGCGCGGCAGCGTCATCGTCTACCAGGGTGAGGAACTGGGGCTGGAGCAGGACTTCATCCCCTTCCACCTCCTCAAGGACCCCGAGGCGATCAATAACTGGCCGCGCACGCTTTCGCGCGATGGCGCCCGCACGCCCATTCCGTGGGACGAGAGCGCCAATGGCGGCTTCAGCGAGGCCGAGCCGTGGCTGCCGCTGGGCCCGGAGAATGCCGCCCGCGCCGTGTCGCTGCAGGAAGGCGACCCGGCCTCGACGCTCAATTATGCCCGCGCCATGTTCGCACTTCGCAAGCGCTTTCCGGCGCTGCGACTGGGCGCGATCGAGAATTGCCAGGCAGAAGGCAATTTGCTGGTCCTCGACCGCGTGTACGAGGCGCAGCGCATCCGCTGCCTGTTTAATCTCGGCCCCGATGCAGTGCCGTTCTCCGACACGTCCGACGACACGGTGCTGATCGCCGGCGTTGGCAGCCCTACGGCGGATACGTTACCCGGCTATTCGGCGCTGTTCTGGGAGTGTAACTGGTAGGCGATGATCGACGACTACGCCCTTCGGCTTGAGCGATCCCGATCGTTCGATGGGCCGGTGGACGAGGATCACCGCGCGCTGGCCGCGGCCTGCGAGCCGGGCGTGGCGCTGTGCACCATCGTCGGGATCGATGGCAGCTTCTCCCGCCGCCTCGGCGCACAGCTGGCGGTCCGCGCCGATGGCAGCACCGTGGGCAGCCTGTCGGACAATTGCCTCGAGCAGCAGCTCGCCGCCGATTGCGCCGAAGCGACCGAACCGCTCGTGTTCCGCTATGGACATGGCTCTCCCCTGATCGATTTCCGTCTGCCCTGCGGTGGCGGGCTCGACATCCTGCTCGACCCCGCGCCCGACCGGGCAGCCTGCGAAACTGCGCTGGAGCAACTGCGCCAGCGCCAGCCCGCCGTGCTGCCCTTGCCCACCAACATGCATCTGGCTCAGCGCCACTACCTCCCTGCCCTGCGGGTGACCGCCTTCGGCGAGGGGCCCGAACTGGCCGCCTTTGCCGGGATTGCCCGCGCCGCCGGGATTGCCGTCGAGGCCGTGGACAAGGCCGAGCTGTCGCTCGGTCGCCCAAGCGGGCGCGGAGCGGGCGATGGCTGGACCGCCGTGGTCCTGCTGTTCCACGACCATGAGTGGGAGCTGGCACTGCTCGAAGAGGCCCTGACGGGCGAGGCCTTCTATATCGGCGCACAAGGCGGCGCGCAGGCCCGTGCCGCCCGGCTGGAGGCCTTGCAGCAGCGCGGTATCGATACGGCGCAACTGGCGCGGATCAAGAGCCCGATCGGCACCCCGCGCGGCAGCCGCACGCCGCAATCGCTGGCGCTGGCGGTACTGGCCGAGATCGCCGGTGAGTATGAGCGCCTCCGCCCCGCAACCTGAACCGTCTCCCACCACCGCCTTCGTGCTGCTGGCAGCAGGCCGGGCTGCACGTTTCGGCGGCGGCAAGCTGACCGCCGAGCTGGCAGGGAGGCCCGTCTGGCGCTGGGCCGCCGACAGCGCCGTCGCGGCAGGGTTCGCGCAAATTCATGTCGTCACCAACGACCCGCAAATCGCCGGGTCATGCGAAGCCGCCGGGTGGCACGTCCACCAAAACCCCGACGCGGGAGAGGGCCTTGCCTCCTCGATCCGGATCGCCGCTGCGGTCGCTGCGGATAATTCGCGACTGGTCATCGCGCTGGCCGACATGCCCTTTGTCGAACCCGCGCACCTGAGCGCGCTGGCGACGGCAACGGGCGTGGTCTTCACCCGTCAGCCGGATGGACGCGACGGCGTTCCGGCAGCCTTTCCGCAGACAGCGCTGGTCAAACTGGGCGAGGCAGGTGGCGACCGGGGCACAGCAGCGCTCGGCTGGCCGGCCGTCCACCGGCTGCAGCCGCCCTCAACCGAGAGCTTGTTCGATATCGACACGCCCGCGGATCTCGAACAGGCCCGCGCAATCGCGGTCAGGCGACGGACGGCATCTCGGCAATGAGCTTGTCGACCGTGATCGGATATTCGCGCACGCGCACGCCGGTGGCGTTGTAGATCGCATTGGCGATGGCCGCGCCGGGGCCGCAAATGCCCAGCTCGCCCACGCCCTTGGCCTTCATCGGGCTGATCACATCGTCGAGCGTGTCGAGGAAGATCACCGATTGCTGCCCGATATCGGCATGGACCGGCACTTCGTATCCGGCCATGTCGTGATTGACGAAGAAGCCGAAGCGCTTGTCGACCGCCAGTTCCTCGACCATGGCCGCGCCCGCCGCCATGACCATCGCGCCGATGACCTGGCTGCGCGCCGTGATCGGGTTGAGGATGCGGCCCGCATCGCACACGGCGAGCATCCGCCGCACGCGCACCTCACCGGTATAGGCGTCCACCGCGACCTCGGCGAAGTGACCGGCATAGGTGCCCATGTCGTAGCCCTTCTGGAACTCGCCATATTCCATCAGGTCCTCGGCCGAGAGCGCCCCCGCCTCGCCCAGCGAACGCGACACATTGGCATCCACCACCTGCCCATCGGCAAAGGTCGCCGTCGCCGGGTCGAAGCCGAATTTCTCCGCCACCATGCGGCGCAATTCGACACAGGCGGCATAGACCCCGGCAGTCGAGCTGGCCGCGCCCCACTGCCCGCCCGAGCCGGACGAGACCGGCGCGCGCGAATCGCCGAGGTCGACGCTGACATCGGCCAGCGCCACGCCCATGCATTCGGCTGCCGTCTGGGCGATGATCGTGTAGCTGCCGGTGCCAATATCGGTCATGTCGGTCTCGACCGCGATCGTGCCATCCGGCTTGAGGCTGACCCGCGCGCCGGATCTGGTGATCGGCGCGCCACGATACCCGGCAGCGACGCCCATGCCGACCAGCCAGCGCCCCTCGCGAACGGAGCCGGGCTGGCTCTTGCGGTTGGCCCAGCCGAAGCTCTCCGCGCCCACTCGCAGACATTGCACCAGATTGCGGTCGGAGAATTTGATCGACGGGTCGCTGGGCAGCGTCTCGGGCTCGTTGAGGACACGCAGTTCAATCGGGTCCATGCCGAGCTGTTCGGCCAGTTCGTCCATCGCCACCTCAATCGCGAGATGGCCGGGTGCCTCGCCGGGCGCGCGCATCGCACTCGCCTCCGGCAGATGCAGTTCGGCCAGATAGCTGGCGGTGATGTTGTTGGGCCCGGCATAGAGCGCGCGGGTCTGCGCGGCTCCGTTTTCGTCGCCGCCCCCCGGAAGATTGCCCGACCAGCATTCATGCGCGATCGCGGCAATCCGGCCGTCGCCGTCCGCTCCGATCCGCACGCGCTGGATCGTCGCATGGCGATGCGTCGCATTGTTGAACATCAGCGGGCGCTGCATCGCAATCTTGACCGGGCGCCCAGCTGCTTTCGCGCCCAGCGCGGCCAGTACAGCATCGACCCGGACGAACAATTTTCCGCCGAACCCGCCGCCCAGATAGGGTGAGTCCAGCCGGATGTTCTCCTTCGGCATCCGCAGGATGCTGGCGAGCGCCGTCCGACCCCAGTCGATCATCTGATTACTGGTCCACAGGGTCAGCTTGTCACCTTCCCAGGCGGCGATGGTGGCAAAAGGCTCCATCATCGCGTGGCTTTCATCGGGCGTGGTGTAAGTCTGGTCGAACTGGACCGGAGCCGCCGCAAAAGCGCCGGCGAAATCGCCGTTCTCGACCATGTCCGGGCTGAAGCCCGCACCATGCCGACTCCTGGCACTGTCCTTGGCGCTGAGGAGGTCGTATGTTCCTGCCTCCCTTTCATAGGTGGTGCGGATCAGCCCGGCGGCGGCGCGCGCCTGTTCGAAGGTCTCGGCCACCACGCAGGCAATCGCCTGGTGATAATGCGCGATCTCACGCCCGCCGAACAGCGGCGCGGTGTTGAAATTGCTGGTGCCGACCGGGTCGATCTCGGTCGCGGCGACGATGGCGATGACACCAGGCGCAGCACGGGCATCGGTAAGGTCCATTGACTCGATCCGGCCCTTCGCGATTGCCGCACCGACGATGTAGCCATAGACCTGCCCCGAAACGACATCGTGCCGCTCATAGGCATAGGGAGCGGTACCTGTCGTCTTCAACGGACCGTCGATGCGCGGGGTCGGCTTGCCGATGACCTTGGCATCGTCGAACAGGTTTTTTCCTGCGGGGGCTTCGTATTTCATGGCTCAGCTCCTCGCCTCGGCCAGAATGCCCGCCAGCGTCCGCTCGGCCAGGGCAATCTTGAACTCGTTGTCTTCGCGCGTTGTCGCTCCGGCAAAGGCCTGTGCGACCACCGCCTTGGCACCCTCAGGCAGGGCCGCATCAGCGGCGTCCTTGCGCCAGGGGCGTGGCGCCACGCCGCCAAAGGCAACCCGCCCGCTGCCATCGGGCTGGAGCACCACCGCGACCGAGACCAGCGCAAAGGCGTAGGACGCCCGGTCGCGCACTTTGTGATAGAAATGCTGCCCGCCCAAAGGCCCGGGCAGCACAACGGCGGTGATCAGCTCGCCATGTTCCAGCGCCGTCTCCTTGTCGGGCGTATCGGCCCACAACAGGTGAAACTCGCCGATCGGGACGGAGCGGCTGGTGCCATCGGGTTTGACCGTCTCGACCACGGCATCGAGCAGCGCCAGCGCCACTGCCATGTCGCCCGGATAGGTGGCGATGCATTCGTCCGAGATGCCGACCACGCCCAGCTGGCGCGAATAGCCGCCACTCGCCGCACAGCCGCTGCCCGGACTGCGTTTGTTGCACGGCATGTTGGTGTCGTAGAAATAGGGGCACCGCGTCCGCTGCAGCAGATTGCCCCCGGTGGTGGCCTTGTTACGCAGCTGCCCGCTCGCGCCCGCCTGAATAGCGCGGGTCAGCACCGCGTAATCGCGCATGACGCGCGGGTCGGCGGAGAGCGCAGTGTTGCGGACCAGTGCACCGATCCGCAGGCCGCCCTCCGGCGTCTCCTCGATCGTGTCGAGGTCGAGATCCTGCACATCAACGAGATGCGTCGGCGTCTCGATCTCCAGCTTCATCAGGTCGAGCAAATTGGTACCGCCGGCAAGAAACTTCGCGCCCTTGCGTTCCGCGACAATCGCGGCGGCCTGTGCAGGCGAAGTCGCGCGTTCGTAGGTAAAGCTTTTCATCGCTCAGTTCCCACTCACATCGGCAATGGCGGCGGTGATGTTGAAATAGGCACCGCAGCGGCAGATATTGCCGCTCATCCGCTCGCGCACCTCATCGTGGGTGGCCTGCATGGTCTCGCCAAGGTCGGCAGTGACGTGGCTGGGGACGCCGCGCTCGACCTCACCCAGCATACCCACGGCGGAGCAGATCTGTCCCGGCGTGCAATAGCCGCATTGATAGCCGTCGCGCGCGATGAAGGCCTCCTGCAATGGGTGCAAATTCTCGGGCGTTCCCAATCCCTCGATCGTGGTCACCTCGTCACCCGCATGCTGCACTGCCAGCGAGAGGCAGGAATTGATCCGCTCGCCGTTGACGATGACGGTGCAGGCGCCGCACTGACCGTGATCGCAGCCCTTTTTCGTGCCGGTCAGCTGCAGATGTTCGCGCAGCGCTTCGAGCAGCGTCGTGCGCGGATCGAGCGTCAGCATGCGCTCCTTGCCGTTGACCTCAAGCGTGACGGACATATCCATGGACGCTCCTCCCGCTGGCTGGTTCCCGGGGCGTGCCTGTGCAGCGGGCGCGATGGCCAAACCCGCCGCCGAGGAAGCCAGCAGCCCCCGGCGCGTGACATTGAGGTTCCAGTCGCTCATCGCGCGTCAACTCCGGTAAAAATGTGCAATGCAGCATAGATGCGGCCTGTCGCAGTTTACCGCAAGGGGCCCTGCTGCTAAAGTTTACCGTCATCCGGCATATAGGCCCCACAGAAGACCTCTACCGCAGCCGCTATGCGCGCCTGGTCGCGTGCCGGTTCCGAGCAATGGCCATAGCGCCGTTCCAGATCGCCCATGCCCTTGCACATGCTGACGAACTGCTCCGCCGCCAGTTCGTAGTCGTCGATCCGCACTTCGCCGGCCTCACCCATGGCGCGCAGCAAGCCGACGAAGCCCCGCTTGATCCGGTGCGGGCCCGCGGCGAGATAGACCTCGCCGATCTCCGGGTCCGTTTCGGTCTCGGCGGCGATTCGCCGGTCGAACTGGATCATTTCCGGGCGCGACAGAAACGCGACCATCGCCTGACCGATGGCAGTCAGTCGCTCGCGCACCGTCCCCTGGCCGGGATTGTCGATGGTGAAATGGTCGCGCATGCGGTTGCATTCAGCCTCGACCGCGGCAGTGAACAGGCCGCGCTTGTCGCCGAAATGGCTGTAAACCGTGACTTTCGACACCCCGGCACTGGCGGCAACCTGCTCGATCGATGTGGCCGCGAAGCCCTGATTCAGGAAGGCGTGGATCGCCGCCGCCACGATGGCCTCGCGCTTCGCCGTATCGATCGGGCGGCCTCTTCCAGTGATTTTCTCGCTTGACAAACTGTACGTCACCGTTCAGTTAAACACCTGCGTTCAATAATGCGGGCGCCGTCACGGAAAGGCAAGCCAAGCCATGCTCTGGATCGCCATTCGCATGCTGACCGGCGATGCCCAGAAATTTTATGGCCTGATCTTCGGGATTGCCTTCTCCACCCTGCTCATCACCCAGCAGCTGACCATTTTCGTCAACATCACCGGCCGCGGCGGCAGCCCGGTATACAACGTGCCGAGCGCCGAGATCTGGGTGATGGACGAGGTCAGCCGCACGACCGAAGTCAATTACCCCATGCCCGCCACCGCGCTCGACAAGGTCCGCAGCGTTCCGGGCGTGGAATGGGCGGTGCCGCATCTGCGCGCCTCCGCCTCGGTCCGCTCGGGCGATGGCGATCTGGAGGGCGTGGCGATCATCGGGGTCGACGATGCCACGCTGATCGGCCTGCCGCGAAACATGACCGAAGGCAGCGCCGACGTTCTCGCCCAGCCCGACAGCGTGATTATCGACGATGTCGGCATGACCCGCATGTTCGAGGATGGCCGCAGCCCGATCGGCGAGCGGCTGGAACTGAACGACCAGCGCGCGGTGATCCGCGGCGTGGCCGATGCCATCCCCAGCTTCACCAGCCAGGTCACGCTCTACACGAAATACAGCCAGGCGCTGCGCTACGTGCCGGGCACCCGCAACCGCATGTCCTTCGTGCTGGCAGGCACCTCGCCCGGCGTCCCGTCGGAGGAGGTCGCCCGCCGCATCACCGAGCAGACCGGCCTTCGCGCCCGCACCCGCGACGAATTCGCCCGCGACGGGGTCGACTTCATCATCGAGAATACCGGCATCCCGTTCAACTTCGGCATTACCGTGGCGCTCGGCTTCGTGGTCGGCGTGGCCATTGTCGGGCTGACCTTCAGCCTGTTCATCCGCGACAACATCAAGCAGTTTGGCGCGCTGAAGGCGATCGGTGTGACCAACCGCAAGATCCGCCGCATGGTCGCCGCGCAGGCGGGTCTGGTCGGCATGATCGGTTACGGTCTGGGCCTGATAGGTACCGCTCTGTTCGTCTGGGGATTTGGCAAGGATCCGACCTTCAAGGGCTTTTACCTCCCTTGGCAGATCCCGCTGGTCAGCCTGTTCGCGGTGGCGCTGATCCTGGCGCTGACCGGCTGGCTGGCGCTACGCAACGTGCTGCGGACCGAGCCGGCTTCGGTGTTCAGATGACGGGGCTATTCAGATGACAGGCGCAGCGATCTGCACACGCGGCATCACGCGCGATTTCATGGCGGGCCAGCAGACCATCACCGTCCTGCATGGCATCGACCTCGACATTCGTACGGGCGAGCTGACCTATCTCGTCGGCGAGAGCGGGTCGGGCAAGACCACGCTGATCTCGATCATGTGCGGCATCCTGTGGCCGACGCTGGGCGAGGTGAAGGTCTTCAACACCGACATCTATGCGCTGGGCGATACCGAGCTGGTCGAGTTCCGGCTGCAGAATATCGGCTTCATCTTCCAGCAGTACAATCTCATCCCCTCGATCGATGCCGCCGCCAATGCCGCCGTACCGCTGATTGCCCAGGGTGTTCCCCTTGGCGAGGCGCGCGAACGCGCCACTGCCATGCTCGCCAAGCTCAACATCGCCGACCAGGCGGCCAAGCTGCCCAGCCAGCTGTCGGGCGGTCAGCAGCAACGCGTGGCAATTGCCCGCGCGCTGGTGCACGAGCCGCGGCTGGTCGTGTGCGACGAGCCGACCGCCGCGCTCGACGCCGCCTCGGGCCGCCGGGTGATGGACCTGCTGCGCGATGTTGCCGTCGCCCCGGACCGCGCCTGCATCATCGTCACCCACGACAATCGCATTTTCGATCTCGCCGACCGCATCCTTGTACTCGAGGACGGACGCATCATCCACGACGGCATCGACATGCCGGACGGACACTGACCCCCCAAGGATACCGACACCAAGGACAAACCCATGGCCATCGATTGGAAGACCCTCAGCTTTCCGCGCCAGATCCTTCCCGCCATCGCACTTATCGGGCTGATCGCGGCAGCGATCTATGTACTCGTGTCGCAGCCGAACCGCGACCTGTCGGAGCCGACGCGCGAGCCCGCCCGCGCCCCCGCAGCGCTGGCCGATGCGCCGCGTGTCGCAGGCTCGGGCGTGGTCGAACCGGCCAGCGAACTGATCCAGATCGGCTCGGCGCTGTCCGGTCTCGTCACCGGCCTCTATGTCATGCCGGGCGACCGGGTGGGGGCGGGAGAGGTGCTATTCACCGTCGATGACCGCGCCGCCCGCGCACAATTGCGCGAGGCCGAGGCGGCCATCGTCCAGGCGCGCGCCGCGATTGCCGAGGCCAACTCTGCCCAGTCGACCGCCACCCGCCAGCTGGACCTCTACCTTTCGGTCAGCGACCCGGCAGCGGTCAGCCAGGCTGAGGTCATCCGCGCCGAGGGCGAGGCCGCAGCGGCGACCCAGCGCCTCTCGCTGGCGCAGGCGCAGCTGGGCAGCGCCCAGGCCCGCGCCAGCAGTGCCGGCACCGAGATTGAGCGGCTGACCGTGCGCGCGCCGATTGCGGGCGAGATCCTGGCGGTCAATATCCGCAAGGGCGAGTTCGTCAGCACGCAAGGCGGCGGCAGTACCCCTTTCATCGAGATGGGCCAGACCCAGCCGCTGCATGTCCGTATCGACATCGACGAGGAGCAGGCCCCCCGCGTTGCCTTGGGAGCGCCCGCTGCTGTCAGCCCGCGCGGCGCGGCGGACCGGCAGGTAGAAGCCAGCTTTGTGCGTGCCGAGCCGCTGGTCGTGCCCAAGAAATCGCTCACCAACAGCGCCGCCGAACGCGTCGATGTGCGGGTGTTGCAGGTCATCTACGCCCTGCCCGAAACCGACGGCCTTTTCCGTGTCGGCCAGCAGGTCGATGCCTTTATCCCGGCGAACGATACGGAATCCGGAGAGGCCGAGTGAACCCCGCTCGCCTCCTCCTTGCGGCGAGCGCGCTGACGCTATCGGCCAGCCTGACGGCGTGTGTGGCGGGCCCCGCCCCCGAGGTCGCAACGCCCGCCCCGGTCCTGCCCGCAACATTCGCCTATGCGCCCGACGAACCAACCGCCGCCGCGCTCGCCAACCTGTTGCCGCAAGACGATCCCGCCTTCGTTGCACTCGCGGACCGGGCGGTGGCGAGCGGCCCCACCCTGGCCGAGGCACTCGCCCGGATCGAACAGGCCCGAGCAGGCGCCGCGCGCACCGGAGCCGAGCGCTATCCCGCTATCGGGGCCAATGCGTCGGTAACGGGCACGCGGACCAACCCGGCGCAGTTCTCCTCCAACCTGCCCCCCGGCGTCGCCTTCGATACCGAGCGCGTCGCCTATGCCGCCAACATCACCGCCCGCTGGGACCCCGACGTGTTCGGTCGGCTGCGGGCACAGGAACGCGCGGCCATCGCCCGGCTCGATGCCGCCGATGCGGCGGCCCGTGCCGTGCGGCTGGCACTGGTCGGCGAAATTGCAACAACCGTGATCGACTGGCGCACGCTGACGGCGCGGCGCCAAGCTATCGAAGCGGACCTTGCCGCAGCCACGCGCCTTGCAGACCTGACAGGCATACGCGAAGAGGCCGGGATCGCCCCGGGCTTCGACCGCGTCCGCGCCGAGAGCATCTCCGACGCCGCGCGCAGCCGCCTTGCCGCGCTGGCCAGCGAGCGGGCCCGGCTGGTCGGTCGGCTAATGACGCTGACCGCACAGGACGCGCGGACCGTGGAAGCGATGCTGGAGGCGGAGGCCCCTGCCCCCTTCCTTTCCTCCGCGCCCGCCAGCCTGCCCTCCGACCTGCTCGCGGGCCGCCCCGACGTGCTCGCCGCCGCCGCGACCCTGCGCGCCAAGGATGCCGAGCTGGCCGCGACCGCGCGCCAGCGCTTCCCCAGCTTCAGCCTGTCGGGTGCCATCGGCCTGCTCGCCTATGGCCTCGGCGACCTGTTCGAAAGCGAGTCCGTGGTCGGATCGCTCGCCGCCTCGGTCGCCGCGCCGTTGCTGGACTTCGGACGGATCGGCGCGGAAATCGACGGCGCAGCGGCAGAGAAGAAGATCGCCTTCGAGGCCTATCGCGGCGCGGTCTTCACCGCCTTGGGCGATGCCGAAACCGCCTATGCACTGGTCGCGGCAAGCGACGGTGAGGCCGAGGCTGCCGCGCAGCAGGCCGCCTCTCTGGACCGGGCAGCCCGGCTGGCCAGTACGCGTTACGAGGCCGGGCTCGACAGCCTGCTGGCCGTGCTCGATGCGCGCCGCGCGGCGGACCAGAGCGGCGAACAGGCGGCGACCGCCGCCGGACGCGCGCGCCGGGCGCGGGTCCTGCTATGGCAGGCGCTCGGAGGCAATGTGGGCGTGAAAGAACAGCCCTAGAGTGAGAAGGAATCGGGCAGCAGCTGCGAGATACACCTCACCACCTCACTGCCGTCACTCGCCAGTCCGATCACAGCAATATCGCAGCGGGAGACCTTGGCCGCCTCGGCAATGGCCTGTCGGCAACCGCCGCACGGCGTGATCGGCACCAGATCGCCGCCTTTCGGCCCACCCACCACCGCCATGCGGACGATCTTGTCGAGCCCGAACGCCTGCTGTGCCGCTGCCAGCGCGGCCTGCTCCGCACAGACACCGAGCGGATAGCTGGCATTCTCCATATTCGCGCCCAGCGCGATCTCGCCCGAGGCAGACTCGACCGCACAACCAACCGCGAACCCGGAATAGGGCGAATAGGACTTTTCGCGCGCCTGTCTGGCCGCCGCGATCAGCGGATCGTCCGCCATCACCCGGCCTTCGCCTGACGCGGCGCGCCCAGCTGCGTCCCGATTGCTATCAGCAGCCGGATGACCACCGGCACCAGCACGACCGACAGCACCACCTTGGCCAGCGCCTGCCCCAGCAGCAGTTCGCCGATCGGGCGCACACCGTAGAACGCCACAGTGATGAAAATGATCGTATCGACCACCTGGCTGATGACCGAGGCAATCGCCCCGCGCAGCTCCGCGAACTTCACCCCGCCCGCACCAATCCGCGAAAACAGCCAGACGTTTAACGTCATCGAAATGCCGTAGGCGAGAATCCCGGCAACCATCAGCCGCCAGCTCTGCCCGAGAATGATCGGAAAGGCCTCTTTCGCCGGTTCGTACATGCCCGCATCGGTCGGCAGGCCGATGACGATCCAGGTGAGTACAATGGCCGTCAGCAGCGGGATGAGGCCCAGCCGCACCAGCAGGTTGGCGGCAGAGCGACCGTACAGCGCCGCCACGCTGCTCGAAATCGAGACCAGCAGCAGGAAGGGGAAAATGCCTGCCTCGACCGCCAGCGGTCCCAGCGCGACCTGCTTCGCACCCAGCACGCCCGCAATGCAGGTCATGCCCCCATAAAGGGTGGCGAATAGCAGCAGCGGCAAAGGCAGTGCATCGGTGCGGGTGGTTTCCATCGCCCTTCGCTAGGTCACGCAAAGGAGAATGAAAAGCGTCCAGGAAATTATGCCCGCGCTATGACTTTGACCCGGCGGCGATAGCGCGCTTTAACCACCGCTTCGTTTCCCCGGAGACCCCGTGCAGCAGTTCATCCCCCTGATCGGCATCGCCGTGATCCTGGCGATCGCCTTCCTGCTCTCCAACGCCAGGCGCCAGATCCGCTTCCGGGTCGTGGCCGCGGCCTTCGCGCTGCAGGCGGGAATCGCCGTGCTCGTCATGCGGACGCCGTGGGGGCGAGCAATTATCGAGACCATGGCCGGGGGCGTGTCCGCCCTGCTCTCCTATGCCGACGAGGGGACGCAGTTCATCTTCGGCGCGGACGCCAACAACCCGCTGTCCGATACCTTCGCGCTCGGCGCGCTGCCGGTGATCATCTTCTTCGCCGCCATCGTCTCGATCCTTTATCATCTCGGGATCATGCAGCGGCTGGTGCGCTGGGTCGGTGGCGCAATCGGCTGGGTCACCGGCGTCTCGCGCGTGGAATCTCTGGGCGCGGCGGCAAACATCTTCGTTGGCCAGTCGGAAAGCCCGCTGGTGGTGCGGCCCTATCTCGCCGCCCTCGCCCCGTCGCGGCTGTTCACGCTGATGGTGGTCGGCATGGCCGGTGTCGCGGGCACCATCCTCGCCGCCTATGCCGGGCTGCTGGGCGAGGAATACCTGCCTTACCTGCTGGCGGCCGCATTCATGTCGGCACCCGGCGGCATCCTGATGGCCAAGATCATTATGCCCGACCCGCCCGAACTGGCGGACGAGGTGGGCGGCAAGATCTCCCTCCCCCACGCCCGGATCAGTGCCGAGGGTCCCGCCGCGATCACCGAGGCGGGCGAGAAGCCGCACGAGGTCGTCGTCGCCGAGCATTTCGATGAAAGCGGGCGTGCCGCCAATCTGATCGAGGCTGCGGCGCAGGGCGCGCAGACCGGCGTCAAACTCGCCGTCGCGGTCGGCGCGATGGTGCTGGCCTTTGTCGCGCTGGTGGCGCTGGCCAATGGTATTTTGGGCGGCATCGGCGGGCTGTTCGGAATGCCGGACCTGTCCTTCCAGCAAATCCTCGGTTGGGTGCTGGCCCCGGTGATGTTCCTGATCGGCATCCCGTGGGAAGAGGCCGGCACGGCAGGAGGGCTGTTCGGCACCAAGATCGTGCTCAATGAATTCGTCGCCTTCATCAATCTCGGCCAGATCGAAGCGGCAGCGCTGTCGGACAGGACCCGCTCGATCGTCACCTTCGCCCTGTGTGGTTTCGCCAACTTCTCCTCGATCGCGATCCAGATGGCGGTGACGGGCGGCCTCGCGCCCAACCAGCGCCCCGTCATCGCCAGGCTCGGCCTGCGTGCGCTGGCTGCCGGGTCGCTCGCCAATTTGATGAGCGCCGCGCTCGCCGCGCTCCTCCTCCCCTATTAGGACCCGCCAGATGCCCGACATCGCATCCGTCTCGCTGGCCCAGAACCTCGACGAAATCGCCGACGAACTGGGCCGCTCCTTCACCGAGTTCGGCTTCGCCGTCGTGCGCGATCACGGCATCCCGCAGGACCTTGTCGATGAGGCATGGCACACCGCCCGCGCCTTCTTCGCCCTGCCTGAGGCCGCCAAGCGCGCCTATTTCATTCCCGGCGGCGGCGGGGCGCGCGGCTACACGCCGTTCGGGACCGAAATCGCCAAGGACGCCCAGGTCCACGACCTCAAGGAATTCTGGCATATCGGGCGCTCGCTGCCGCCCGGCCACAAATATGCCGCCGACATGCCGGACAATGTCTGGCCCACCGAACTGCCCGGCTTCCAGCAGACCTACGAAAGCCTGTTCGCCGAGTTCGACAAGGCGGGGGCCCGCATCCTGCGCGCACTGGCGCTGCATCTCGGCCTCGACCCGGCCTTTTTCGATGACGCGACGGCAGACGGCAATTCGGTGATGCGCCTGCTGCACTACCCGCCGCTGCCTGCCGATGCCCCCGAAGGCGCGATCCGCGCGGCGGCGCATGGCGATATCAATGCGATCACACTGCTGCTGGGCGCGGAAGAGGCAGGCCTCGAACTGCTCGACCGGCAGGGCCAGTGGCGCCCCGTTTCGCCCCCCGATGGCGCGCTGGCGGTCAATATCGGCGACATGCTTGAGCGGCTGACCAATTACCGCCTGCCCTCGACCAAGCACCGGGTGGTCAACCCGCGCGGGGACGGGGCCCGCCGGTCACGCTTCTCGATGCCGTTCTTCCATCATTTCCGGCCCGATTTCGTGATCGACCCGCCCGCGCAATTTATCGACCCGGACGCTGATACCCCGCCGCCCGAGCCGATCGCTGCCAACGATTTTCTCGACATTCGCCTGCGCGAGATCGGCCTGAAATAGCCATTTCTTTCAGTATTTTACCGCAGTTTTCTATGACGCGATATCGAGCACCCGCCCGCAGCGCGGTACGCTGACCGCGTTGTTGGCAACATAGGCCTCGACCGCGTCCGTATCCACACCTGCCGAGCCAAGGCGCGGCACGTCGACGAAGACGGAAAACCCGTCGCCGCCACCGGCAAGGAAATTGTTCACGGCCACGCGGTACAGGCGGTCGGCCTGGAGCGGTTCCCCGTCGAGGTCCACGGCAACGATGCGGTTGAAAAACGGTCGGCTGGAATCCACGCGGATCGCGACATTGGCCGACGGGACCAGCCGCGCATAGCAATTGCGGCCCGAATCCTCGGCGCAATATTGCTGTTCCAGCACCTGCTTCACCTGCGCCCCGCTCATTTCGAGGATCTCGATGTAATTGGCGAAGGGCTGCATGGCGAAGATCTCGCCATAGGTCAGCACGCCATCGGCAGCGACCGACATGTCGGCGCGGACACCGCCATTGTTGACGAAGGCGAAATCGACCTCCCCCCCGGTCGCCCGCCGCGCAGCATATAGCTGGGCATCGGCGACGAAATCCTGCGCTGTATTGTCGAGACAGTTCGGCGCGTCGGGATCGTAGCCGGTGATGGCCGCAACCGGGCGTTCGCTGACGGCTGCGGATGCCGCGGCATAACGTTGCGTTATCGCCGCCGCCCCCGGATGGCCGGGGCCTTCGGCCTTCACGGGAAGGTTACGCGCGGCAGCCGCCGTCACCTGATTGCTTGCCGGGTCGATGGTCAGGTCGATCACGCTCAGGAAACCGCCATAACGCCCGGCCGAGGTCAGCAGGCGCGGACTTGCCCCTCCCCGGTCGAGCTCGCAGACATAGGCATTGTGCGTATGTCCCGACACGATGACCGAGATGGCGGGATCGAGCGCTTCCTCGATCTCGATGATCGCACCGGTGAAGCCTGGACAATCGGCCAGCGCGTTCATGCCCTGAACGTAGCCGCCCTGATGGATCAGCAGCACGACCGTGTCCGCACCCGCCGCCACAAGTGTACCTGCCAGCCGGTTGGCGGTCTGCGCCTCGTCGAGGAACCGGTACCCCTCGGTTGCCGAGTTGGCGACCAGATTGGGCGTGTCTTCCAGCGTCATCCCGATGAAGCCGACCTTGGCCGCACCGAAATCGCGCAAGGCCGTGCCGGGAAACAGAGTCGCTCCGTCGTCATCGACGACATTGGCGGCAAGGTACTGGAAATCCGCCCCCGCGAAGGGCTCGATGGCACAGGGGGTGCGAACGCTGTACTGCTCGCAGCCGCCATCCTGCATACGCCTTAGCTCGTCTGTTCCCCGGTCGAATTCGTGATTGCCGACCGAGGCCAGATCGAGCCCGATCTGCGACAACGAGGCGATGGCAGGCTCGTCGAGGAAATAGGAGGAAAGCAGCGGGCTGCCGCCGATCAGATCGCCCGCGGCAACGGTGATGTTGTTGGCGTTTTCGGCGCGCAGGCTCTCCAGCAGGCCGCCCATCTGGGCCACCCCGCCGAGCTGCGCCTCCACCTCCTCGCCGCCATCGTAAAAGCGGGCCGCGCGCTCGGGGGCTTCGAGATAGCCGTGGAAGTCGTTCAGCGCCAGGATACGGACGCTGACGGGCCCGGCGACCGGTTCGGCCACTGGCGGCCCACCAGTCCCGGCACATCCGGCCAGACCGAGAAGGATCGCGAGCGGTCCAACAATTCTGCCTGCGCTCATCGATCCAGCCGCTCCCCGGACTTACTCGCTGATCAGATCCTCCAGCAGCCAGTCCAGCCACTCTTTAGACGGTGACTCGACGCCATAACCAGCCTGCATCGGGCTTACGGCAATATCACTGCGATAAACAAAAGCTTCGTCATCCAGCTGCTCAGCCGTCGGCTCGGCATCGTTGAACCCGAACACAAGGCCCGGCAGATTGGGCAGTTTCATACCCCGCGCCGCCGCCATCGCCGCCAGCACAGGCGAGGCATCCGCCGCCATATCCGCTGCAAACCCGGCCTGGTACGCCTGATAGGTGCCGATCTCGGTCAGTTGCCACGCCGCTCCGGTGGGATCGTCGGGAAAGTTGACGTTAAGTGCGAGCCCTTCGGGCAGCAACCGACCGCCATCGGACCTGGCGTCCAGCGCTTCGACCAGATCGGCGGCAAGCTCGCCGACCACGGTCGATAGCGGATGGGCCAGCCCTTCATCCTCGGTGTTCGCCCCGGCGCTAAGCGCTATTGCCGACAGGCCGTACAACGCAGCGACCTGAGCCGCACTGACCGTTCCCGAACTGAGAATGATCGAGCCCACGTTTTGCCCTTCGTTAGGCCCGGACAGGACCAGGTCGGGGGCGGCGCCCCAGCGCTGCTGCGCCACCACGTCGAGCCCATGATAAAGCGCAACCACCGGCGTGCTGTCGACGTAATAGAAATCGTCGCCAAGGCCCTTGCGAGTGACCGGTCCGGCCCCTGGGGCGCCAATCCCAGCGGCATCGCCAACGCACGCCTCATCCAGCGGGGCAAGCGGGCGGGCAATCTCGATCGCCGCCCCCATGCCGCTCTGATTGGTGCAGGGAACGGACACGATCACATCGTGCCCGTCCGACTTCAGCGCGCGATACAGCGCCACGACATTACTGGTCAGCCCGTCATCGTTGGTGATGAGGATGGTGCGGGCTTCAGCCTGTGCCGGCTGGCCGATGGCCAGCGCGGCAGCAAGCGCGAGAAGGGTGGGCTTGCTCATGGTCTCTCTCAATAGTCGAAGCGAATGCCGAACATATAGCGCGAGCCGATCTGCTCGACCTCCACCGGATATTCGGGCGAGCCGTCATAGGCGGTGTAGATTTCGTCGGTCAGGTTCGCCAGATCGGCAAAGACCGTGAAATTCTCGTTGATCGCATAGCGCAATGTCACATCGAGGTTTTCATAGGCCCCGCGGAACTCGCCATCGCCGATACCAAGGCCGCCAATCGTATCGAGATATTCGGAACGCCACTGGTAGGAGACGCGTGCCGAGATGCCGTATTTCTCGTAGAACACCGAGGCATTGACAATCGTGTCGGACAGGCCGGGGAAGGTCAACTTCTCGACACCGCCCATACCGTCAGGCGCATCGAACTCGCCATCGAGCAGCGTCAGGTTACCCTGCACACCGAAGCCGCCAAGGGCACCGGGCAGGAAATCGAACTGATGCTGCAGGTTGAACTCGACGCCGGTGACCGTGCCGTTGCCGCCATTGAAGTCAGCGCTGAGTTGGTAGCCCGAGCGATTGACACCGCCGCTGTTGAACACGTCCGTACCGACCGGCAGGGTCGCATTGTAAAGCACATCCTCGACAAAGCGCGAGAAAACCGCGACCGAGACGATGCCATTGCTGGGCAGGTAATACTCAACGCTCGCATCAAGGCCCCAGGTATATTCGGGGCGCAGACCCGGATTGCCGGCCGAGATGCGTTCCTCGACATCGTCGATCGAGGAGCCGACGCGCAGGGCGGCATAGGCCGGGCGCGCCGTACCTCGCATGCCGCCCAAACGCAGTACCAGATTATCCGTCACATCGTATTTGACGTTCACGCTGGGGAATATGTCGAAGAAGTCCTGGCTGACGCTGAGCGGCGTCAGCGTCCCGTCGATATTTGCCGTGCCGCTCGTGCCGACCTGATAATACTCCGCGCGTGCGCCCGCGATAATCTGCAGGTCGCCCAGATCGAAATCGCCGCCGACATAACCCGACCAGATGTCCTCGTCCTGCGCGAAGAAGTCGCTCGGCGCGTTGGTGTCGTAAAGGTCGATATCGTTATCGGCCAGGATCGCTTCCTGCGCGGCATCGAGCGCCGGATTGTCCGTATAGGTGAAGCCGATGCCCAGCGGGAAGTTCGTGTCCCAGGGGTCGCCGGTCACATAGTTGTTCACGTTGAAGCCCAGCGCCCCGATTGGCACGAAGGTGAAATTGGCGATATTGCCGGCGATCTCCCGGCGCTGATACATCGCGCCGAAGTTCAGCCGCCAGACGTCGAAGTCGTAGTAGGCATCGGCCTTGGCAGTGTAGGCGTCGGACGTCGTATCGGTGAAGATCGGGTAGATACCCGTTCCGCCGACGGTGAAGGTCATCTGGTCGAAGCTGGTGAGCGGCGCGCCGCGCCGCGGGTTGCTAAGATCCATCGTCACCGGATCGACATCGAAATCGGTCTCGTACAATTCGGTGATTTCGAGGAAGTTGTTGCCGTTGCGCTCATAGACCATGGAGACCGCATTTTCGTCGGTCGTGCCGGTCAGCGTCAGCGGCAGTTCGGTGGTGTTTTCCGTACGCGTGTAACCGGCGGCGAAGGACACACCAAAAGCGTCGCCTTCGTAATCCACGCCCGCCGATGCGATGTAATTGCGGTTGCGGTATTCGGCATCGTTGAAAGTGCCGGAGACCGGCACATTGATCAGGTCGCCGCTGTCATAGGTGCGGATACCATCGCCATCCTGGATCTCGAACTCGTATTGGTTGCGCTGCTCGTCATCCTTGAACTCGGTATAGATACCGCTGACATAGAACGTGGTGCTGGGCGACACCTCGGCCTCGAACTTACCGTACAGACCATTGGTCTCGCGATCGAGCAGGTAGTTGCGGACGTCGAAATCGCGTGGCGCCAGTTCGCCGTCGCTGCCGGTGCTGTAACCATATTCGCGGTTATCCGTGACCTGCTCGCGCTTGTAGTGTGAGCCGCCCAGCACCAGGCCCCAGTTGTCGCTACCATAGCCCAGACGCAGCGAACCCTGACGTTGCTCGCCACCGCCCAGATCCATCCAGCCATAGCCGATATCGCCATTCACAGAGAGCCCGTCGTTCCCGAGCGCGGAATAGGTCACCAGGTCGACATTCGACGTTACCGCTTCAGCCGTCAGGTCCGGCGTCAGCGACTTGTTCACGACCAGTTGCGACAGTAGCACTGCGGGCACGGAGTCGAAGCGATAGGCGCGGCCAGCGCCGCCCTCATCGGTGCCGGTCTGCGGGATGCCGTCGATGCTGACCGAGGTCCAGCGGTTGGGGGCGCCACGCACCTGGATGTAGCGGGCCTGGCCCTGATCGCGCTGCACGGCCACACCGGGCAGGCGCGTCAACGCGGCGGCAATGTTCTCATCCGGGAAGCGGCCAACCGAGTCCGCCGAGGCAATATCGGCGACATTGGGGGCCCTGCGCTTTTCTTCCAGCGCAGCTTCCTGCGATTGCAGGATCGAGCCGGTGACGATGATGATGTCGCCTTCACCCTCTGAGCCAGTCGACTGCGCGGCGGCAGGGGCCGCCAGCAGTGCCGCGCCGAGGCTGACCACGCTGGCTGCCAGATGGAAATTGAGTTTCATGGAAAAATGCTCCCGCCCTGGTTGAAGGTCAACGTTCGGGAGCGCCCGCTAGAGGCGAATTATGTCAGTCGGGAGATGGGGAAATGACCGTAAGAAACAAATCGAACCCACGCGGAACATATCGTTGCAATAGAAACGAAATATACTGCTTTTTCAGTACTTTCAGACTGTTGCCGCACCGCAACAACATGAAACATTCTATTTGCATTGCAGCAATTTGCGCGAAGATCGCCGTGAATGGTCACACTTGACCCGCCGGGCGGAGCAACCGAACCGAATCGGCTTTCAACTCTCGGCTACCCCTACAGCGGAGCGTTCATCGTTACCGCGAGCGGGCACGCAGACTTTCGGCGCGGCGGCTGGCTGAACCATACCGCTACCCCGGCGATGCCAGTTTGCCCTGTTGACTGAACGGACCCCTAAGGGCCCTGAACGCCCCCTACAGACACTCAAGCTGGCAGGAGACGCCCAGACGGTCGAGGTCGGCCTGTATCTCCTCGCGATAGATCCGGTTCATCGCGATCACGAGGCCCGGCTTGATCTCTCCCAATGCCGCCGGCGCCACGATCTGGTGGCCGGTGCCCGGCATGTAATAGCCGTGCCGGTTGGGGTTGATGTCGGTCACGCAATCGACCAGCGCGCTGACGCCCAGCGTGGTCAGGAACGACACGGCCTTGGAGCCAGAGCCCCACAGCACGACCCGCTCGCCCTTGGCATTGGCGGCTTCGACCATTGAGCGCCAATAGGCCTGCTTTTCGGCCAGGCGCGCCGGGAAGCTGTCGACCAGGACGGCGAGATCGCCGCGATCGGCAAATTCGGGCTGCGCTGCGGAGGTATCCTCGGCGACCGCCTCGATCGTCAGATACTGGTCGTCATACTCCTGCGCGATGCGGGTCACGCGAAAGCCGCAGGACTGGAACAGCCGGGTCAGCGAGTATGGCGTGAAGTACGAGCAATGCTCGTGATAGATGTCCTCGAACGCGCATTCGGCGAGGATACGGTGCGCTTCGGGCACCTGGAAGAACACCACGGTGCCCTTCTCAACCGTCAGGCCGTCACGCACTGTGGAGATGAAATCGCCGGTGTCGGTGATGTGCTCCAGCGTCATCTTGCAGCACAGGAAGTCCGGCTCCGACTGGCAGTGCTCGGGCGTGAAATATTCCGGGATCAGCGTGACGCGTTCCGCACCTTCGACCCCTTCGAGCCGTCCGGGCAGCGCACTCGGATCGACGCCGATGCCGCGATTTTCGCCCAGCTGCGAGAGCAGGACGAGGAATTCGCCCTTGCCACAGCCGATCTCCATCACCTCGCGCCCCTGCAGGTCATGTCGCTCGATCATGTCGGCGGCCAGCTGGCGGTGGAACTTGCTGAAGGTCGGCGAGAACCCCTGCGTTTCCTCGTAGCGGCCCGAATATTCGATCTGCCGCTGGTCGAAGTCAGCGTTGAAGATGAAGTCACATTCACCGCAGTAGGCGAGCGCGATATTGCTCTTCGGGCAATCGAGCGCCTGCGCGACGTCGTCGAACAGCAGGCAGGAATTGGCCGGAACCTCGCGCAGCTCGTGAAAGATCTTGAGGTGGTGCGAGCCGCAGCTGGGGCACTGCTCCAGCCGCTGGTGGGGGACCTGATCGGCACCGGACGCATCGCGCGGGGTCATGGTATCGAGTTCGCTCATCACAGGACTTTCGGTTCGGGAACGGGCACGATGAACCTGCCGCCGGTGGCAAGGTAGTCGGCCTGTTGCGCCACGATTTCGTCAATGAAGTTCCACGCCAGCACGACGACATAGTCCGGGCGTTTCTCCAGCAGCGCCTCGGGCGCCATGATCGGGATTTTCGCGCCGGGCATCAGCAGGCCCTGCTTGTTGACGTTGCGGTCGACCACGAAGTCGATCTGTGTGTGATCGAGCCCGCAATAATTGACCATCGTCGCGCCCTTGGCCGCCGCGCCATAGGCCGCAACCGTCTTGCCCTCGGACCGCAGCTGCTCGACCAGCGCCACCAGCTTCTCGCGCAGGCCCGCCACGCGCGCGGCGAACTCGCGATAATAATCGGCGCTGTCGAGGCCGACCGCCCGCTCATGCGCGAGCAGCTCGGTCACGCTGGCATCGACGTCTTCGGTCCGCTCGGCGAAGATTCGCAGCGACCCGCCATGCAGCGCCAGCTGCTCGACGCGGTTGATGAACAGGCCATGCCGCCGGAACAGCTTGTCGAGCGCGATCAGCGAGAAGTAGCAATGGTGCTCGTGATAGATCGTATCGAATTCGATATGCTCCATCAGCGGCAGCAAATGCGGCATTTCGAGCACCGCAACGCCGTCATCCTTCAGGATGTGGCCGATCCCGCGCACGAAGCCGTTGGTGTCCTTCACATGGGCGAGGACGTTGTTGCCGTGAATGACATCCGCGCGGCCGTATTTCTCCGCGACGTCCTGCGCCAGCTGCTCGGTGAAGAAGGCGCACAGCGTCCGCACGCCGATCTTCTCCGCGTCGGCGGCAGGGCCATCGGCGGGGTCGATGCCGAGCACCGGAATGCCCCGTTCGACATAGTTCTTCAGCAGATAACCGTCATTGCTCGCCAGCTCGATCACCAGGCTGTCGGCGCCCAGCCCGCGCTCGTCCGCACGCGCCATGGCATTGGCCCGCGAATGGGCCAGCAAAGCGGGCGAGAAGGACGAGAAATAGGGATAGTCGTCGGCATAGAGGATTTCCGGCGCAACCGTTTCAAGGATCTGCACCAGCGTGCAATCCGCGCAGAAGGCCACTTCGAGCGGGAAGACCAGTTCCTCATCGCCAGCGTTTTCCGGGCGGATCAGGCGGTCGGCCAGCGGCGTGCGCCCCAGGTCGAGGATCGGTACGAGCGCCTCGCTCCCGCAGGAACGGCAGGCGGTTTCGGTGACGGAAAGATTCTTACGCTGTTGCAAGAGCATCGGAGCCCCCCTTGCCCTGAGATTCGGAGACCGGGAATAGTTCCCCGTCGATTTCGCCCGCGTCGATGCGGTGTTTGACATGTGCGATCCGCTTGAAGCGCGGACCTTCGAATTGCTCGACGGTAAGGCCCGCCGAGCAGAAGGCGTCGTACAATTGCTCGACACCCCGGCGCACCGTCCATTGCGGCTTGAAGCCGTGCAGCGTGCGCGAGATGTGGTTGCAGTCGACGCGATAGTTGCGGATGTCGGCTCCGACCTCGTTCGAGAACGTGATGCTCGACCCCGGCACAACCGACCGGACGATCTCGGCGACCTCGTGAATCTGGTAGTTCTCGCTGGTCTGGCCGACATTGAACACGCCCAGATGGACAAGCTCGCGCGGGGCCTCGAGCGAGGCGATATAGGCGGTCGCGATATCCTCGACATGGACCAGCGGGCGCCACGGCTGGCCATCGCTCTTCAGGCGGACATGGCCGGTCGCACAGGCCCAGGCGGTCAGGTTGTTGACCACCAGGTCAAACCGCAGGCGCGGCGACACGCCAAAGGCGGTCGAGGCGCGCAGGAAAGTCGGGCTGAACGTCTCATCCGCCATCACGCTGATTGCTGCTTCCGCCTCCACCTTGGAGACACCATAGGGCGTCACCGGGTTGAGGTCGCCGTCCTCGGCCACGAAGCCATCGCCCGATGCGCCGTAATTGGAGCACGAAGAGGCATAGATGAAGCGCGGGATACCCGCGGCCTTGGCGAGGCGCGCAAGGTCCGCCGAAGCCACGGCGTTGATTTCCTGCGTCAGGCCCGGGCGATAATCGCCCAGGGGATCGTTTGACAGGCCCGCAAGGTGAATGATCGCATCGAAACCGGCCAGACGCTCGACCGCGTCAGCCTGTTTGACGAAGTTGCGGACATCCGCGCCCAGCGAGGGCAACTGCGTTACCTCACCGGCAAAGGTGCAATCGCCAAAAAGGTCGCTGTCGAGGCCGGTTACGTCATGCCCGCGCGCGAGAAGTTTCGGCGCCAGTACCGTTCCAATGTACCCCAGGTGTCCCGTCAGCAGAACCTTCATCGACATTATCCTTCCAGAGTTTCCACGGTGCCTCGCCCGACTGCCACAGTTCGACGAGGATCTGCTTTTCACGCATCGTATCCATGCACTGCCAGAACGAGCGGTGTTCGTAGGCCATCAGTTGCCCGTCCGCCGCCAGCTTAGACAGCGGGCCCTGCTCGAACATTTCCTCTTCGCTCTCGATGTAATCGAGGACGCCGGGTTCGAGCACGAAGAAGGCCCCGTTGATCCAGCCTTCACCGATCTGCGGCTTTTCGGTGAACTTGGTGATCTGGTTCTGGACGATGTTGAGGTGGCCATAACGCGCCGGCGGGCGCACCGCCGTCAGCGTGGCGAGCTTGCCATGCGAGCGATGGAAGGCCAGCAGCTTGTTGATATCGATATCGGCCACGCCATCGCCCCAGGTGATGAGCATGGTGTTGTCGCCAAGCCAGGGCCCCAGCTTCTTGATCCGGCCGCCCGTGCCAGAATTCATGCCGGTATCGACCAGGTCGACATTCCAGTCCGGGAGGTTGCCGGGGTTGTGGCGTACCAGCTCGCCCGAGCGCACATTGAGCGAGACCGAGCCCTGGTTGGAATAATAGTCCTGGAACCAGCGCTTGATATATTCGCCCTTGTAACCCAGCGCGATGCTGAAATCGTTGAAGCCGAAATGCGAATAGAGCTTCATGATGTGCCAGAGGATTGGCATGTCGCCAATCTCGACCATCGGCTTGGGGCGCACCGTCGTCTCTTCGGCCAGCCGTGAGCCAAGGCCCCCGGCCAGGATCCCGACCTTGACCTTGTCGTTGTTGTTTACTCCGATCATGCCCAATCCACCTGTTCTGTCCGTCGACCTGTTCCGTTGGGGCGATCCGAAGATAACACCGCCAAGATTGCATCCCGTCACCGGCATCGAAACGCTTGCTGCTCGTTTCGTCCGCCAACGACGTCTACCCCTGCTCCATTCGTAGCACCGCGAAGGGGCATACTTATGGGCGCAAACTGGTTAGCCCGTTTCCCCCCAAGCGACATCTCGCGCTCTGCCGGAAGCTTGATGTTGATCGTCACTTCCTGAATTCAGCTATATGGCAGGACGCTGCAGGTTTCCCGCGCTTTGCCAGGCCTGTATCGCGCTGGAACAAAGGCAAACGAAACACCGCCCGATGACACGCTCGTTTAACACATTTGCATGGCTGGTGGCAGGGTGACCCCGGGGCGCCTTTTGCTGCTGGTGCTGGCGCTCAACCTGCTGGCGGCCATTGCACCGTTCCGGCTCGAACTGCCTGAAACGGTGGACAATCACCTGCAGGAGCGGGCCGATGGCGCCTTGCTGTTCAGCGCCCCGAGCATCGCCCGGACGGCTGCGCCGCCACGCTGGGTCGCGGATGCCAGGGCATCTGGCGAGATTGCCGTTTCGTTGCACGTGACGCCGACTTTTTCCGAACAGTCAGGTCCCGCACGGATTGTCAGCTTCTCACACGATTACCTGTCGCACAATCTGGTGATCGGGCAGGACCGGTCCGATCTGGTGATTCGCCTCCGTCGTCCGGGGTCGGGTGCCGATGGCCAGCCAGCCTTCGTGGTCGCCAATGTCTTCGCTGCCGGTCGCTCCAGCGATATCCTTGTCAGGGTGCGCGACGCGCAGCTGCAGGTCGAGGTGGACGGGCGAGCCGCGATCGAAACGACCTTGCCCGAACGGCCGCTCAGCACCTGGAGTGACAGCTACCGGCTGGCGCTGGGCAATGAGGTCCTGGGCCTGCGTCCATGGAACGGCAGGATCGAACGGGCCGTGGTCACGACTCCCGCTTTTCGCGAGGATCTGCTGGCTCCGGGTGTGCTGGAGAAACCGGCGCAATGGTGGCAGGTGCCCAGCCGTCTACGCGTCGCCTTCGGCTTTGCCTTCCCCGACGACGTGCTGCCCACACTGCTGCATTTCCTCGCCTTCATGCCGGTCGGCTATGCGGCGCTCCAGCTGCGCGCCATGCGCGGCAAGTGGGTGCTTGTGGTGCTGCTGGTCCTGCCCCTTGCCGTGGGGGTGGAAGGCGCGAAGATCCTGTTCGAAGCGCGGCATCCGACGATCTGGAACATGCTCGCCAACTGGGCTGGCGGACTGGCGGGCGCCATCGCCCTTCCCCGATTTCTCCGGCTGCGTGGAAAGCGCGGTTAAGGCCGCCTATTCAGCAGGAACCGAAGCCTTTTCGTCCGCATCGCTCAGATAGGTCTTGGGTGGACGCACCGTCCGATAGAGCTTGCGCCCGATGCCGCGCAGCCCGCTATAGACGCGCGGCGCGGTCGACCATGCCAGCTCGTCGCCATAGCGCAGCACCAGCTTCGGCGAGAACATGTAGCTCGCGCAGGATTTCATCAGTTGGTAGCGCGAGCCGATCTCGGGATAGCGGCCCCAGATTTCCCAGGCGTGCTTCAACCGGTCGAGATGCATCGTCGAATATTTGCGGACATTGCTCGTGTCCTGCCAGACATTGAGCGCCAGCCGGTTCTTCGACTGCGCCATCGACTGGCCGGGATGCTTGCGATTGTAGAAGATCGCCTCGGGGATGCACAGGAAGCGGCCCAGCAGCGCCATCTCGGCCACCAGATTGCGGTCGGACGAATAGTAGGTCCGGTGCAAAGTGGTCTTCTCAATCGCCTCGCGGCGCATCAGCCCGAAGATTGCATGACAGGTACGGTCCATCCGCATCGCACTCGCAAAGCGTTCGAGCGGTCCGGCACGCCCCCACAGGGGAACGGTGAACTCGCTGTCGACGAACGGTGTCTCGGGGTCGAGCATTTCCCGCGCGCTGCCATGCGCGATCACGAATTCGGGATGCTCGTCGAGGCCTTTGACACATTCCTCGATGTAGTTGTCCGAAATCCAGTCGTCATGGGCGAGCCATTTGAAATAGGTGCCGCGCGCCAGCTCCAGCCCGCGATTGTAATTGGGCGCCGCGCCGAGGTTCTTCTCATTGCGATAATAGCGCACGCGCGGATCCTGCGCGGCCAGCGCGTTACAGATATCCGCCGTCTCGTCGGTCGAGGCATTGTCGACGATAATCAGCTCCAGATCGGTGAAGGTCTGGCGCAATACGGAGTTGGCCGCATCGGCGAGGAAGTTCGCCCCGTTATAGACCGGGATTGCAACGGTTACGCGCGGGGCCGGTCCACTGGCCGCCTGCTCATCTCGCTTCGTATTTTCGGTAGTCACTATTGGCCCCGCCCCGTGGTTTGGATTGGCTTGCAGTCACCGCTCTCCATGCCATGCCCATTCTAGGACTATGAGGCGACATTTGCACCTATCCAGAAGTGGGACACAAGCCTCACCGAATGCGAATGCCCACAGCCGTCAGATTTCGCTCATGAACTCAGTGAATTCGCGGGCGATATTCTGCCCGATCGGGATAGCCGAGGTCGCCGCCGGGGACGGTGCATTGCAGACATGCAGGCAGCGTGCCGATGTGCGAATCAGGAAGTCGGGCGCCAGGCTGCCGTCGCGCATTACTGCCTGTGCTCGGACCCCTGCGGGATAGGGCTGCAGGTCGTCCAGTGTCAGCGAGGGGCAGTATTTGCGGCATTGCTCCAGATAGAGCGAGCGCGAAACGGACCCGCGAAACTCGTCCAGCGTGGCCTTCGCATTGGCGGCGAGCAGCTTCCAGAAGCCGGGATAGGTCAGCGTTCCGGCCAGGTCCGCCAGATTGACGTCGCACCAGCGATAACCCTCGCGCGCCAGCGCCAACACGGCATTGGGCCCGACCGTCACCGACCCGTCGATCATCCGTGTCAGATGGACGCCCAGGAACGGCAGGTCGGGATCGGGTACCGGGTAGATCAGGTGCCGCACGATGTCGTTATGCTTTGCGGGGAGCTGGAAATATTCCCCCCGGAACGGCACGATCCGGAAATCGAGGTCGAGCTTGCACATGCGCGCCAGCCGGTCGGACATCAGCCCGCCACACACGATCGCACTGCCTGCCCGGAAATCCCCGGCAGAGCTGCGGACGGTCACGCCAACCGCCCGCTCCTCGATCCCGCGCACCTCGGCACCGTAGCGGATTTCGGTGCCCGCCGCGCAGGCAAGGTCAGCCATTTTGCGCGTGATCGCCGGGTAATCGGTGATCCCGCTGCTGGCGACGAGCACCGCCTCCAGCCCGGAAATATTCGGCTCGATCTCGGCCAGCCGGGCACGATCGAGCCGCTCGGGGTCGAGCCCGTTCTGCCGCGCCCGCTCGAACAGGGCACGCAGCCGCTCTACTTCCAGTGGATTGGTGGCTACAATCAGCTTGCCGCAGCGTTCGGTGGCAATGCCGTGCTCGGCGGCAAAGGCATAGGTCGCCGCCGATCCCTCGCGGCAGAAGCGCGCCTTCAGGCTGCCCGGCGCGTAATAGACCCCGGCATGGATGACGCCGCTGTTGTGGCCGGTCTGGTGTGCGGCGAGTGCCGTTTCCTTTTCCAGCAGCAGGATCGAGATACCGGGGCGCGCCCTGGCAAGGTGCCATGCCGCAGAAACCCCGACAATGCCGCCCCCGACGACGATGACATCTGCATCGTGCTGCTCTGTTTGCGAACTCATCCCGCCCCGATCACATCGACTGCCGCTGCCTGACTGCCGCCCTCCTGCCACGAGCCGGGCCAGCGCACCAAGCCCGCTTTGCCGCTGTCCTGAATTGGATCGGGAGCGCCCCGGCGCTCAGTCCGCTAGGGGATCGAGCTGAGGCAGCGCGATCTGCCGCACCAGTCCGGCGGCGCGGTCCACGGCGAAAATGTCGTTTCCATCGGGTGCGAAGGAGAAGGCTTGTCCCTCGATCTCCAGCGCGATGGTCGCGACAAGGACGAGATGCGGCCCTCGCTGCGGAGCCTCGAAGACATACATTTCGGGCCGGTCGTGTCCGGTCACGTAAAGCCGCCCATCCGGCCCTATGGCCCCGCCCGAAGCCGCATAGGGCGCCATCCGCTCGGTCGCCGAGACCGGGAACAGCCAGCCGCCGGTCCGCCGCCATTCGCTGTCGAAGGCGACGAGGCTGGAATAGCGGTGATCCTTATAGTCAACGCCGTTGCGGTCATAATGCGCGAAGGCGGCGATGAAGCCAGTGGTAGTCGGGGAGAACCAGGTCAGCGAGCCCTCCTCCATCATGCCGAGGCTATGGCTGGCGCGATGTTCCAGCGTGTCGGCATCGAAGACCTCGACCGACGAGCCCATCGGCGCGTCAGGGTAATTGGAATTGGCGCACCACAGCAGGCCTTCGGCGGCGTAGCAGCTGTTCAGGTGCTGGATCGCGCCGCTCTCGTCGTTCCATTCGGCAAGGCGCGAGCCGTCGGCGCGCGCATATTTGGCGATCGTGTGGTTATCGACGGCATAGAAATAGTCGCCATCGACAGCCACACCCTGATCCGCCTCTGGCGCGGCATACTCGCCCAGCGTTTCCGCCGTCAGTTCCAGCATGGGCTGCGGTTCACCCGCAGCCTGGCGGAAGCCCGGCGCGGGAAAATCGACCGGGTCGGCCAGCACGGCGCTGGCACCGCCGGTCACGCCGAGCGCCAACAGGGCGGAAAAGATGGTGCGGCTGGTCATGCATAACCCCTGTGTCTGGAAAAAAACGAGGGCGCGCTGAAGGATTCCTCCCGCCAGCGCGCCCCTGCATTTCAATCGCCCTGCCGTCAGAAGCTGGGCCGTTAGAAGCTGGCGCTGATGCCGAAATCGGCATTCACGCCATAATCCTCGCGCGCGGTCGTGCGGTCGGAATAGCCCTGATATTCGGCCAGCGGCTCTTCGCCGATATTGGAGACCGAGGCGAAGACCTGGATGCCCTCTATCACACGGTAGCCGATCTTGGCGTCGAGCACGGTGCGTGCGTCGGTATAGCCGTCGAAATCGGCGCTCGAACCGACGCCGGTCAGATAGGCATCGCGATAGCTGACAGCGAAACGCGCCTCGATCGGGCCCTTCTCGAAGAACAGCGAGCCGCCCGCGAGCCATTTGGACTGGCGGAAGAACGGCAGGTCGTCGCCCTCGCGGCCCGGCACATCGACGCTGGAATCGACGTAAGTGACATTGGCCGAAATGCCCAGGCCATCGAGCGGGGCCGGCAGGAAGCTGAAGCGCGTCGTGGCATTCGCCTCGATACCGAACAGTTCACCGCTATTGGCGTTCTGCGGCTGTGACAGGCTGATCAGGTCCACCCCGGCGAAGGTCGTGTCGAGAATTGTCTGGGTGTAGATCGGGTTGTCGATCGACTTGTAGAAGCCTGCCAGCGCGAAAACCGTATCGGCATCGGGATAATATTCGACCGACAGGTCCAGCCCCATCGAGGTGTAGGGATCAAGATCGGGATTGCCCGCCTCGCCTTCGTCATCCTCGACCTCGAAGGTCGGCACGACCGCGCTATAGTCCGGCCGCCCGATCGTGTTGGTCCAGGCGGCCCGGATCACCAGCTCGGGCTGCGGGCGATAGTTGAGCGCGATGCTCGGCAGGACATGGGTATAGTCGGTCTCGAAGCTGAGCGGAATGATGCCATCGACGTCGCTGAGCAGGTTGGCGTCATAGCGGCCCTCGGTCCGTTCGACGCGGGCGCCACCGATGACCGTCAGGTCGCCGAATTCCAGGCTCGCCATCGCATAACCGGCATAGATCTGCTCGCTGGCCTTGTAGTCGCTGGCCGCGTCGTTTTCCGCTGTCGCGTCCACGTCCAGCTCCAGCAGGCCAGGATTCTGGTTGTAATAGTAATCGATGATTCCGGCGTAATCCATCGCCGGGCCGAAATCGTAGCGGCCGCCATAATAGTCTTCTATGTCGTCCAGCACGCCGAAAGTCGCGAAGGAAACGTCGACACCATCCGCCTCGGTCCACAGCTCCTGATAATTGTCGCGATCCTTGCTGCGATCGGTGAACTTCACGCCCAGCTTGAAGAAGCTGTCGGTCCCGTTCTCCAGATCATATTGCAGGTCGGCCTTCACCGCATGCAGGTCCTCGTCGATCCACTCCATCCGGCGGCGGATGCGGCGCAGCGGGAACGCGGCGGGATCGTACAGTGCCGGGTCGAGCGAGGTAAAGGTCGGCAGCCCGTCACCCACCAGGATGGTCGAGACATTGCTGCTGCCCGTGCGGAACTCGATATCGTCGCGTACCGGCGTGTGTTCCTCGGCATGGGCGTAGGTGTAGTTCAGCTTCAGCTCGATATTGTCGAAGCGGAAATCCACGCCCGGCGAGATGTTGTAGAGTTTCTGGGTCTGGTTGTTCTGGCGGAATTCACGGCTGGCGCGGCCGCTGTCATAGGTGACCTCATTGCCCGCGATCACCGTATCTCCGCGATCCATGTCGAAGTCGAACTGGTCGCGGCCTTCGTGGTCGGTGAACTCGTTATAGATCGAGTTCACGTAGACGCGCAGGTCTTCACTCGGACGCCATTCGAGATTGGCGATGCCGCCGATCCGCTCACGCATGATCGAATAATCGAACATGCGGAAACCCGTGGGGGCCCAGAAGTCCGGGGCCTTTTCTTCCCAGTTGCGCGGATCGACCAAGTCGGAATCGATGAAGCGCTTGGAGTAGCTGGCCCCGACGACGATGCCAAACTGGTCCTCGTCACCAAGGGTCTGGCCGTGCATGGCGCTGGCGCCAAAGCCCAGCTTCTCGGCCTTGCCGCCGTAAAGGCCGCGCGCCGAGACATTAGTGAAGGGCTGCAACTGGTCATAGGCACTGGGGGTGACGATGTTGATCGCGCCGCCGATGGCATTCGCGTCGTAATCGGGAGTGACTGTCTTCACCACCTCGATCGCGGCGACGAGGTCGGAGGGGATCGTGTCGAGCGCGACGCGGCGGCCTTCGGCCTCGGGAATGCCGACGACATTGCCATCGATGGTCACGAGGTTGAGGTTCGGGTCGACGCCGCGGATCACGACATAGCGCGGCTCGCTCTGGTCGATCTCGACCGAGATGCCCGGCAGGCGCTGCAGCGCCTCCGCCGTGTTGTAGTCGGGCAGCTTGCCGATCCCGTCGGAGGAAACCACATCGGCGACGACTGGCAAAGCGCGCTTGCGCTCATTCGCCAGCAGGCGCGAGGCGCGCGCGCCGGTGACGACGATCTGCGCGCCCTGGATCATGTTCGCCAGCGCAATCTGCCCGTCGGCGGTCACCCGGCCCTGTTCCGGCACACTGACCTGGATGGTCTGGCGCAGGTACCCCGGCTGGCTCACCGTCAGCGTGTAGTCGCCCGCAGGCAGGCCATGAATCACATAGCGGCCGTCCTCGTCGGTCGCGACGGCGATCCCGGTGCCTTCCACGGCGACGCTCGCGCCACGCATCGGGCGATCGAGCGTGACGCTGGTGATCGTGCCCGCCACATCGCCGGCAAAGGCCGAAGAGGAGATGCAGACGCTGGCGAGGCAGGCCGCACGTAACAGGCTGCGGCGACCGCCTTTGCGGACGAAGTTCTTGAAGCTCATGGAAGGGTTCCCTGTGTCACGGTTTCGTTGCGGACCGCGGCCCCCTAGAACCGGGTCATGACATGAGGGTGATGCTTATGTGATTGTTGCGAGGCGGTAATTCGACACGATGTCATGCGCGCGCAGCATGTCTGTCACGGGTCGCTGATATCGGGCCCCGCATGACCGACCGGTTCCGCTTTCCCGCCCTTGCTCGCCGCGACCTGCTGCAGGCTGCAGCTCTCACCTCGGCCATCGCCCTTGCGCCCGGCACGCTGCTGGCAACCCCCTTGCGCGGCTTCACCCATTCGGTGGCAAGCGGCGATCCGGTGCAGGACAGTGTCACCCTGTGGACGCGCTATGTCCCGCTCGATGGCGGTTCTGCCGAATTGCAGGTGGAGCTGGCACGCGATCCCGCTTTCGCCGAGATCGTGGCGCGCGGGACGACGACGGCCGGGCCGGAGAGCGATTTCTGCGCGCATGCCCGCCCCGCCGGGCTGGCGCCGGGCCAGTGGTACTTCTACCGCTTCACCGCACCTGACGGGCAGGTTTCCGACATCGGACGCACCCGCACCCTGCCCGCTGGCCCGCTGGAGAATGTCCGCATCGGCGTCTTCTCCTGCTCGAATGCGACCTCGGGCTGGTTCAACGCCTATGGCCATGCGGCGGCGCGCAATGACCTCGACCTCGTCATCCACCTTGGCGACTATATCTACGAATCGAAACTCGACCGCTCGGACGCGCTGGAGGAGCTGGCCATCGCGCGCCAGATCCAGCCGCAGCATGAATGCGTGAGCCTCGTCGATTATCGTCTGCGTTACGCCAGCTACCGCATGGATGCCGACCTGCAGGCGCTCCATCGCGCCTACCCGATGATCGCGATGTGCGACGACCATGAGACAGTGAACAATAGCTGGCTGCACGGGGCCGAGAACCACGGCGAGCATGAGGGCCCGTGGCCCGTCCGGATGGCGGCGGCCATGCGCGCCTGGCACGAATGGCTGCCAATGCGGTCCGATGCCTATGCCCGTTACGAGCTTGGCGACTTGGCCAGCCTCTTCCGGCTCGAAACGCGGATCATCGGGCGCAGCCAGCAGCTTGATCTCGGGGAATACCTTAAGGGGCAATCCGATCCGCTCACCGCCGCCCTGGCCTTCCGCGACGGCCCGCTCGCCGATCCGGCCCGCACCATGATGGGCGCCGAGCAGGAGCGATGGCTGGCCGACGGGCTCGCCCAATCGGTTGCGGGCGGCGCCAGATGGCAGATATTGGCCCAGCAGACCATCATGGGCACGACCTTGATGCCGCGCGACTATTCTTCATGGTTCACGCCCGATGCCCCGCCCGGCGACAGCAAGCGCGCCGAGCTCGACCTCGCCGTGCAACTGGGCGCGCTGGGCATCGGCACCAGCATGGACCGCTGGGACGGCTATCCGGCGGCGCGTTCGCGGCTGCTCGCGTCGGCGCAAGCCGCCGGTGCGGAGCTCGTGGTGCTAAGCGGCGACAGCCACAACGCCTGGGCCTTCGAGCTGGAGCACGATGGCCAGCCCGCCGGGGTGGAGTTTGCCGGACAGGGCGTGTCGTCGCTCGGCATGGACAAGCGCTATTTCGGCGATCCGCAGGCGATTGCCCGCAGCTATCTCGACACCAATCCGGCCATCAAGTGGTGCGACACCAGCCGCCGCGGCTACATGGTGCTCGACATCACGCCCGAAGCGGTGACCAATGAATGGCTGTTCCTCCATTCGCGGCACGAGCGCTCACGCGAAGTGCTCGATACGCACCGGATGCAGGTCGAACGCGGCGCGCATCGATTTACAGAGGCTTGACCTCCAGGCCCTCAGATCGTCAGCGCGGCGAAGCGATTGGCGAGGAAGTCGATCACGTGACGCACGCGCGGAATACGTGAGCGGTTGCTGGGAAAGACCGCCCAGATCGGCTCGGGCTCGTCGCGATAGGAATCGAGCACCGGCTGCAGCTGCCCCTTGGTGATGTGCTCGCGCAGGTAATAGTCGGGCAATTGGCACAGCCCCATCCCGGCGATCGCGGCGCGGACCACCGAATTGCCATGGTTACACCGCCAGCGCCCCTCCGGAACGATGGTCATGCGCTGCCCGCCGTCGTTGAAATGCCAGGTCGGGATGGTCCCGATCAGGCAATCGAAGTTCACCAGATCGTCGGGGTGTTGCGGCAGCCCCTTGCGCTCCGCATAGTCGGGCGACGCGGCCACCGTCAGCGAGCGGGCGGCGATCTGCCGCGCCGACAGGCGGGCATCGCCCGGTTGCCCGGTACGGATCGCGACGTCGAAGGATTCGCCGATCACGTCGACCAGGCGGTTGGTGAATTCGATCCACACGGTGACCTTGGGATAATCGGTCTGGAACCGGCGGAGCATCGGCTCGATGAAGCGCTCACCCAGCGCGATCGAGCAGGTAATCCGCAGCTGCCCCTCCATCTCGTCGCGGAACAAGGCCGAGCGCAGCGTCTCGTCCCGCTCCTCGATCAACCGGCGGCACCGTTCCACCAGCGCCCGCCCGGTGTCGGTCAGCCGCACCGAACGCGTCGTCCGCTCGAACAGGCGGGTGCCCAGCCGCTGCTCCAGCCGGTTGATCGCCCGGCTGATATGCGAAGGGGTGACGGCCAGTTTGCGCGCCGCGCCGACGAAGGAGCCGACATCGGCAATCGCCACGAATTCCTCGATACCTTCCCAGGGCCTGTCCATTATCGCACCAGTGACATGATCTAATCACAATTTCGAGTATTATCTCGTAACTGGCGCAATGATAAGGGTCACCTTTGATCGTTCAGAGAGGACCCAAAAGTCATGAAAACCCGTGCCGCCGTCGCCTTTGAAGCCAAGAAGCCGCTGGAGATCGTCGAAGTCGATCTGGAAGGCCCCAAGGAAGGCGAAGTGCTGGTCGAAATCATGGCGACCGGCATCTGCCACACCGACGCCTATACGCTCGACGGGCTCGACAGCGAGGGCATCTTTCCCTCGATCCTCGGCCATGAGGGCGCCGGCATCGTGCGCGAAGTCGGCCCGGGCGTAACCAGCGTGAAGCCCGACGATCACGTGATCCCGCTCTACACCCCCGAATGCCGCCAGTGTAAGTCCTGCCTCAGCGGCAAGACCAACCTGTGCACCGCGATCCGCGCGACGCAGGGTCAGGGCCTGATGCCCGACGGCACCAGCCGCTTCAGCTACAAGGGCGAGACGATCTTCCACTATATGGGCTGCTCGACCTTCTCCAACTTCACCGTCCTGCCCGAAATCGCGGTCGCCAAGATCCGCGAGGACGCCCCCTTCCAGACCAGCTGCTATATCGGCTGCGGCGTCACCACCGGCGTTGGTGCGGTGACCAACACCGCCAAGGTGCAGGTGGGTGACAATGTGGTCGTGTTCGGCCTCGGCGGGATCGGCCTCAACGTCATCCAGGGTGCGCGGCTGGCGGGCGCCAACAAGATCATCGGCGTCGATATCAACGCCGACCGCGAAGAATGGGGTCGCAAGTTCGGCATGACCGACTTCCTCAATTCCAAGGGGCTGAGCCGCGAGGACACCGTCGCCAAGATCGTGCAGATGACCGATGGCGGCGCCGACTATACTTTCGACGCGACCGGCAACACCGAAGTCATGCGGACCGCGCTGGAAGCCTGCCACCGCGGCTGGGGCACCAGCATCATCATCGGCGTGGCCGAGGCGGGCAAGGAAATCGCCACCCGCCCGTTCCAGCTGGTGACCGGGCGTAACTGGCGCGGCACGGCCTTCGGCGGGGCCAAGGGCCGCACCGACGTGCCCAAGATTGTCGACATGTACATGACCGGCAAGATCCAGATCGACCCGATGATCACCCACGTCATGGGGCTGGAGGAGATCAACACCGCCTTCGACCTGATGCACGAAGGCAAGTCGATCCGCTCGGTCGTCGTGTTCTGATCGAGACGACGCATGACGATGGAAACCGTTTCGACCAACAAGGCCCATGGCGGCGTGCAGGGCGTGTACAAGCACGCCTCTGCCGCCACCGGCACCGAGTTGACCTTTTCGGTGTTCGTGCCCGACCACGCTCCGGACGCAAAGCTGCCGGTGCTGTGGTATCTCTCGGGCCTCACCTGCACCCACGCCAATGTGACCGAGAAGGGTGAATTCCGCGCTGCCTGTGCCGAACATGGCATCATCTTCGTGTGCCCCGATACCAGCCCGCGCGGCGAAGGCGTCGCCGATGACGAGGGCTATGACCTCGGTCAGGGCGCAGGCTTCTACGTCAATGCGACCGAGGCCCCGTGGACCCCGCATTTCAAAATGCGCTCCTATATCGAGGAGGAGCTGCCGGCCCTCGTCGCGGCCAGTTTCCCGGTCGACATGGCGCGGCAGGGCATCACCGGCCATTCGATGGGCGGGCATGGCGCGCTGACCATTGCGCTCCGCAACCCGGACCGCTTCCGCTCGGTCAGCGCCTTTGCGCCGATCGTCAGCCCGCTCAACTGCTCCTGGGGCGAGAAGGCCCTGACCGCCTATATCGGGCCGGACAAGGCGGGCTGGCGTGAATATGATGCCTGCGCGCTGATCGCCGATGGCGCACGCCTGCCCGACCTGCTGGTCGATCAGGGCAAGGCCGACAATTTCTTCGAGGAACAGCTCAAGACGCAGTTGCTCGAACAGGCCGTGGCCGAGGCCGGGATGAAAGCTACAATCCGCCTGCATGACGGCTATGATCACTCCTATTATTTCATCTCGACCTTCATGGCCGAGCATGTCGCCTGGCATGCCGCGCGCCTGGGGAGCTAAAGCGGGCAATTCGTGGCCGAATGATGTAGGATGTCGGACACGGGAGCAGGTCGACCATGAAGACCATTGACGAAATCGTGGCAGAACATGCCCACCGCGAAGGCCCGCTGCTGCCGATCCTGCATGACGTGCAGGAGGCGCTTGGCTGCGTCGACACGGCGGCGGAAACGCGGATTGCCGAGCTGCTCAACCTCACCCGTGCCGAGGTGCATGGCGTCGTCAGCTTCTATCACGACTTCCTCAGTGAAGCGGACCCCCGGCCCGAGGTGCAGATCTGCCGCGCAGAAGCCTGCAAGGCGCGCGGCGTCGAGGCGCTGATCGAGGGTGCCGAGGCGGCGACCGCCCAGCGCGTCCGCCTGTCGACCGTCTATTGTCTCGGCCTGTGCAGCGCCGGGCCCGCTGCGCGCGTCGGCGACCGGCTGCACGCCCGGCTCGATGCGGCTGGCCTGAAGAAGGTGATCGAACAGGCATGAGCACCATTGTCCGCATATCCGACGATGCCCTTGCCCGCGCCTGCGGGGCCGATGAGGTCGCCGCCGCGTTCGAGCAGGCGGGCTGCACGGTCGAGCGCGTCTCCAGCTGGGGCATGCACTGGCTCGAACCGCTGGTCGAGATCGAGGGCATCGGCTGGGGGCCAGTCAGTTCGGAAGATGTGAATTCCCTCCTCCAACGTCATGCTGAACTCGTTTCAGCATCTATCCCGCCCATCTCACAGCCGGTTCAGGCTGAGGAATGGACCCTGAAACAAGTTCAGGGTGACGATCTTTGCATTGGCTACGTGGCGTTACACCCCTTCATCGCCACCCAGCAGCGGCTGACCTTTGCCCGCGCGGGCAAGACCCGGCCGCTCAGTCTGGAAGATTACGCCGCGACCGGTGGCTGGGCCGGGCTGGTGCGCGCGCGCGAATTGTCGCAGGACGCAATCCTCGAAGAGGTCATCACCTCGGGCCTGCGCGGGCGCGGCGGGGCGGGCTTCCCGGCGGGCATCAAGTGGCGCACCGTTGCCGGGGCACAGGCCGAGCGCAAATATATCGTCTGCAATGCCGACGAGGGCGACAGCGGCACCTTTGCCGACCGCATGCTGATGGAGGGCGATCCCTTCCAGCTGATCGAGGGCATGGCCATTGCCGCCCTCGCCGTCTGCGCGCAGCAGGGTTATATCTACCTTCGCAGCGAATATCCCGATGCCCACCACAAGCTTGACGCCGCCATTGCGCTGTGTGCCGACATCATCGCGCCGTTCCGGGTGGAGGTCCGGCTGGGTGCAGGTGCCTATGTCTGCGGCGAGGAGACATCGCTCCTGAACAGCCTTGAGGGCAAGCGCGGCGAAGTGCGCGCCAAGCCGCCGCTCCCCGCGCTCGAGGGGCTGTTCGGCCAGCCGACCGTGGTCAACAACGTGCTGACGCTGGCCGCCGTGCCGCATATCCTCGCGGAAGGCGGCGCGAATGCCTACGAAGCGCTCGGCATGGACCGTTCCAAGGGCACGATGCCGATCCAGCTGGCGGGTAACATCAGGCATGGCGGCCTCTACGAAGTGGCCTTCGGCGTCACCCTCAGCCAGCTCGTCAACGAGATTGGCGGCGGCACGGCCTCGGGCCGCCCGGTCAAGGCGGTGCAGGTCGGCGGCCCGCTCGGTGCCTATCTGCATCCCGACCAGTTCGACATCGCCTTCGATTACGAGGCCTATACCGCCGCCGACGCGCTGATCGGCCATGGCGGCATCACCGTGTTCGACGACACCGCCGACATGGCCGCGATGGCGCGCTTCGCGATGAAATTCTGCGCCGCCGAGAGCTGCGGCAAGTGCACGCCATGCCGGATCGGCTCGGTTCGCGGGATGGAGCTGATCGACCGCATCCTGGCGGGCGGGCGCAAGGCCGATGCGGTGGAGTTGCTGCCGCAGATGCACAATGTCCGCCAGCCGGAACGCAGCCTCGAGGAACAGGTCCAGCTGCTCGAGGATCTGTGCGATACGATGAAGTTCGGCTCGCTCTGCGCGCTCGGCGGCTTCGCGCCCTACCCGGTGCTCTCGGCGCTACGCCATTGGCCGGCGGACTTCGGGCTGTCGCGGCAGGCGGTGCCGGGATGACCGGTACGATCGCCACCCGCCCCACCCGGCTTGGCCTGGCCGTCGCAGGCGACAGCGCGCTGGAGCGGCTGGTCCCGGTCGAGGCACCGGTCGCGATCGAGTATAACGGCCTTGGCTATGCGGTGATGATGGCCACGCCCGAGGCGCTGGACGATTTCGCGCGCGGCTTCACCCTGTCCGAAGGGCTGGTCGAAAGCGTCGACCAGATCGAGACGATTGACGTTCACGAAGCCGCCGGGGGCTGGATCGTGCGGATCGCTCTGCCCCATGCCGCGATGGAGCCGGTGATCGCTCGCGCCCGCACCCGCGTTTCGGAATCGAGCTGCGGCTTGTGCGGGATGGAAAACATCGAAGAGGTGCTGCGCCCGCTGCCGCCGGTCGCTGCCCAGATCAGCGTCACCCGCGCAGCCATCGCGGCGGCGCTGGACGGGCTTCCTGCCCACCAGCCGCTCGGCCGCGAGACCGGCGCGATGCATGCCGCCGCCTTCTGCACGCCTGACGGGACGATCCTGAGCGCGGCGGAGGACGTCGGGCGGCACAATGCGCTCGACAAGCTGATCGGCGCATTGGCGCGCACCGGCACCGATGTGACGGCGGGCTTCATCCTGCTGTCCGCACGCTGCAGTTTCGAACTGGTCGAGAAGACCCTGCGGGCCGGTTGCCCGCTGCTGGTCACGATCTCGGCCCCGACCAGCCTCGCGGTCGAGCGGGCCGCCCAGGCCGGGCTGGCGCTCGTCGCGCTGGCCAGAACGGACTCGGCGCTGATTTTCGGCGATCCGCACAAACTGATCCGCGAGAAGGATTGACCCGATGGGATACGAACCACAACCCGATTTCGGCACGCCTGCCGCCCGGTCCGACAAGACGGTCACGCTGACCATTGACGGGCGCGACGTGACGGTGCCCGAAGGCACCTCCGTGATGCGCGCAGCGGCGGAATGCGGCGGCGAGATCCCCAAGCTGTGCGCGACCGACATGGTCAAGAGCTTCGGCTCGTGCCGGATGTGTCTGGTCGAGGTGGAGGGGATGCGCGGCACCCCCGCCTCCTGCACCACCCCGGTCGCCGATGGCATGGTGGTGAAGACGCAGACCCCGCGCCTCGAAAAGCTGCGCCGCGGGGTGATGGAGCTGTACATCTCCGATCACCCGCTCGACTGCCTGACCTGCAGCGCCAACAACGATTGCGAGCTGCAGGATACCGCCGCTGCCGTTGGCCTGCGCGATGTCCGCTATGGCTATGACGGGGACCATCACCTTGGCCAGCAGCCCGACATGTCCAACCCCTATTTCCTGTTCGCGCCCGACAAGTGCATCGTCTGCTCGCGCTGCGTGCGCGCCTGCGACGAGGTACAGGGAACGCTGGCGCTGACCGTCGACGGACGCGGCTTCGAAAGCAAGATCAGCGCGGGTACGGTGGAGGACGATTTCCTGTCGAGCGAGTGCGTGTCCTGCGGCGCCTGTGTGCAGGCCTGCCCAACCAGCGCGCTGATGGAAAAGTCGGTCAAGGAACACGGCAAGCCCGAACGCTCGGTCGTCACGACCTGCGCCTATTGCGGCGTTGGCTGCACCTTCCGCGCCGAGATGCGCGGCGAACAGCTGGTCCGCATGGTGCCGTGGAAGGAAGGCAAGGCCAATCGCGGCCATTCCTGTGTGAAGGGCCGCTTCGCCTGGGGCTATGCCAACCACCAGGACCGCATCACCTCGCCGATGATCCGCGACAGCATCGACCAACCATGGCGCGAGGTCAGCTGGGACGAGGCGATCACCTACGCAGCCTCCCGGCTCAAGGGCATCCGCGACCAGTATGGCGCGCGGGCGCTGGGCGGCATCACCTCCAGCCGTTGCACCAATGAGGAAACCTTCCTCGTCCAGAAACTGGTGCGCGGCGGCTTTGGCTCGAACAATGTCGATACCTGCGCGCGGGTCTGCCACTCGCCGACCGGCTACGGCCTGAAAACCACCTTCGGCACCAGCGCGGGCACGCAGGATTTCGACTCGGTCGAGCACAGCGACGTCATCCTGGTGATCGGCGCCAACCCGACCGACGCGCACCCGGTCTTTGCCAGCCGCATGAAGCGCCGCCTGCGCGAAGGCGCGAAGCTGATCGTGATCGACCCGCGCCGGATCGACCTCGTCCGCTCGCCCCATATCGAGGCGACGCACCACCTGCCGCTGCAGCCCGGCACCAATGTCGCCGTGCTGACCGCGATGGCGCATGTCATCGTCACCGAAGGCCTCGCCGACGAGGCGTTCATCGGCGAGCGCTGCGAGGTCGACGCCTACGAGGACTGGGCGCGCTTCGTTGCAGACGCAAGCCACAGCCCCGAGCGGCTCGAACCCGTCACCCGCGTCCCCGCTGCGGAGCTGCGCGAAGCCGCCCGGCTGTTCGCCACCGGCGGCAATGGTGCCATCTATTACGGCCTTGGCGTGACCGAGCATTCGCAGGGGTCGAGCACGGTCATGGCCATCGCCAACCTCGCCATGGCGACCGGCAATATCGGTCGACCCGGCGTGGGCGTGAACCCGCTGCGCGGCCAGAACAATGTGCAGGGCGCTTGCGACATGGGCAGCTTCCCGCACGAACTGTCGGGCTATCGCCATATCTCCGATGCCGAGACCCGCGCCCTGTTCGAGGCGGACTGGGGCGTCGCGCTCGACAGCGAGCCGGGCCTCAGGATCAACAACATGCTCGACGCGGCCTGCGACGGCACCTTCCGCGCGATCTATATCCAGGGCGAGGACATCCTTCAGTCCGACCCCGATACGAAGCATGTCGCGGCGGGGCTCGAGGCAATGGACTGCGTCATCGTCCACGATCTTTTCCTTAATGAAACAGCAAATTACGCCCACATCTTCCTACCGGGCAGCACCTTCCTCGAGAAAGATGGCACCTTCACCAATGCCGAGCGCCGCATCCAGCCGGTGCGCCGGGTGATGGACCCCGCCAACGGGTACGAGGACTGGCAGGTCACGCAGCTGCTCGCCAATGCCATGGGGCTGAACTGGGACTATCGCCATGCGAGCGAGATCCTCGCCGAAATCGCCCGCCTGACCCCGACCTTTGCGGGCGTCACCTGGCAGCGGCTGTGCGACGAAGGCTCGCTGCAATGGCCGGTGAACGAGGCCAATCCTGATGGTGCGCCGGTCATGCATGTCGACGGCTTCGTGCGCGGCAAGGGCCATTTCGTGGTCACCGAATATGTGCCCACCGACGAGAAGACCGGGCCGCGCTTCCCGCTGCTGCTGACCACCGGGCGCATCCTCTCGCACTACAACGTGGGCGCGCAGACCCGGCGCACCGCCAACACGGCGTGGCATCCGGAAGACCTGCTAGAAATGCATCCGACCGATGCCGAGAACCGGGGCCTTAACGATGGCGACTGGGCGCGCCTCAACAGCCGCAAGGGTGAGACGACCCTGCGCGTCAAGGTGACCGAGCGCGTCGCGCCGGGCGTCGTCTACACGACCTTCCACCACCCCGAGACGCAGGCCAATGTCGTCACCACCGATTTCTCGGACTGGGCCACCAATTGCCCCGAATACAAGGTCACCGCCGTGCAAGTCATGCCGTCGAACGGGCCGACCGACTGGCAGGAAGACTATGCCGAGCTGAGCGAGCGGTCGCGGCGAATCGAGCAAGAGCCCGCCGAATGAGCGACACGAAGACCCGCCTGATTTATATGGCGAACCAGATCGCCCGCAATTTCGGCGCGCTCGACGACGCCAGCGCGGCGGAAGCCGTGGCCGAGCATATCGCGCTCTTCTGGGACCCGCGCATGAAGGCTGCGGTCAGCGGTAACGAGACGGAGCTGTCGGACGTCGCCCGTGCGGCCTTCGCGATTCTGCGAGGACAGGACACGACGGTAGAATTGTCGGGCTAGCGGCTGTTCGGCAGACGCGCTCGCCGCTCCCCAGGATTAGGAAAAATCTCCCGGAATCGCTCGTCCAGGCGACGAGCCACGAGGATTTCCCGCGTGGCGCCGACCAGCCCCCTGAGCGGATGCAGGATTTCGGCAAAACAGCGCCGATTCCGTGGCGTTGCAGCGCGCTGACACTTTTGACAGCATCGTTCAAACATCCCAAACATCGCGCGTTCAAATCGGGATACATCGTGGTGGCGTTGGCGATTTCTATCGCAGATTGACGGCATCGCTGCGCTTTTTCCCGATCGCGTTCGGACGTCAGGGGGGAAGAATGACGGTCAACTCCAGCACCCGGCGCGAGGCCGGGGCATTCACGCGCTGGCTGGGCAGTCTGCTGATGCTCGCCCTCGCCTTCATCGCGATCCCGGCCCAGGCACAGGAGGAGGAGACCACCGTCCTCACCGGCGGCATGCTGATCAGCGGCCTCAGCGTCCCGCCGCTGCACAACGCCACCATCGTGGTACAGGGCGAGCGGATCGTCGCGGTTGGCCCGGCCGCCGAAATCGCCATCCCCGAAGGCGCGAGAGTGATCGACACCAGCGGCCAGACGATAATGCCGGGCCTTATCGACGCGCACGCCCATCTGTTCATGGTCGGCTATGGCAGCGAGGCGCACTGGTTCGAATGGCTCGAAGGCGAAGGCAGCCACTATTCGATCGAGCAGGTGATGCAACTCTCCGGCTATCAGATGCTGATGAGCGGCGTGACCGGGGCCATCGACCTTGGCGGCACGACTGCGGAAAGCGTCTCCTACCGCGACCGCGTCAATGCGGGCGAAATCGACGGTCCGCGCGTACTGGTGTCGGGCCCGCTGGTGACGCGCCGCCCGTTCGGCGGCTTCCCCGCCGAAGCCTCCGCCGTGCTCAGCAGCCCTAAGGAAGGCGCGGCCATCGTCAACCGCCTGTTCGAACAGGGCGTCGACGTCATCAAGCTGCATGCGGGCCTCACGCGCGAGGATTACTTCGCGATGGTCGAAGCCGCCCATGCCAATGGCATGAAGGTGCATGCCCACCTCTATGACGAGCCCGCGCTCCGCAACGCGATCGACGCAGGCGTGGACGTGTTCCAGCATGTCGGCTCGGCCGGGATGCCGACCTATTCGGACGCCATCGTGAAAGAGGTCGCCGCATCCTATCGCCCGATCGTTCTGACCGCCGCGCATCGCAGCTGGATCTACCCCGACACGGTTGCCTTTCCGGGGCGTCTGCAAGACCCGGTCATCAAGGCCATGTTCCCCGAGGATATCTGGGAGGCTGTCCAGCACTCGTTCGAGGAGTGGCCGTCCGAAGGCTATTTCGCGCGGATCGACCGCCAGATCGCCTATCGCAGCCCGCAGGTGAAACAGTGGATCCACTCCAATGCCGTGATGGGCGTCGGCACCGACAGCGGCACACCGATGAACTTCAACCACGACGGCCTGGTCCGCGAGATGAAGGTGCTGGTCGATGAGGGTATGTCGCCGCTGGAGGTCATCCGGGACACCACCCGCGTCAACGCGCAGATCATGGGGATTCCCGATATCGGCACGATCGAGCCGGGCAAGTTCGCCGACATCATCGTGGTGCCCGGCGACCCGGTCTATGCCGAGCTCAACAACCTCTTCTCGGTGCAGGTCGTGATGAAGGGCGGCGTCCTCTACAAGCTGGATGGCGAGCCGACGATTCCGCTGCCGTTCTGACCCCCATCTTCGACGCCAGCCTGTTCTGCGGGAGCCAAGCGATGACTGACACCTCCACCCAACACGCCATCAGCCGCCGTCAGGTCATGGCCGGCGGCCTCTCGACCGCCGCCGTCGCCGTGGCACTGCCGAGCGCGGCACTGGCGCAGCAGAGCGGCACCGAGCAGGCCGGTGTCGGACGGCAGGCCCCCGATGCGCCGACCACCGCTCCGGCACAGGTCGCACAGCACAGGGTCGAGGTTCCTGGGCCCAACGGCCTCGTGGCGGCCGGGCACCCGCTCGCCTCGATGACCGGCGTCAACATCCTGATGCAGGGCGGCAGCGCCGCCGATGCCGCCGTCGCCGCGATGGCGGTGCTCAACGTGGTCGAGCCATGGGCCTCGGGCGCGGCGGGCAATGGCCTCGCCACCTGTCTCGAACGCAAGACCGGCAGGATTACCGCGCTGGCCTTCACCGGCGCAGCCCCGGCGCTGGTCGACGACACGGCGGATCCGGCGGTGTTTAATAACGGCCCGAAAGCTGTGGTGACACCGGGTTCGTTCGGTGGCTGGATCGAGCTCGCGCGCCGCTATGGCAAGCTGCCGCTGGCGACGCTGCTGGCCCCGGCCATCGGCTATGCGCGCGACGGCCACCCGCTCGACCCGTCGATTTCGATGTTCATCGCCCGCCAGCAGGCGATCCTCAGCAAGTACCCGACCACCGCCGCGATCTACCTGCCCGATGGCACCCCGCCGCCGCCGCGCGGCATGTTCAAAAACGTCCCGCTGGCGCGCACCTTCCAGGCGCTGGCCGATGCGGAGAGCGCCGCCTTGACGGGCGGCGCGAGCCGCGATGCGGCGCTGATGGCCGCCTATGACTATTTCTACAGCGGCCCGATCGCGCAGGAGATGGACCGCTTCTCACGCTCCAATGGCGGCTGGCTGCGCCTCGCCGATATGCGGAATTACACGCCGTTCTGGCGCGAACCGCTGGCAACCAATTATCGCGGCTATGACGTGATCTCCTCGCCGTTGACCTCGCGCACGGGGCTGGAAACCTGTGAGCAGCTGAACCTGCTCGAAGGGTTCGATATCGCCTCGCTCACGCCCGACAGCCCGGCGGCGCTGCACCTGATCGCCGAATGCATCAAGGTCACCAAGTCCGACGTCTATCGCTATGCCGCCGACCCGCGGCAGAGCAATGTGCCGGTCGAAATCCTGACCTCCAAGGGTTTTGCCGAACGCCGCCGCCGCCTGATCGATCCGGCCCGCGCAATCCCCTTCCCTGCTGGCGGCGATATCGCCGGGGCGACCATACCGCAGCGCCCGCTGGCCGTCGCCAGCCATGTCCCGGGGCACACGACCAGCCTCTCGGTCACCGACAGCGAGGGCAATGCGGTGGCCGTTACCACGACACTGGGCGGCGGCTTTGGTACCTGCGTGGTGATGGGTGACACCGGGCTGCTGTGTAACAATGGCCTCCGCACCGGCTCGACCGCGCCCTATCGCGACCATCCCAATTTTGTGCAGGGCGGCCGCATCCCCCTGCTCGGCAATTGCCCGACCATCGTGCTCGAGAAGGGCCGCTTCAAGATGGCCTTCGGTACGCCAGGCGGCGAGACCATCGGCCAGACGCAGTTCCAGCATCTCGTCAACATCCTCGACCGCGGCATGCCGGTGCAGGAGGCGATCGAATATCCGCGCCTCTCGCTCGACCCGGAGCCCGGCTTCTACACGCCGGAGGCCGCCATCGCCTTGCGGCTCGAATCGCGCTTCGGGCCGGAAGTTTTTGCCGGATTGCAGGCCATGGGGCACGATGTCCGGGAGGTCGGCCCCTGGTCCACCGGCAGCGTCCAGGCGATCCTGCACACAGACTACGACACCAGGGTCGCGGGCTCCGACCCGCGCCGCATGGGTTATTCGGTGGGCTACTGATGCGGGCTGGCAAGATCATCGCAGCCGCCCTCGCGCTGATCGCCGCGCCTGCGCTGGCGCAGGAGGACGCACCAGTGACGGGCGACTGGGCCCATTTCGCGGGCGATATCGGCGCGACCAAATACTCGCCGCTCGACCAGATCGACGCCGCGACCATCGACCGCCTCAAGGTCGTCTGGCGCGCGCCCGCGACCGACCCCGCGCTGCTGGCCGAAGCCCCCGACATGCGGCTGTCGAACAATTATCGGCACGCCCCGCTGGTGGTCGACGGCGTGATGTATATCAGCAACCAACTGGGGCAGGTCGAGGCGCGCGATCCTGGCAGCGGCACGGTGCTGTGGCGGCAGACCGATTTCGGCACCGGCACCGGCTTTGCCCGCAATCAGGCGGCGCGTGCACTCGCCCTGTGGCAGTCCGCAGACGGCCGCCGCATCGTCTCGGTCCGCAGCCCCTACCTCTATGTCCTCGATGCCGAGACCGGCGCACTGGTCGAAAGCTTCGGCGACAATGGCCGGGTCGATCTGCGCGCCGATCCCAAGACAATCTATTCGTGGAACTTCCCCGCGCCGATCGTGGTCAATGGCGTGATCGTGATCGGCGGCCAGCCCATCGCCACAGGAATTGCCGACATCAACAAGGCCTCCCTCCCCGGCGATGTGCGCGGCTTCGACGTCGAGACCGGCGCGCTGCTGTGGACGTTCGACACCATCCCGCGTGAGGGCGAGCCGGGCGTCGAGACCTGGCACGACGAAAGCTGGCGGCAGGGCGGCAAGACCAAGGTCTGGAACGCCTTTTCCGCCGACGAGGAACTCGGCCTCGTCTACCTGCCGATCAGCGCGCCCAGCAGCGATTATGACGGCCGCGCGCGCCCCGGCGACAATCTTTATTCGGACTCGCTCGTCGCGCTGAACGCGAAGACCGGCGAGAAGGTCTGGCACTACCAGACCGTGCACCACGATCTGTGGGATTACGACTTGCCCACCCCGCCGATGCTGGCCGATATCGTGGTCAATGGCGAGCTGCGTAAGGCCGCCATCCAGGTGACCAAGCTGGCCTATGTCTTCGCCTTCGACCGGGCGACGGGTGAGCCGCTGTTCCCCATCGAGGAAGTGCCGGTACCGCAGGCGACCACGGACGGCGAATATACCTCACCCACCCAGCCGCGCCCGGTTAAGCCCGCCCCGTTCGACCGGCAGAACATGGACGAGGACGCACTGATCGACTTCACGCCCGAACTGCATGCCGAAGCAGTCGAGATCATGAACCGCTACGTCCATGGACCGATGTACACCCCGCCCTCCTTCGCCGGAGGAGACGACGGCAAGCTCGGTACGTTGTACCTGCCCGGCTGGGTCGGTGGGGCCAACTGGACCGGGGCCGCGCTCGATCCCGAAACGGGCATTGCCTACATTCCCTCCGTCACGGTGCCGTGGATCAGCCGCTACGATTATCGCCGCCCGCCCGAGGACAGCCTCTATCTCGACGGGCCGCAGGGCCTGCCGCTGGTCAAGCCGCCCTTTGGCCGGATCACCGCGATCGACATGGATTCTGGCGACCACCTCTGGATGGTCCCGAATGGCGACGGACCGCGCGATCACCCGCTGCTGAAGGACCTCGACCTGCCCCCGCTCGGCCAGTCGGGCCGCGCCGCCCCGCTGCTGACCAGGAGCTTCCTGTTCATGGGCGAAGGCGATGCGGTCGGCCTCAGCCTGCCCAAGTTCAGCGGCGGCAACATGTTCCGCGCCTATGACAAGACGACCGGCGACGTGGTCTGGGAGATCGACCTTGGCGCAGGCACCACCGCCCCGCCGATCACCTACATGTTCGAAGGGCGGCAATATATCGTCGTCGCCATCGGCGGCGTGGACCACCCGGCGGAACTGGTCGCGCTGGCGATCGAGTAGCGCGCAAAGGCTGGAGTTGCTGAACATCATGACCCGCACAATCCCCTGCGCCCTGCTGGCCACGGCAGCGATCCTGACGCACCCTGCTGCCGCACAGGAGGCCGAGACGCCCGGCGTCACCCGCCCGCTCACCGAGTGGGAGATCACCCGCAACTACCCGCCCGATGCGCTGACCGGCGCGGCGGTCGACGGTTCGGTCGAGCTGACCAGCAAGGGCGGCATGGGCATCCGGGTTGTGAAACTGGCCGAGGGGCTGTCGCATCCCGACGGGCTCGTCTTCCTGCCCGATGGCCAGACCATGCTGATTACCGAGCGGCCCGGCCGCCTGCGGGTGGTGCGCGATGGCGTGCTCGACCCGGTCCCGGTGGCCGGCCTGCCCGCGCTCAACAATGTCGGTCTGGGCGGCCTGCACGATATCGTGCTGCATCCCGATTTCGCCGAGAACGCGCTGCTCTACATCTCCTACACCAAGGAGAGCGCGCCGATGGCGGGAACCACGCTCGCCGTCGCCCGCGCGCGCTGGACCGGCGAGGCGTTGGCCGAAGTCGAGGACATCATCGTTGCCGAGGCGTGGGAGAGCCCGCTCGGCACCTATGGTGGGCGCATGGTCTTCGGGCCGGACGGCATGCTCTATATCAGCGTGGGCGACCGCGACGGCACGACCCGTAACGCCATTTCGAGCGCGCGGCCCAAGGCGCAGGATCTGGACAGCCATATCGGCAAGATCCTGCGGGTGCGCGACGACGGCTCGGTGCCGCCCGACAATCCCTTTGTCGGGGTCGAGGGCGCGCTCGGCGAAATCTACAGCTACGGCCACCGCAACGTTTACGGCATGGACTGGGACCCGGCGACCGGCGAAATGTGGGCATCGGAATTCGGCCCTGCCGGTGGCGACGAGGTGAACCTGATCCTGCCGGGACACAATTACGGCTGGCCGCTGGTCTCGCTGGGGCGGCACTATTTCGGCAAGCTCGTCTCCGACCAGCCCTGGTACCGCGAAGGCATGGACATGCCGATGTTCTTCTGGAACCCGACCTTCAACCCGGAGAACATGTTCTTCTACACCGGCGACAAGTTCCCCCGGCTGAAAGGCAGCCTGATGGTCGCGGGGGCCGGGTCGAAGACGGTCGCGCAGCTGATGATCATGGGCGATTTCGTGCGGCAGGGCGACACGATGCTGAACGAGCTGGGCGTGCGCTTCCGCGACATAAGGCAGGGACCGGACGGCTACATCTACGTGCTGACAGAAGGGCGGCTGCGCGGGCCCGAGGACACTGACGGCATGCTGCTGCGGCTGGAACCACGTGCCGCGTCGACGACCGCCGCTGCAGCAAGCGGTGAGGCAGCCGATCCCTACAGTTCACCGGACTGACATCTGCCTTCCGCTATCTATCGCACGGCGAACATTCGAACGGGCCCACAGACACAATGAAATCACTCGTAAAGATCGGCGCTTTCGGCCTCGGGACGTTAGGCGTTATGGTCAGTGCAGCCAGCGCTGCTGACGACACCGGCCTGCCCGATGCGCCGGGCAAGGACGTGACGCTGGCCATCTGCACCCAGTGCCACGGCGCCGACCTGTTCATCGATCCGCGCCCGGCAGACGAATGGGCGATGGTCGTCACTATGATGATCGGCAACGGCATGGCCGTCAGCGACGAGGAGTATCAGGTCGTCATGGACTACCTGACGACCAGTATGGTGCCCGCTGCCGATAGTGCCGAGCCCGCCGACCAGTGATCCCTGACGAGAGAGGGGCTCCCCGCCCGATCTGGCAGGAAGCCCCTCTATAAACGCTTGTCCCTGAATGGCCCGCGGGAGTTACCCCGCCCGGCCCGGACGGACTGGCTTATTCCACGTTCTCGATGACCATGGCGATGCCCTGCCCGCCACCGATGCACATGGTGATGAGGCCGTATTTGCCGCCGGTCCGCTTCAGTTCGTACATCGCCTTGATCGTCAGGATCGCGCCGGTCGCGCCAATCGGGTGGCCGAGCGACACGCCCGAGCCGTTGGGATTGGTCTTGGCCGGATCGAAGCCGAGCTGCTTGGCCACGCCGCAGGCCTGCGCCGCGAACGCCTCGTTGCTTTCGATGACGTCCATCTGGTCAAGCGACAGCCCGGCGCGCTCCAGCGCCACCGGTACCGCGCCAACCGGGCCCAGCCCCATCACTTCGGGCTCGACCCCGGCATGGCCCCAGGCGAGGATCTTGGCCATCGGCTTCAGGTTCTGCGCCGCGACCTCAGCCCCGCTGGCGAGGACAACGGCGGCTGCGCCGTCATTGATGCCGCTGGCATTACCGGCGGTGACGGTACCGTCCTTCTTGAAAACGGGGCGCAGCGAAGCCATCCCTTCCATCGACGCATCGGCACGGACATGCTCGTCAGTGTCGAACACCTTGGTGCCCTTGCGCGACTTGATCTCGACCGGAACGATCTGTTCCTTGAAATAGCCCTGCTCAATGGCGTTCGAGGCGCGCTTGTGGCTCTCGACAGCCAGCGCATCCTGCTCCTCGCGGCTGATCTGGCAACGCTCGGCCACGTTCTCCGCCGTGACGCCCATATGCATGTCGCCAAACGGGTCCTGCAGCGCGCCGAGCATGCCGTCGATCAGCGCGATATCGCCCATCTTGGTGCCGAAACGCGCCGCGCTGGTCATGTGCGGAGCATTGGACATGCTTTCGGCACCCGCGCCGATGGCATAATCGCATTCGCCCAGCCGGATGGCCTGCGCCACCGAGACGATCGCCTGCAGGCCGGAGCCGCACAGGCGGTTGACGTTCATCGCCACGCTGTCGATCGGAATGCCCGCATTGACCGAGGCGACGCGGCTGACATAGGCGTCCTTCGGCTGGGTCGGGACGACCGTGCCGACCGCGACCTGCTTCACCTTGTCCGGCGTGATGCCAGCACGGGCGATGGCTTCCTTTATCACCAGCGTGCCGGTTTCCGCCGGGCGAAAAGAGGCAAGACTTCCCCCGAAACTGCCAATCGCCTTGCGCGCACCGGACAGGATGAAAACGTCTTGCATGTCTTGGTCTCCCTTCGAGGTCTGGTTTGCCAACCAGTGTGTCTAACATCGGCCGTGCAGGCCTGATGACGATGGTCCCTACAACGTTTCGATGATCGCTGAGAAGTCCATTCCGCCATGGTCCTTGGCGAAAGCCTCGTAGATCTCGCGGGCGCGCTGACCCATCTGCGCGTCGACCCCGGCGGTTTCGGCCGCTTCCATCGCCAGCCGCAGGTCCTTGAGCATCAGCGCGGTCGCAAAACCACCCTGATAGCCATTGTCGGCGGGCGAGGTCGGCCCGACGCCCGGAACCGGGCAATAGGAGGTCATCGACCAGCACTGGCCCGAGCTGACGCTGGAGATATCGTAGAAGGTCTGCGGATCGAGGCCCAGCTTCTGCGCCATGGCAAAGGCTTCGCAGGTGCCGATCATGTGAATGCCCAGCAGCATGTTGTTGCAGATCTTGGCAGCCTGCCCTGCCCCGGCATCGCCGGCGTGGATCACCGCCTTGCCCATGCATTTCAGGATCGGTTCTGCCCGGCTGAAGGCCTGTTCGGTCCCGCCAACCATAAAGGTCAGCGTGCCGCCATTGGCCGCCGCGATACCGCCCGAAACCGGCGCATCGACCATGTCGTAACCGGAGGCCTCAGCACTTGCCACGACCTCACGAGCCGTGGCCACATCGATGGTCGAACAGTCGAGCAGGATCGCTCCATCATTGGCATGGCCGACGATACTTTCGGCATAGACCGACTTCACGATCGCGCCATTGGGCAGCATGGTGACCACCGCCTCTGCGCCCGCACACGCTTCGCGCGCATCGGTAAAGGTCGCGCAGCCATTTTCCCTGGCCCGCGCCAGCGCGTCCTCGCTGAGGTCGAAGGCGCTGACTTCGTGCCCCGCCTTGACCAGATTCGCGGCCATCCCGCCGCCCATATTGCCCAGCCCGATAAATGCGATCTTCATGTCAGCGTCCCTTCCACTTGCCTTCGCGCTTCTCGACAAAGGCAGCCATGCCTTCCTTCTTGTCCTCACTCGCGGTCAGGATCTGGAACAGGCGGCGTTCGCTGACGAGGCCCTGGTCGAGCGTCGTCTCGAACGCGACATTGACCATTTCCTTGTTCGCGATGGTCGCCATCGGCGGCATGCTGGCGATCAGCGCGGCGGTCTTCAGCGCCTCGCCCATCAGCTCGTCATGCGGCACGACGCGGGCGACGAGGCTGGCGCGCTCGGCCTCTTCGGCGCCCATCATCCGGCCCGTCAGACACATTTCCATCGCCTTCGCCTTGCCGACCGCGCGGGTCAGCCGCTGCGAGCCGCCCATGCCCGGCGCGACGCCCAGCTTGATCTCGGGCTGGCCGAACTTGGCGTTCTCGCTCGCGATGATGAAGTCGGCCATCATCGCCAGCTCGCACCCACCGCCCAGCGCGAAGCCGTTGACCGCGGCGATCCACGGCTTGCGGGTCTTGTAGACGATCTCGCTGGTCCAGCCGGCGAAGAAGTCCTCCAGGTAGAAGTCGGCCGCCGCCTTCTCGCTCATTTCCTTGATATCGGCACCCGCGGCAAAGGCCTTGTCGCCCGCGCCGGTGATGACCGCGCATAGCTGGCTGGGGTCGGCTTCGTAGGCAGCGAAAGCCGCGATCAGTTCTTCGAGCACCTTGCTGCTGAGCGCGTTCAGCGCCTGCGGGCGGTTGAGCGTGATCAGCGTGACGGCGCCGTTGCCTTCGGGCGGCTGCTCGACGGTGATGGTCTCATAGCTCATAGCGGTTTCCACTCCTCATTGGCGGGAAGCGGCGCGAAGATCGCATCGATCATCTCCTCGCTCACTTCCTCGGGTGTTGCAGGGTTCCATTGCGGATCGTTGGTCTTGTCGACGAGCAGCGCGCGGACGCCTTCGGCAAAGTCGGGCAGGACTAGCATCCGGCAGGCGAGCCGATATTCCATGGCCATGCCGCCGCTGAAGGTGTCGAGCTTGGCGCTCTCCGCCAATTGCCGCAGGGTGACTTTGCAGGACAGCGGGCTCTTGCTCCGCAGCGTGGCCAGCTCCTTGGCCGCCCACTCGCTGTCGTCGGCCTCCAGACTGGCGAGGATCTCCTCAAAGACGTCCGAGGCAAAATGGTGCGCGATCTTGGCCGCATTGTCGGCGATCCTTGCCGACGGCGGCGTCTTGGACAGCGCAGCGAGCACCTGCGCCGGCTCATGCCCGGCGGATATCCGGGCCTTGGCCTCGGGGATGTCGGCGCTTTCCAGGTAATGCGTCGCGAGACCTGCCCACAGGCACTCCGCCCCGTCGAGACGCGCCCCCGTCAGGCCAAGAAACTGCCCCAGCCGCCCCGACAGGCGCGAAAGATAAACGCCCCCGCCGACGTCGGGGAACAGGCCGATGCCGGTTTCGGGCATGGCAAACCGGGTATGTTCGGTCGCCACGCGATATTTGCACGGCATCGAGATGCCCACGCCGCCGCCCATGGTGATACCATCCATGAACGCCACGAAGGGAATGGGGTACTCGAACATCTGGTCGTTGAGCTGGTATTCGTCGTGGAAAAAACGGCGCCCCATGACTCCGCCATCCTCCAGCGCCGACTTGCGGAGCAGGTTGATGTCGCCGCCCGCGCAAAAGCCGCGCCCTTCGGCATGTTCGACGATGATCGCCTTGATCGTGGCGTCTACCTTCCATTCGAAAAGCGCCGCGCTCATCGCATGGCACATGTCGAGCGTCAGGGCATGGATCGCCTTGGGCCGGTTGAGGGAAAGATAGCCGGCACTACCGTCCTGAAAGGCACGCAGGTCGTCTGTCATCAGCATTAAGGAGCCCTAGAATAGGAACCCGGAGCAGGTTCGAGACCGTCTTTGATCTTCCGGGCGGAAACACGCTCACCCGAGCCCTTCTCCGTCAGCCACCGCTCCCAATAGGGCCACCAGGACCCCTCCTGTTTTTCTGCCCCGGCCAGCCATGCAGCCGCCTCTTCGGGCATTTTGTCGTTCAGCCAGAAACCGTGCCGGTTGGCCGTGGGCGGATTGATCACCCCGGCATTGTGGCCGGAACCACCCATGATGAAATCCGCCGCCAGCAGGTGCGCGCCATGATAGACCGCTTCCCAGGCCGACACGTGATCGTCCTTCAGCGCGATGACGAGCACGGGCGTCTCGACCGCCCCCAGGTCGATCGCGACATCGCCGACCATGAACCCGGCGGGCTCGCTCAGCTTGTTATTGTACAGCAATTCCCGGTTGTAGGTCTTGAGGAAAGCGGCAGGAATGCGCGTCCCGTCCTCGAACCAGTACAGCAGATCGCTCGGCGGCGCCGGCCGGTCGAGCAGGTAGTGATTGACGACCGACGACCAGATCAGGTCGTTGGCACGCATCGCCGAAAACAGCTTCTGCAGTTCGAGGCTGTCGATATAGCCCTGCTTTTCCAGATGATTGTCGAGCGCATCCAGTTGCACTTCGTGGACGAAGGCGGCCCAGTCGCGCATATCGGCGAAATCGACCATCGCGCCAATCAGCGTTGCGCTGTTGACCTCGTCGGCCCGGCCCTTGGCCCCCAGCCACGCCAGGGCGATCGCGACGAGGGTCCCGCCGAGGCAGAACGAGAACAGGTCCGGTGCATGGCCGGTGCGTTGCTTGACCTCTTCAGCCGCTTCGACAACGCCCTCCAGGACGTATTCGGCGACCCCGCAATCCTTGTGCTCCTGCGTGGGATTGACCCACGAGATCACGAACACCGTGTGCCCCTGATCGACGAGCCATTTGACCAGGCTCTGTTCGGGCGTCAGGTCCATCATGTAATACCGGTTCACCAGCGGCGGGACGTAGAGCATCGGCTCTGCCGCGACCTGCTTGGTCGTCGGCGTGTACTGCAGCAGCTGGAACAGGCGATTTTCGTAGACCACCTGCCCCGCTGTTGCGGCAATGGTTTCGCCTTTGACGAAGGCATCGGGGTCGGTGCGGCGGCGGACGATGCCCTCGCCGCTCGCCAGATCCTCCAACATATGGGCGAAGCCCTGTGCCAGATTCGCGCCATTGGTCTCGATGGTCCGCTCGATAACCTCGGGATTGGTGACCGCGAAATTGGTCGGGCTCACCGCATTGAGATACTGGTCGAGCATCACCTTGACCGCCGGGCTGCCATCGGCCCGGTCGACCACTTCTCGCAGCTGGTCACAGGCCAGCATGTAGGAGTCGCGAATGGTGCGGAAATAGGCATCGTCCTGCCAGGCGGCGGCCCGGAAACGCCGGTCCCGCGGCTTTTCGCCCGCATCGCCGAACACGGCGCGGGTCCAGAAATCGCCCCATTGCATCGCCGCAGACACCTGCATCTCGAACAGGTCAGTGGGCCGCGCCGCCATTCCGGCCGCAAACTCGGCCAGAGTACCGCCCAGGTTGAGCGGGTCGAATGTTTTCATACCGCCAGAATGCAGGGACTTAGTCACCGCCGCCGTTGCATCACGCCAGAGTTTGGCCGTGTCTTCTCCCGTCATCGCTGAAATCCCCTGTTAAGGCCACGCGGCATGTTGTTGTTTTTCCTATAATCGAAGCCGGAAGCCGGATCACATCACATTCGCTGCTTCGACGGGTGGAGGCTTACTTCCTGTCCCTCACCGATTGCAACGAACGGCAAAAAGCCGATGAGCCACTCAGGGCGGCCCATCGCCCGGCGATCAGCGCACCAGTTCCCGCCCGACGATCATCCGCATGATCTGGTTGGTCCCTTCGAGGATCGAGTGGACGCGCAAATCGCGCATGAAGCGTTCGATCGGGTAATCCATCAGGTAGCCATAGCCGCCATGCAGCTGCAGCGCCCGGTCTGCGATCGCCGAGCCGTTCTCGGTCGCGATCATCTTGGCCATCGCAGCAAAGCGCGTCTTGTCGGGCGCACCTTCGCTGACCTTGACCGCCGCCAGATAGAGCAGCGCGCGCGCCGCCTCAAGGTCCGCTGCCATTTCGGCAAGCATGAACTGGGTGTTCTGGAAGTCGGCAATCGCCTTGCCGAACTGCCGCCGGTCCTTGGTGTAGGTGATCGCCTCGTCGAGGCAGCGCTGCGCCCCGCCCAGCGAACAGGCGCCGATGTTCAGGCGACCACCGTCGAGCCCGGACATGGCGATGGAGAAGCCCTGCCCTTCGCTGCCGACGATATTGCTGACCGGAACGCGCACATCCTCCAGGATCAGCGCCGCAGTGGGCTGCGAATGCCAGCCCAGCTTGCGTTCCTGCGCGCCGAAGCTGACGCCAGGCATGTCCTTCTCGATCACGAGGCAGGAAATACCCTTGGGCCCATCCTCGCCGGTGCGAACCATGGTCACATAGACCTCGTTCTCGCCGCCGCCGGAGATGAACTGCTTGGACCCGTTGACGATGTAGTGGTCACCGTCGCGCTTCGCGGTGGCCTTGAGCCCCGCCGCGTCCGACCCCGCCGACGGCTCGGTCAGGCAATAGCTGGCCAGCCGCTCGCCGACGAGCAGGTCGGGCAGATACTTCTCCTTCAGCGCATCATCGCCGAAGCAGTCGATCATCCATGCCGACATGTTGTGGATCGAGATGAAGGCGCTGGTCGACGGGCAGCCATAGGCCATGGCTTCCATGATGATCGCCGCGTCCAGCCGGCTGAGTCCGATGCCGCCAGCATCCTCGGAGACATAGATGCCGAGCAGGCCGAGCTCACCCGCCTCCTTGATCACGTCGCGCGGGAAATGGTGCTTCTCGTCCCATTCCCCGGCATGCGGCGTGAT
>CAYOSE010000002.1:0-73458 GCA_964406535.1 uncultured Sphingomonadaceae bacterium
GGGCGTGTGCAACGGCTTCCAGGTACTGACCGAGGCTGGCCTGCTGCCCGGCGCACTGATGCGCAATGCCGGACAGAACTTCATTTGCCGCACCGTCCCGCTGACGGCTGCCAACAGCCAGAGCCTGTTCACCTCCGGCTATGAGCAGGGGCAGATGATCCACATCCCCGTGGCCCATCATGACGGCAATTTCTTCGCCGACGAGGACACGCTCGACCGGCTGGAGGGGGAAGGCCGCGTGGCATTCCGCTATGCCGAAGCCGTCAACGGCTCGCGCCGCGATATTGCCGGTGTCCTGAGCGAGGCAGGCAATGTGCTGGGCATGATGCCGCATCCCGAACGCGCCGTGGAAACCGCGCATGGCGGCACTGACGGCAAGGCGCTGTTCGAAAGCGTATTGGGCGCACTGTCGGTCGTCTGAGTCGGGGGCTGCGCGCCCATCGCGAAAAAATGTTCCGAAGTGAGCTGGCGGACGGGCCGCCGAGGGATCGGCCACGCCGCCGCGTGAGGCCATGCGCCGGAAATTGATAAGCTTGATATACCGCAGATATGCTCTATTTTGTCCTACAGCCTGAACGGCGGTGGCAAATGCCCGAAGCGCGGTAGCCGCCGGATTTTTTTGAGAAGGAGTGAGCTATGAGGCGCGGATTTCACCACATCGGACTCGCAACGCATAATTATGATCGTTGCATCGATTTCTACACCAATATCCTGGGCTTCGAGATCGCCTGGCAGGACATCATCGAGGCCCCCGACGGCACGGTGCTGATGAAGCACGTGTTCTTCGACACGGGCGATGGCACCTGCATTTCGTTCATGGCGCCGACCCCGGCGCTGGGCGCGCCCGAAGAGTGGGAATGCGACCAGAGCAAGCTCGTCGGCCTGATGCCGGCCACCTATCACTTCAGCTTCATGCTCGAGTCGGTTGAAGAACTCGAAGCGAAGTATGACGAGCTGATCAGCAAGGGCGTCGACGCGACGCAGGTCATCGATCATGACTTCTGCAACTCGGTCTACTTCCACGATCCCGATGGCCTGGTGCTGGAGTTCGCGGTGCAGACCCGGCCGTTCAACAAGGAAGACCGCAAGCTGACGCACAAGCCGCAGCCGACCTTCGAATCGTTCAAGTCCAACAAGGAAGCCGCAGCGCGCTTCGCCAAGACGCTCGGCCTGCCGGAAGAGGTTCTGGCCGAAGGCACGCTGTAAGGCACTGACGGAAGGCTGCGGCGGCCCCCGCTGCCGCAAGTCGGTCTGACACTATCTGGTCTCCGGTCGGGTGCCCTGCCCGGCCGGAGATTTTCTTTTGGGCGTGAATCTTTTTGACGTGAGTCCTTTTTACGCCGGGGCGCTTGCTTCCACCGGGCACAGGCCGCATCGTCCCGGCGAACGAAACGCAATTTCGGACCAGTTTGGGAGAAGACCAGCCATGGACAATGTCGCAATAGCCAAAGCCCTGTTCGCCGCCCTGTCCGCGCATGACGACGCGGCTGTGAGGAGCCTGTGCTCGCCGGACCTGCGCCTGTCGCAGAACAACGGCCCGGTCCTCGACCTTGAGACCATGCTCGGCTTCAACAATGCGGTCGGCGCGGTGGTGAAGGAAATGGCCTATTACGACGAGATCCGCGCCGCGACGCCAACCGGCTTCGTCGAGGAGCACAATGTCAAAGGCACGATGCTCGACGGGACGGAATTCACTATCGCCGCCTGCGTGGTCGGCGAGGTGGCAGACGGCAAGATCACCGAAATGCGCGAATATTTCGACACCGCATCTGCCAGCGCCCTGATCGCGGCGTTGAGCTGAGGGGTTCGGCGAATGACCGGGGCCGGGTGGACCGTCGCACGACAATCAGGTCGCGGCAGCCATAGGGCGAACGCCCGCCCGCAGCCGCCCCGCAGCGCCAGCGGAGGGAATAGCGGCGAGGAAAGCCAAGGCGGGGCGGATGCCGCCGTCGGCGCTTGAGGAAACAAACTAGGCCGCGCGGGCCTTGCGATGGACCAGCGCGCGGGCCTCGGCCACGGGCATCGGCCGCCCGTAGTAATAACCCTGGATCTTGGTGCAGCCCATGTCGCGCACCATCGCCGCCTCGGTCGCGTCCTCGACGCCTTCCGCCGTGGTGGACATGTCGAGGCTCTGCGCCATGGCCACGACGGCGCGGATAATCGCCAGGCTCTCGGGGCTGTCCTGCGCCGCGCCCTGCACGAAGCTGCGATCGACCTTGATGGTCGAGAAGCGCAGCGTGCGGAGATAGCCCAGCGAGGAATAGCCGGTGCCAAAATCGTCGAGCGCGATCGAGCAGCCGAGCGCCTTGATCTCCTCCAGCACCTGGCGGGCAATGCGCCCGTCCTTCAGGAACACGCTTTCGGTGACCTCGATCTCCAGCCGGTGCGCGGGCAGGCCGGTATGCGCCAGCGCGCGGACCACGCTTTCGGAAAAGCCGGGTTCGGACAATTGCTCGCCCGAGACGTTTACCGCCACCTTCACATGGCCGGGCCAGCGCGCTGCCTCGGCACAAGCCTGGCGCAGCGCCCAGGCGCCGATGGGCACAATCAGGCGTGTATCCTCGGCCAGCGGAATGAACTTGCCGGGGCTGACGAAGCCATGCTCCTTGCTGTTCCAGCGCATCAGCGCCTCGAAACTGACCACCTGTTCGGTGTTGGCGTCGACCACCGGCTGGTAATGCAGTTCCAGCTCGTTGTTCTGCAGCGCATGGCGCAGCGCCGTCTCCAGCGAGCGCCGCTCCTCGGCATCGGCATGGAGCGAGGGCAGATAGCCGCAGTGGACGCCGCGGCCATCCTCCTTGGCGCGATAAAGCGCGAGGTCGGCATTCCGCATCAGCATCTCGACCGTATCGCCGTCACGCGGCCCGACCGCCGAGCCGACGCTGGCACCGATATAGAGCGTCTTGTCGGCGACGCGGTAGGGCGCGGAGAGGGACGCGATGATGTCTTCGGCCAGAGTGGCGACCCGGCCCTTGATCGCCGCATCGCGGATCACGACGGCGAACTCGTCGCCGCCCAGCCGCCCGCACTGCTCGCCCTTGGCCATGACCGAACGCAGCCGGTCGGAAACCTGCGCCAGCAGCTGGTCGCCGACCTGGTGGCCGAGCGAATCGTTGACCGCCTTGAAGCGGTCGAGGTCGATCATCAGGAAGGCGCAGCGCGATTTCCACTGCTCGGCATAGCGCAGCGCCTCGCCCAGCGCCTCGGTCAGCATCAGGCGGTTGGGCAAGCCCGTCAGCGTGTCGTAGCGGGCGAGGTAAGCGATCTTCTCACTGGATTCACGTTGCTCGGTGACGTCCGAGCCGACCCCGCGGAAGCCGGTGAACTTGCCGACCTCGTCATGCATCGGCGTGCCCGACAGCTCCCACCAGCGGCGCCCGTCGGCGAGGTCGACGCGGACCAGCAGGTTAGAGAAGCTCTGCCGCGCTTTCAGGTGGTCGGCCAGTTCGTGCAGGCTGCCTTCGAACTCGCCCTGCTCCCAGTTCGCCCCGGCGATCAGGCGTACCAGGCTCTGGCCCTCGATCTGTTTGGGGTCCATGCCCAGCGCATAGGCAAAGCGCGGGCTGACCGCGCGGATGCAGCGCTTGGTATCGACCTGCCACAGCCAGTCGGCCTCGTTCTCCTCGAACTCGCGCAGCAGCAGCGAAACGACCTCGTCCTTTTCCACGACGCCCGCCTGAGCGATCTGCGCGGCGAGATAGGTGCGAGCGCTCTGCAACCCGCCAGCGATGATCAGGACCGCGAAGACCAGCGTGGCGACCGCAAAGCCGATATCGCCCACGACGAGGAAAGACACACAGGCAGCAATCCCGGCAATCGTGGCGAAGATCAGCGTGTTGAGCGGAGCCGAGGCCATCAGTGCCGCCGAGCCGACGATCAGCATCGCGGTCAGCGTCCACAACGCGTAATGGTCGGCCAGCGACCCGGCGGGGGCAAAGACCAGTAGCGGCGTCGACCACAGCGTCGAGACCACGGCGGTAGAGGTCGCATGGCGAAAAAACTCGCTGCGCGTCATTGCCCGGCGGTCGATATCGACCAGCCCCGCATCGACCCGCAGCGCATAGACCAGCGCCATGCTGAGCGCGATGCCCCACAGCCACAGTAGCGTGTCCGCAACATCGCCGCTGAACAGGCCAATCACCACCATGGCGGCGATGGCGTGGGCCATCGCGCGCACCACGGACACGCCATGCAGGTCACGGTATTGCAGGGCGCGCAGGCGTGACCAGTCCCCCTCGGCAGGGTCTTTCAGGCCGATAATCTCCGCCAGGCTAAGCCGCAGCGGCAGAGTGGGCAGGCTGGAAGCGCTCTCTATCACGCTGCCGTCGTAGCGCCGCAATCGTTAGGAGGCGGTAAAGCAACCCCTGCGCGCAAAGCCCTTTTTTTGGCATGTTCGAACCCGGTTGGGTGCGCTTCAGGCCCGCCTGGGTGCTATTCGACCGTCACCGACTTGGCGAGGTTGCGCGGCTGGTCGACATCGGTGCCCTTCACGCAGGCCACGTGATAGGCGAGCAACTGCACCGGCACGGCATAGACCAGCGGCGCGATCAGCGGGTGCACGCGCGGCATCTCGATGGTGGCGATGCAGCCCTCGCCAGCCTGCCTGATGCCTTCCGCATCGGAGATCAGCACGATCTTGCCGCCGCGCGCCTGCACCTCGTGCATGTTGGAAACGGTCTTCTCGAACAGCGGGCCAGAGGGCGCGAGCACGATCACCGGCACGGCATCGTCGATCAGCGCGATGGGCCCGTGCTTCATTTCACCCGCCGCGTAACCTTCGGCATGGATATAGCTGATTTCCTTGAGCTTCAGCGCCCCTTCGAGCGCCAGCGGGAAGTCCTGCCCGCGCCCCAGATACAGCACGTCGCGCGCCGGGGCGACGAGGTGCGCCATCTCGGCAATCTCGCCGTCATGGTCGAGCGCGGCGTTGAGGCTGGCGGGCGTTTCGAGCAAATGGGCGACAACCCCGGCCTCTTCCTCGCGCGTCATGTGGCCCTTGCGGACCGCGAAATGCGCGGCCAGCGCGGCCAGCACCGCCAGCTGGCAGGTGAAGGCCTTGGTCGAGGCGACGCCGATCTCGGGCCCGGCATGGGTCGGCAGCAGCAGGTCGGATTCGCGCGCCATCGAGCTGGTCGGCACGTTGACGACCGAGGCGATGACCTGCCCCTGCGCCTTGCAGTGGCGTAATGCCGCCAGCGTGTCCGCCGTCTCGCCGCTTTGCGAAATAAAGAGCGCGAGGCCCCCGTCCGGCAGGATCGGCTCGCGGTAACGGAACTCGCTGGCGAAATCGATGTCGACAGGAACGCGCGCGAATTGCTCGAACCAGTATTTGCCGACCATCCCGGCGTAGTAGGAGGTGCCGCAGGCGACGATGGTGACGCGTTCGACCGCGCCGATGTCGAAATCCATCTGCGGCAGCGCCACCCGCTGTTCCACGGGGCGCAAATAGGAGCGCAGCGTCTGGGCGACGACCGTGGGCTGCTCGAAGATCTCCTTCTGCATGAAGTGGTGGAAATTGCCCTTCTCGATCGCCGAGGGGGACGCGCCCGAAGTCTGCACGGCCCGCTCGACAATCGCGCCAGAGGCGTCGCGGATCACCGCCTCCTCGCGCGTGATCGTGACCCAGTCGCCCTCTTCGAGATAGGTGATCTGCTGGGTCAGCGGGGCCAGCGCCAGCGCGTCGGAGCCGAGGAAGGTCTCACCCTCGCCATAGCCCACCACCAGCGGCGAGCCGAGCCGCGCGCCGATCAGCATGTCGGGATAGTCACGAAACGCGATCGCGAGCGCGAAGGCTCCGCGCAGGCGCGGCAGCACCTGCTGCACCGCGTCGGCGGGCGAGAGGCCCGCCTCGATCTCGCGACTGAGCAGGTGGACCATCGTTTCGGTATCGGTCTCGCTTTCGAAGACCCGGCTATCGGCGACAAGTTCGTCGCGCAACTCCTTGAAATTCTCGATAATTCCGTTGTGAACCAGCGCCACATGCGGGGTCGCGTGGGGGTGGGCGTTGCGCTCGGTCGGCGCGCCATGGGTGGCCCAGCGCGTATGCGCGATGCCGGTCACCCCGGCGGCGGGATTGCGCGCCAGTTCCTCGACCAGGTTCTTCAGCTTGCCCTCGGCCCGGCGGCGCAGCAATTCGCCCTCGTTGATCGTACACAGCCCGGCGCTGTCATAGCCGCGATATTCCATCCGGCGCAGCCCGTCGAGCAGCCGTGCCGCGACGTCACGTTCGCCAACAATACCGATAATTCCGCACATTAGCGCATCAACCTGCCATCTGATTTGAAAGTCCGGACATCGCCCAAGATCACTTCTTGCCGGCCTTCTTCTTGCGCCGCATGGCGTCATGGAAGCGATCCGCCCAGCCGGGTTTGACCAGCTGTTCGGCACGCACCATCCGCAGTTCGCCATCGGCGACATCGCGGCTGACCGCACTGCCCGCCGCAACGATCGCGTCCGCGCCGATGTTAATGGGCGCGATCAGCGCGCTGTTCGAGCCAATAAAGGCGCGCGGACCGATATTGGTCTGGTGCTTGAAATAGCCGTCATAATTGCAGGTGATCGTGCCCGCGCCGATATTGGCACCCTCGCCCACGCTGGCATCGCCCAGATAGGTGAGGTGGTTGGCCTTGGCCCCCTCGCCCATCACCGCATTCTTGATCTCGACGAAATTGCCAACCTTGCTGCCCGCTTCCAGCACGGTGCCGGGGCGCAGCCGGGCGAAGGGCCCGACCTCGACGCCCGCGCCGATACTCGCGCCCTCGATATGGCAGAAGGCCTTCACATGCGCGCCGCTGGCGATGCTGACGCCGGGGCCGAAGACCACGTTGGCCTCGACCACCACGTCCTCGGCAATCTGCGTATCCCAGCTGAAGAAGACCGTTTCGGGCACGCGCAAGGTGACGCCAGCGGCCATCGCTTCCTTGCGTTTCAGCGCCTGCCATTGCGCCTCGGCGGCGGCGAGTTCGGCGCGGCTGTTGATCCCGGCGACCTCGTCCGCGCGTTCGCAGGTGACGACCGCGCTCGGACGGCCCTGCGCGGCAGCGATGTTAACGACATCGGGCAGGTAGTATTCGCCCTGGGCATTGTCGTGCCCGACCTGCTCCAGCAGCGCGAACAGCGCTTTCGCATCGGCGGCGATCAGGCCCGAATTGCACAGGGTGCAGGCGCGTTCCGCCTCGGTCGCATCCTTGTACTCGACCATTTTCGCGATCACGCCCGCCTCGTCAGCGATCACCCGGCCATAGCGCAGCGGGTCGGCAGGCTCGAAGCCGAGCACGACACTGGCGGGACTATCTGCCTCGTGCAGCCGCGCGACCATACGCCGCATCGTTGCGCCGGTGACGAAGGGCACGTCGCCGTAAAGGACCAGCACATCGCCCTCGAACCCGGCCAGCGCGGCGGCGGCCTGCTGCACGGCGTGGCCGGTGCCCAGCTGCTCGGCCTGTTCGGCATAGGCCACGCGGTCGCCCAAAGCCTCACGCAATTGCTCGCCATATTCGCCCACGACGGCGACGAGCTGCGCCGCGCCCAGCGCCTCAACCTCGCCCAGCAGATGCTCGATCATCGCCCTTCCGGCAATTTCGTGCAGCACCTTGTGGCGGGCGCTCTTCATCCGCGTCCCCTTGCCCGCGGCAAGGATGATGGCGGCGAGCGGGCGAGACAGGGCGGCGGTTTCAGAGGTCATATGAGGTGCAATGCCATCAAACCTTTGCGGTTTCCACCGGCCTGCGCCACAGGAAGCCGCGATGAGCAAATTTCCCTATGATATCGTCCTGTTCGACCTCGACGGAACGCTGGTCGAATCGCATTACGACCTCGCCAATGCGGTCAACCATGCGCTGGAGCTGGAAGGCCGCGCGCCCATGCCCGCTGCCGAACTGCGGCAAAAGATCGGCGGCGGCGCGGTGCGGATGCTCAAGCGCGCGCTGGAGGCGCAGGGCGGCATGGTCGACGAGGCGCGGTTCGATATCCTGAAGGCCGCGCTGCTCGACCATTACTGGGCGCATATTGCCGACAATACGCTGCCTTTCGCCGGCTGCGTGGCGGCGCTGGAGGCGCTGATCGAGCGCGGGTGCACGCTGGCAGTGTGCACCAACAAGAACGAGGGGCCATCGCGCAGCCTGCTCGACACGCTCGGCATGAGCCGTCTGTTCAAGACGGTCTACGGCGCCGACACGCTGGGGATCGAACGGGCCAAGCCCAAGCCCGACATGCTACTGGCGGCGGCGCGCGATTGCGGCGGCGGGCGCTTCGCGATGATCGGCGATTCGAACTACGACACCTCAGCGGCGCGGGCGGCCGAGGCGAGCGTCGTGGCGGTCAGCTTCGGCTACAGCGATATCCCGCTCAGCGAGCTCGATTGCGACGCCATGATCGACCATTATGACGAGCTGATCCCGACACTGGAAAGGATCGGTTAGATTCTGTTTCAGTTGCACTGAAACATTTGCGGCTCCGGCCCGCACCCCCGCCCAACCTCCCGACGGGTATGATTTGGGAGGTCGGGTGGGGGCGCGGGCTGGCACCGTTTCCACGTCAGTGGAGCAACGATAAAGCTCAAACGAGTTTGACCAGCCGCCGCTCGATCGGGGCCAGCACCCCGGCCAGTTCGTGCCCGCGCTTCAGCACCTGCCCCTGTTCGCCGAACAGCGCCCACATGCCCTGTCGCTGGTGCAGCGCGGGGCGCTTCTCGATCCGCATCTGCGGCACCTCGGCGGTGCGGCGGAAGGCGGCGAAACTGGCGCAGTCCTTGCCGAACTGCATCGCATAATCGCGCCACTCGCCGGCGGCGACCATGCGGCCATAAAGGTCGAGGATACGGGCCAGTTCGGCGCGTTCGAAGCCGACCTGCGCGGGCGGGCGCGAACCGGGAAAGGCAAGGATATTGGGGCCGCCTGCGCCCACGCGCATCAGCGTTCAGTCCCGCTCTTGCGTGCCGGATCGGCCAGCGCGCTCCGCAAGTCCGCCAGCTCGGCGCGCATGGTGGCCAGTTCCGCCTCCAGCGCGGCGACGCGGTCGCCATCGGCGGCAGGTTCGCACGGTTCCTTGCACGGCGTGCCATAGGGAATGAACTCGCACAGCCAGGTCTCGGCGGAGACGAGGGTGGAGCGCGCCTTCAGCCCGATCATGGTCGCGCCTTCGGGCACATCGTCGGTAACGACGGCATTCGCGCCCACGCGGGCCCGTTCGCCCACGGTGATCGGGCCGATGATCTGCGCGCCCGAGCCGATGATGACCCCGTCGCACAGGGTCGGGTGGCGCTTGCCGCCGACGCCATTGGTCGGGTTGCTGCCGCCCAGCGTCACGCATTGGTAGATGGTCACGTCATCGCCGATCTCGGCGGTCTCGCCAATGACGGTAAAGCCATGATCGATAAACAGGTTCCGCCCGATCCTGGCACCGGGATGGATGTCGATCGCAGTCAGAAAGCGCGCGATGTGGTTGACCATGCGGGCGACGAAAAACAGCTCCGCATCGAACAGCCAGTGGGCGATGCGATGCATGCCGAGCGCAAGCACGCCCGGATAGAGCAGGATTTCCCAGCGCGAGCGCGGCGCGGGGTCGCGGGCCCGCACCGAATCGAGATAGGCGATGAGCTTTCCCATCATGTGCGCCCTTCCCTGAAGCTTCATCAAAACACAGGCCGAATTACTGACCGGTAGCGATCATATAGGATCAATTGGCAAAGAACCAATAATCAAGCGCCGTTTATGGCTCACGGGTCAGATGAGGCGCGGTTCGTCCGGCCCCACGACCGCCTCCAGCGCCGCGCGCCAGATGCCCATCGTGGGCGGCACCTTGCGCTCCATACTGAGCCGGTCAATCATCGCTACCAGCGCCTCGATCTCGGCAAAGCCGCGCCCGGCGCGCGGGATGAGGTACTGGGCGGCCTCGACCGGCAGGGCCAGCCCGCGCTGCACGGCCAGCGATTCGAGCAGGTCGGCGGCCATCTCGTCATCGGGAATGCCGATTTCGAGCTGCAGGGCCGCCCCCATGCGCGAGCGCAGGTCCGGCAGGGCAATCTCCCACGGCGGCTGCCCGCCGATAATCAGCAGCGCCTCGCCCGCCTCCTGCGCGCGGTTCCAGCGGTGGAACAGGTCGGCTTCGGGCAGGTCCTGCGCGTCGTCGACCGCCCCGCCCTTGCCCGAGCGCACGAAATAGCGCGCCAGCAACGATTTGCCCGAACGCGGCGGCCCGGTGAGGATGGCGGTGCGATAGGGCCAGCTGTCGGGGTTCGCCAGCACCTCCACGGCGGCGCGATTGGCATTGCCGACAACGAGGCGCGCCGGTTCCTCGCTCGCTGGCGGAAGCGGCAGGACAATCTGGGAGCGGGCCACCGACGCCTCTCCAGCGCTAACGGCTGATGGCGAGCGCGTTGCTGCCCTCGGTCACCTGCCAGCCCTGCGCGCGCAATGCGGCGGCGAGTTCGGACTGGCTGCCGGCATAGGTCAGGCGCAACACCGAGGTGCCGCCGATCGCGGTGCTGGTCACGGCGACGCCACTGGTCCCGGCAATACCGCGCACCCCCGTCAGCGCCCCGTCGAAGGCGCGCGCATCGGGCGTTGCGACCTGCACCGAAAGCGTGACCGAGGTGCCTGGCTGCACTGGCGGAGCGACCGTGGCGGTGGGCACCGGGGTCGTGCCAATCCCGGCCGGGTCGAGCGGGTCCAGCCCCTCGGCAGCGGCAGCCGCTGCGGCCTCGGCGGCCTGCGCCGCCTCGATCAGGGCGCGGATTTCCGGGCTCAGTTCGACGTCGTCGAGCGTCAGCGTCGGGTCGGGCCGCAGCTTGCCGCTCGCCAGCGCCGTATTGTAGATCTCGTCAAAGCGGGCGACCGCGCGGGTCAGCATTTCGGGCAGTTCTTCCGTATTCTCGGCCCGCATCGTGAAGCTGTCGAGATAGAGGTTGTCGGGGCCGTGGCGCGCGGTGAAGGTCCCCACAACCGGGCCGCCCGGCCATTCCCAGCGCAAGTCGGCAATCGGCACAACCACATCGGCGGCGCTGAACTCGTCGAGGATGGTGCTCCACCAGGCGCGGCTGCGGCGCGAGGTCTGGCCATAGGTCAGCAGCAGCGAATCGCCGCCCGAGCCGGTCGGGCGCACATAGTCGACGCCGCTCGAACCGAACTGGTACTCGGCCCAGGCCCGCTGCCATTCGTTGCGGACCTCGAACATGGTTGCCGTGCCGCCGGTCTTGAGCACCGGCAGGGTCAGCATCGGTGCCGAACGGCGGCCCTGCCCCCCGGTGCCGAGCAAGCCGCCGGCCCGCTGGCGGTCGAAAATGACGCCCAGCCGCCCGATATAGCGCCGGGGGCCGAGTTGCTCGTGCTCGATGACGATGGAGGACACGAGCCCCTGCAACCGCGAATCGGGAATGTCGGGTCCGCCGATCTTCTCCCACGCCAGCCGCCGCGCCTCGGCCCAGCCTTTCAGCCGCGCATCCTCGGCATCGTCGCCGCGCACATCGACCTCGATCCCTCTGACGGCGATATCGGTGCTGCTGGCAACCGGGGCGATGCCGCGCTCGCCGGAGACCTGTGCCCAGAGCGCCGCGCCGAGTGCAAGCGCCAGCAACAACACCACGGCCAGCGCGGGGGCGGCGGGGGAGGCGCGCAAGTGCCTGAAAGAAAGAGCGGGGGCGTTCGGCATCGGGGAAATCGCTGGCCTTTTGCCCAATGGCGAGTGGAAATCCAAGCTGGAAAGTCTAAGAGCCCTGCATGAAACGCATCGCTGATGCGTTTCATCGTGGCGGTTCCAGCCCTCTCCCCCGCCCAGCCACCCGATAGCTTTCGACATGATCGGGTGGTTGGGCGAGGGAGAGGGCTGGCGCCGATAACTGAAAGAAGCTCTAACAGCAGCGCACGATGGCAGAAGATAGCTACACATACGAACAGGCCGGGGTCTCGATCGAGGCCGGCAACGCGCTGGTCAAGGCGATCGGCCCGCTGGTCAAGGCCACGCGTCGCCCCGGTGCGAATGGCGAGATTGGCGGCTTTGGCGGCTTCTTCGATCCGCGCGCGGCCGGCTATTCCGATCCGCTGCTGGTCGCCGCGAATGACGGCGTCGGGACCAAGCTGAAACTCGCGATCGATAGCGGTCGGCACGACACGGTCGGCATCGACCTCGTCGCGATGTGCGTCAACGACCTGATCGTGCAGGGTGCAGAGCCGCTGTTCTTCCTCGACTATTTCGCCACCGGCAAGCTCGACAATGGCGTCGCCGAGCGGGTGATCGCGGGCATTGCCGAGGGCTGCAAGGAAGCGGGCTGCGCGCTGATCGGCGGCGAGACCGCAGAAATGCCAGGCATGTATGCGGCAGGCGATTACGATCTGGCCGGGTTTTGCGTCGGCGCGGTCGAACGCGGCGAAGAGCTGACCGGCGGCAAGGTCGCGCCGGGCCACGTGCTGCTCGGCCTGGCGAGTTCGGGCGTCCATTCGAACGGCTTCTCGCTCGTCCGGCGGCTGGCAGCGGACAAGGGCTGGAAGCTCGACCGCCCCGCCCCGTTCGATATCGACACACTGCTGATCGACGCGCTGATGGCGCCCACGCGAATTTATGTGAAGCGCCTGCTGCCGCTGATCCGCGCCGGGCTGATCGACGCGCTGGCGCATATTACCGGCGGCGGCCTGCTGGAGAATATTCCGCGCGTTCTGCCCGAAGGCGCGCATGTCATGGTCCATGCCGACAACTGGGCGCAGTCGCCGCTGATGGGCTTCCTGCAGGCGCAGGGGCAGATCGAACCGGCAGAGATGGCGCGCACCTTCAATTGCGGCATCGGCATGGTGCTGGCGGTGACGCCCGACAATGCCGCCAAGGTATCGGGCGCGCTCCAGCAGGCGGGCGAAGAGGTCCACATGATCGGCGAGATCGTGACCGGCCAGCGCGGCTGCACGGTCACCGGCAGCGCGGGCGAATGGGCCGCGCGCGAGGACTGGCAAGCAACGCACCATGCCTGAGGGCAGCGCCGGATCGGGGCCGCACAAGGCAAAAGTCGCCGTCATGCTCTCGGGCAAAGGCACGACCATGACCGCGCTGCTGCATGCCTCGCGCCTGCCCGACGCCCCGTACGAAATCGTGCTGGTTGCCAGCAATATCCCCGACGCGCCGGGGCTGGAAATCGCGCGGGCAGAGGGCATCGCCACCTTCGCTCACCCCCATCGCGGGATGGCACGCGAAGCGCATGAAGAGATCATGCAGGCCGCGCTGCTGGACAGCGGGGCCGAATATGTCGCGCTATGCGGCTATATGCGGATCCTGACCGGGGACTTCGTTGCCCAGTGGACGGGCCGGATGCTCAACACGCATCCCTCACTGTTGCCCAAGTACAAAGGGCTCGACACCCATGCCCGCGCCATCGCGGCGGGTGACAGTCATGGCGGCTGTTCCGTGCACCTCGTGACCGCCGAGCTGGATGACGGGCCGCTGCTGGGCCAGCTGCCGGTGGCGATCCTGCCCGGCGATACCCCTGACGAACTCGGCGACCGGGTGCGGCTGGCCGAATACCAGCTCTATCCCCGGTGCCTCGCCGATTACGTCGCCCGCCCCTATCGCGCTGACTGGCTGTACGAGCAAGTGCGCGAACTGGCGCTTGCCCTGCCCGAGGCCGAGGCCCGCGACAGTCACGGGTCACCCGGTTTCCGCACCGGCGGCAAGAGCGGCAAGTTCTTCGCCCATTTCGCCGACCGGCACCATGGCAGCCAGCACATCGCGCTGCTGGTGAAGACCGACGGGCCGGACGAGATGGCGGCGCTGATCGAGCGCGATCCCGCCGCCTATTTCCGCCCCGATTATTACGGCGCGAGCGGCTGGGTCGGGCTGATCCTCAACCGGCCCGGTCTCGACTGGGAGCATGTGCGGCAATGGCTGGCGCGCAGCTGGCGCAGTGTTGCGCCAGCCCGCCTCACCAGATTGCAGGATGCCGCCGACGCCTTCTGAGCGGAAGGATGGCCGAGCGGCAGATCGTCAGCCGACGATTTCTTCGGGCTGGAAGAAGAAGGCGATCTCGATCGCGGCATTCTCTTCGCTGTCCGAACCGTGGACCGAGTTGGCCTCGATCGATTCGGCATAGGTCTTGCGGATGGTGCCCTCGGCTGCATCGGCGGGGTTGGTCGCGCCCATGATGTCGCGGTTGCGCTTCACCGCATCCTCGCCTTCGAGCACCTGCACCACGACCGGGCCGCTGGTCATGAAGTCGCACAGCTCACCGTAGAAGGGGCGTTCCTTGTGCACCGCATAGAAGCCCTCGGCCTGTGCGCGGATCATCTGGATGCGCTTCGACGCGACGACGCGCAGGCCCGCTTCCTCCAGCATCTTGGTGACCGCGCCGGTCAGGTTGCGGCGGGTGGCGTCGGGCTTGATGATCGAAAAGGTGCGGGTAACCGCCATGGTCTTGTCCTTGGATTTTTGTCGGAAGTTGAGTTGGCGCGCGCCCTAGCCGCCGAATCGGACAACGGCAAGACGCTGGTGGAAGTAACCCTTCAGGGCCCCTCGACCCAGCGCCCGCGCTCGTCCTGTTTCCAGAAGCGCCGGTCGGCGCCGTCCTGCTCGCCCAGCTGACGCCAGGCGGCCCGCGCCCCAGCGAGGCTGTCCTCGTCGAACAGCAACATGACCCGTTCATAGGCTGCAGGCGGGTCGCGCCAGTGCCCGTCGGCGAGGATCAGCACGCTGGCCCCATTGGCGGGCGCCGGGTCCGCCGCCAGCAGTATCGGCTGGCGGGCATCATGCGCGCCGCCCGCGATCCCGTTGGCGAGAAAGCCTTCGGGCGATTGCTCCCACAGCGCGCGCGACCCGGCCTGCCGCCGCTCCGCATCCTCGTCGACCACCAGTACGCGCAGACCGGCCCCCACAGCCTTGCCCGCCAGTTGCGCGGTGGCCCTGGCCGGATCGAGCCCGGCAAGCTGGTAGAAGTCCACGCGCATTCTTGTCCGCCTACCGCTCCGCTACTTGAGGCGGGATTGTCCACCTACCGCTCCGCTACTTGAGGTCGACGTTCCTTAACTCTCGCGCGTTTCGCGCACGTAGCGGTCGAGCAACCGCACCCCGAAGCCGGTCGCGCCCTTGTCCCAGGTCGCTCCCGGTTTGTCGGCCCAGACCATCCCGGCAATGTCGAGATGCGCCCAGTCCACGCCCTCGTTCACGAAGCGCTGGAGGAACTGCGCCGCGGTAATCGACCCGGCATAGCGCGGCCCCACATTCTTCATGTCGGCAATCGGGGAATCGAGCATCTTGTCGTAAGCGGGCGAGAGCGGGAAGCGCCACAATTTGTCGCCGCTATCCTTGCCCGCCGCGATCAGTTGCTCGGCCAACGTGTCGCTGTTCGAGAAGGCGCCGCCATGCTCGCTGCCGAGCGAGATGAGGATCGCGCCGGTCAGCGTCGACAGCTCGACCATGACGTCGGGCGCGAATTCCTTCTGCGCCCACGTCATCGCGTCGCACAGCACCAGCCGCCCTTCCGCATCGGTGTTGATGACCTCGATCGTCTGGCCGCTCATGCTGGTGACCACGTCGCCGGGGCGCTGGGCATTGCCGTCGGGCATGTTCTCGACCAGCCCGCACACGCCGATGACATTAGCCTTCGCCTTGCGTCCTGCCAGCGCCAGCATCGTGCCGGTGACCGCGCCTGCGCCGCCCATGTCCCACTTCATGTCTTCCATGCCCGCAGGCGGCTTGAGCGAAATGCCCCCAGTGTCGAAGGTGACGCCCTTGCCGACGAACACCGCAGGCTTGTCGCCCGGTTTGCCGCCGAGCCACTTCATCACCAGCAATTGCGGCTTGCGGACCGAGCCCTGGCTGACGCCGAGCAAAGCACCCATGCCGAGCGCGCGCATCTCGTCCTCGTCGAGCACGGCGATCTCGACGCCGGTGCCTGCAAAGCGCTCCTTCGCCCGCGCGACGAAGCTTTCGGGATAGAGGATATTGGCCGGTTCGGTGACCAGTTCGCGGGTGAATTCCACGCCCTTCACCACCGCCTGCTCGACCTCCCACGCCTCTTCGGTGCCGTCGGGCGCATCGATCACGATAACGATGTCGAGGCTGCGCTTCTGCTCATCCTTCAGCTTGGTGCGATAGGCGTCCCAGCGCCACGAGCGCAGCGACAGCCCGACCAGCGCACCGGCGGCCTGCTCGCTCGTCAGCCCGCTGCCCGACAGGTCGAGCGCCAGCGCGGTCTCGCCCGAAGTCAGGTACTTCGCCGCCAGCGCAGCCCCGGCACGCTCGGCCCCGGCATGGCCGGCCAGCGCCTCGCCATTGCCATTGCCGCAGCCCGCCAGCGCCAGCCGCACCAGCCGGACGCCTTCCTCGTACCAGGTCTCGAACACCTGCCCCGCCTTGCCCGCGAACCGGGCAGCATCGGCGCCCTCACGCACATGGGCGGGCAGGTCTTCCGGAAAGCTGTCCTTGGCGACGATGCGCGCAACGAGACGGGTCGTGGTGTCTTTGCTGGTGGAGAAGGTGATCTGCATTACGGCTCCGGGAAAGCGGGTTCTTGAATGGGCACGCGCCGTATGAATTCTGGGGCGCGACACTTGGCGTTGCAGTTAAGCGCGGGCGGTGCGATAGGCAAGCCATGCCCCCAAGCTTGACGCCCCTGCAGCAGGTCCCAACCCCGCGCTGGACCGCCAGATTCGCCTGCGCGCTTGGCCTGTTCAGCGCGGCTTTGCTGGCCCCGGTTACCGCGTGGGCGCAGGACGAACAGGCCGCGCCCAGCGGTACCGTGGCAGGCCAGAGCGAAGCAGGCGAGCGCGAAATCGCCTTCGAAGCGGACGAACTGTCCTATAATTACGAGACCGATGTGGTCAGCGCCGCAGGCGACGTGTTTCTGGAATCGGGCGACCAGTCGGTCCGCGCCGATGCCGTCTCATGGAACCGGCTGACCGGCGCAATCGTCGCCGATGGCAACATCCGTTACGTCGACGAGAACGGCAACCAGCTGTTCACCGACCATCTCGAACTGACCGACGAACTCAAGGCCGGGGCGATGACCGGCCTGCTGCTGGCCTTCCGCGAGGGCGGGCGCATGGCCGCCAACGAGGCCGAGCGTAACGAGGATGGCGACATCGTGCTGCGGCAGGCCGCCTATTCCTCCTGTGCGGTCGTGGATGCCGAGGGCTGCCCGAAGAACCCCAGCTGGCGGGTCACCGCCGAGCGTGTGACTTATGACGCGCAGACCCAGCGCATCCGCTTCAAGGGCGCATTCCTCGAACTGTTCGGGATGCGGCTGCTGCCGATGCCGGGCCTGTCCGTGCGCGCCGACAGCAGCGCCGATTCGGGCTTCCTGATCCCGGAAATCGGCATCACCGCCTCCAACGGGTTCGAGTTTTCCGATGCCTATTACTGGCGCATGGCCGAGAACCGCGACCTCAAGCTGAAGGGCTATGTCTATACCGAGACCGCGCCGATGGTCTCCGCCCAGTATCGCCAGCTGAACGAGAACGGCGCCTTCCAGGTGACCGGCTACGCGACCTATGGCACGCGCATCCAGCTGGGTTCGAACGAGCGTACCACGCAGGAGGACATTCGCGGCTATCTGTTCGCCAATGGCCGCTTCCAGTTCGACCGGAACTGGAGCCTCGAAGGTTCGCTGCGGGTGGCGAGCGACCGCACCTTCATGCGCCGCTATGACCTCAGCCGCGAGGACCGGTTGCGCTCGACCGTCAATGTCGAGCGGATCGACGAGGCGAGCTACCTCACCATTCAGGGCTGGGCGACGCAGGCGCTGCTGGTCCAGACCGAGCAGGATACCGTCCCGCTGGCGCTGCCGCTGATCGACTATCGCCGCCGCCTGAAAGACAAGGTGCTGGGCGGCGCGGTCGAGCTGCAGGCCAATACGCTGGCGATCACCCGGGCGGAGGGGCAGGACACCCAGCGCGCCTTTGCCCGCGCGCAATGGGACCTGCGCCGCGTGACGCCATGGGGGCAGGAGATCACGCTGACCGGGCTGGTGCGCGGCGATGTCTACCACTCGACCGGCAATTTGCTGACCGAGACCGAACTCTATCGCGGCGAAAGCGGCTGGCAGACGCGCGGCATTGCCATCGGCGCGCTGGACGTCAAATGGCCGCTGATCGGCGAGCTGTTCGGGGGCACGCAGATCCTCACCCCGCGGGTGCAGCTGGTCGCCACCCCCAATATTCGCAACCTCGCCATCCCCAACGAGGACGCCCGCGCGATCGACCTGGAAGACAGCAATCTGTTCGCGCTCAACCGCTTCCCCGGCCATGACCGTGTGGAAGAGGGCGCGCGCGTCACCTATGGCGTGGACTGGCAGCTGACCTTGCCCGGCTGGCGGCTGGAATCGACCATCGGGCAATCCTATCGCCTGACCGACCAGCAGACGCTGTTCCCCGACGGAACCGGCCTGAACGAACAGTTCTCCGACTTCGTTGGCCGGACCGAGCTGCGTTACCGCGACTTCCTGAAGTTCACCCACCGCTTCCGCCTCGACAAGGACAACCTTGCCGTGCGCCGCAACGAGATCGACGCGACGATCGGCAGCGACCGTACCTATGTCGAGCTGGGCTATCTGCGGCTCAACCGCGATATCGACCGCACTTTCGAGGATCTGCAGGACCGCGAAGAAGTGCGCGTGGCGGGCCGGATCGCCTTTGCCCGCTACTGGTCGGTGTTCGGCTCGGCGGTGGTCAACCTGACCGATGCGGAGGAGGACCCGACCAACACCGCCGACGGGTTCGAGCCGCTGCGGACGCGGCTCGGCATCGCCTATTCGGACGACTGCCTCGACCTCGGCTTTACCTGGCGGCGCGATTATTTCGACGTCGCTGATGCGCGCAGCGGCAATTCATTCCGCGTCTACTTCGCGCTCCGCAACATCGGCATCTGACATTTGGCCCTGACGGCCTGCAACCCGCTTCCCACAAACGCGGCCGTCGCGATTGGCAGATGGGGACAAAGCGGTTAAGGCCCGCCCTCCCGCTGCGGTGGGCTGGCGAAGCGGGCTAATCCTGGGTTAAGCCGCGCCCCGCCATCGGGCAGCATGGATCAAGCGCGCTTCTGGCTGCGCCAACGACAGGACGATAAAGCAACGTGACAGCGATCGCGAACACAACACCGGGAAGCAGGACTGGCCGCAAGCTCGGGCTCTATGCGCTGGCCGGGGCACTCTTTGCCGCAGGCTTCGCCGGGGTCCCGGCCCTGACCGGGCGGGCCGCCGCGCAGGCGGTTTCGACCGGCAATGACAATTTCAACATCCCGGAAAATTTCCAGGTGATGGGTAATGCCAATCCGAACGAGCGGCGGGCAACCGCGCGCGTCAACGGCTCGATCGTTACCGGCACCGATGTCGAACAGCGCATGGCGCTGATCCTCGCCGCCAATCGCGGCGTCGACTTTCCCGCGGACGAGCTCGAGCGCCTGCGGCTGCAGGTGCTGCGTAACCTGATCGACGAGACGATCCAGATCCAGGAAGCCGCCGCGCAGGAAATGGCGGTGGAACAGGACGAGGTCGATGGCGCCTATCAGCGTTACGCCGCCGGCCAGCTCAACATGTCGACCGAGCAGCTGGGCGAATATCTCGCCTCTATCGGCTCCTCGCCGCGTTCGCTCAAGCGCCAGATTCAGGGCGAGCTGGCGTGGGACCGCCTGCTGCGCCGCAATGTCGAGCCGTTTGTGAACGTCTCGTCGAGCGAGGTCACCGAACTGTTCGAACAGCTGCAGCAGTCGCGCGGCACCTTTGAATACCGGATTGGCGAGATTTTCCTCTCGGCCAACAGCACCAACCAGCAGCAGGTGCTCGCCAACGCCAACCAGATCGTCGAGCAATTGCGCCAGGGCGGCAGCTTCGTCGCCTATGCACGGCAGTTCTCCGAAGCCTCGACCAAGGCGGTCGGCGGCGACCTGGGCTGGATCAGGCTGGAGCAATTGCAGAACCCGCAGCTGGAAACCGCCGCGGCGCAGATGCTGCCCGGCCAGCTGGTCGGCCCGGTCGAGATTCCGGGCGGCTATTCGATCCTGCTGCTGATCGACCGGCGCCAGGTCGGCATGGCCGATCCGCGTGATGCGCTGCTCAGCCTGAAGCAGATCTCGCTGAACTTCGCCCCCGGCACGACGCCCGAAGCCGCGCAGGCGCGCGCCGACGCGTTTGCGGCCGCCGTGCAGGGCATCAATGGCTGCGGCGATGCCGATGCCAAGGCCGCCGCGATCGGCGCGACCACGGTCGACAATGACCAGATCGCGGTGCGCGCACTGCCCGAGGCGTTGCAGAACATCGTGCTGGGCCTGAGTGTCGGGCAGGCCACCCCGCCCTTCGGCTCGCTGGAAGAGGGCGTCCGCGTCCTGATCCTGTGCGGCCGCGACGATCCGCCCTCGCAGAACGCACCCGATTACGACACGCTGATGAACCAGCTCGAGACCGAGCGGGTGAACCGCCGCGCCCAGCGCTACCTGCGCGACCTGCGCCGCGACGCGGTGATCGAGTATAACTGACGCCGTGGGCGCGCGCCTGCCGCTGGCCGTCTCGATCGGCGATCCGGCGGGCATTGGCCCCGAACTGATCGCCGAGGCGTGGGCAAGGCGCGCGAGCGAGGGGCTGGCGCCCTTTGTCGTCATGGGCGGAGCCGCGCTGCTGGCCGAGGCCGCAAGGCGGCGCGGCCTGTCCGTTCCGGTTGCGAAAGTATCCACGCCAGCCGAAGCGCTGACAACCTTCGCCGAGGCGCTGCCCGTGCTCGGCGAGGAGGATGCGCCCTACACACCGGGTGAACCCAATGCGGCGGGCGCAGCGCTGGCGCTCTATTCACTTGGCGAGGCGGTGCATCTGGCAAGCGAGGGTCTGGCGGGCGGCGTGGTGACCGCTCCCGTTGCCAAGGCGCAGCTCGCGCGGGCGGGGTTCACTTTCCCCGGCCAGACGGAATTTCTCGCCCATGCCTGCGGGCTGGCGGCGGAGGATGCGGTGATGATGCTGGCGGGGCCGAGCCTCAAGGCCGTGCCGCTGACCGTGCATGTGTCGCTGGCCGAGGTGCCTGAATTGCTCACCACCGACCTGATCGTGCGCCGCGCGCGGATCGTGGCCATGGCGATGCAGGAGGATTACGGAATCGCCGCGCCGCACCTCGCTTTGTGCGGGCTCAACCCGCATGCGGGCGAGGAGGGCCGGATGGGCAGCGAGGACAGCGAGGTGATCGCGCCTGCCATCACGCAGCTGCGCGCCGAGGGGATCGACGCCAGCGGCCCGCACCCGGCCGACACGATGTTCGCCCCGCACAAGCGCGCCGACTATGACGTGGCGCTGGCGATGTATCACGACCAGGCGCTGATCCCGCTCAAGACGCTCGACTTCGACGAGGGGGTCAATGTGACGCTCGGCCTGCCGATTGTCCGCACCTCCCCCGACCACGGCACCGCCTTCGACATCGCGGGCAAGCGGATTGCCGATCCGGGCGCGATGATCGCGGCGCTGCGGATGGCGGGCGAGATTGCCGGTAGGCGTTCCGAAAACCAGAACCGTTCGGGCTGAGCTTGTCGAAGCCCTGCCTTTTCCTCTAGCGCGTTTCCAGAAGGGAAAGCGGCCCTTCGACAGGCTCAGGGCAAACGTTTGTCTTCATCCCTTCCCCCCTTACGCGAAGTCATCGCGAAACACGGCCTCTCCGCGTCCAAGGCGCTGGGGCAGAACTTCCTGCTCGACGAGCAATTGCTCGGCCGCATCGCGCGCATTCCGGGCGACCTGACCGACCAGCCGGTGCTGGAGATCGGGCCGGGTCCGGGCGGCCTGACCCGTGCGCTGCTGCGTGCCGGGGCGCGGGTCACCGCGATCGAGCGCGATGCCCGATGCCTGCCTGCCCTCGCCGAACTGGCCGAAGCCTTTCCGGGCCAGTTGCGGGTGATCGAGGGCGATGCGCTGGAAATCGACCATGCCGCGCTGATGGGCGGCGAGCCTTTCGCGATTGCCTCCAACCTGCCCTACAATGTCGGCACAGCGCTGTTCACCCGCTGGCTGGACGGGCAGGACTGGCCGCCCGCATGGACCTCGCTGACGCTGATGTTCCAGCGCGAGGTCGCCGACCGGATCGTCGCCGCACCGGGCTCGGGCACCTACGGACGGCTCGCGGTACTGGCGCAGTGGCGGGCAGAGGCGAAGCTGGCGATGAAGGTCCATCGCAGCGCCTTCACCCCGCCGCCCAAGGTGATGAGCGCCGTCGTCCATGTCGTGCCCCGCCCCGCGCCGGAGCAGGTCCAGGCGGCCCTGCTCTCGCGGATTACCGAGGCCGCCTTCGGGCAGCGGCGCAAGATGCTGCGCCAGTCGCTGAAGGGCTTGCCCGGTGCGCTGGCGGCGATGGAGGAACTCGGGATCGACCCGGCGCGCCGCGCCGAGACGCTTTCCATCGCCGAATTTGTTGCGCTGGCACGGGCGCTTGGCCCTCTCTGACGCCTTATCCAGCCCCGTTTGGGGACATCTGCGGATAGCCCTTGGCGAACATGGTTAACGCGCTGGACAAGCCGTCGAGGCGCTTTACACTCGGCATCCTGTTAACCACCGGAAGCCGCCCGAACGCGTCACTGGCATGGGTCTTGCTCTCTACCGTGTTAACGATTTGGTGCGCCGGATGAGGACATGCAGATGCTGCAAAAGGTGAAACGGCTCTTCGTCATCAAGACGCGGGTAGAGGCGTTCATCATCATCTATGCGCTGGCGTTGGGCGCGACGGCGCGCGGCGCGCATTACCTGACCGATTATCCCGGCTGGGGCGGCAAGCTGCTGTTCCTCGCCTGCACTGGCGCGGTGTTCCTCGCGGGCGCGAAGATCCTCGACGCGCTACGCTATGAGCGTGAGGCGAAGGAAGCGCTGGTGGCTGCCAAATCCGCCACCACCCAAGCGGGCGACGATACCGACAGCTAGCGGGCACACGTTCTCTTCCATCGCCGGGACTGCTACCTTGCCGCCCGTTTTTGGGATGGAGGGTAACAGCATGAAACTTTTCGCAAGCGCACTTGCCTTGGCCGTGGTCGCCATGGCCAATCCCGCGCAGGCCCAGGACCGGCTGCAAGTGCAGACCCGCACCCCGCCCCCGCCGCGCGGGCAGTCGTTTCAGGCCCCCGAGATTGATCCCGTGATCGAACGACTTGCTTCGCTGGAGGCCGAACTCGCGGCGCTAAAGGAAAGCGCTGGCAAGCAGGTTGTCGTGCTGCACTTCACGCCGTCCGAACTGCCCGGCTGGCTCGACAACAACTTCGCCCAGAACGAGGAGCGCGCCGCCGAGCTGTGCCAACAGGCACTGGGCGACCGTTACGGGCGGGTACTTTCGCGCAGGAACTGGACCAATGGCGAGCGGTTCTTCTTCACCCATGTGGTGTGCGAGACCGCGCCCTAAGTAACAGGCAGGATCAGCCGAATATGGAAGGATTTGGTTGGGGGATTCTGTTGCTAGGCTCGAGCCTTCTAGTTTGCGGGGGAGAGGACCGCCGCGATGGGGGCCAACTTTGCGCGCATAGTCTGAAGTTGAGTGGGGGATTCTGTTGCTAGGCTCCCCCGGGCCCCCGGTTTCCGATTCTGTTACCCGGTTCGGTCCGAACCGTGCTCACAACTTTGTAAGGTCAGGCCGTTAGGCCCTAAAATTACGCAGCGAGAGCAAGTGCTTCGTTGTCGTTGGCACTTGTGTGTTGTGAACAGTTTTACGGGGTACTCAGCCCGGGCGAAAACAGTGCTTTTCAACACACGTCGATCCTGGTTCGGCCCCGTCAGAACACCCTGAGATCAGGGGATTGTGGTGGAGCCGCCGGGTACTGCCCCCGGGTCCGCTGTGCCTATTGCACACCGCAATTCATCGCCATCTCCGGTTGAAACCGGCAAAGCGTATATAGGGGCAATGTCCTGAATATAAAGTGTCTGGGTAATGCGAGCAGCTGTTTGTCGGGTGGGGATCGAACATCCGTTCGATCCTTGCGGTGCCAGCCCACTCCCCCTCCCAGCCGCCCGATATGGTGACCGGCAGGCTATCGGGCGGCCGGGAGGGGGAGCGGGCTCGTACCGGGCGCAGCGCCTGACATCTTCAGGCGCTAACGGACGCCACAATCAGCCCTTCTTCAGTTCCTCGAGGATCTGTTTCAGCAGGTCGGTCTCTGACGGACCAGCAGGCGCAGCCTCTTCCTTCTCCTCGAACTCCTCCATCGCCTTCTTGGCGTAACGCACCAGCATGAAGATGATGAAGGCGAGGATCACGAAATTGATCAGGGCCGTGATGAAAGCGCCATAGCCGATCATCGCCGCGCCAGCCTCTTTCAGAGCCGCGTAATCGGTCAGCGAACCTTCGTACCCCTCGGGCGTGCTGAGCAGGATGAAGTGGTTGGAAAAATCCGCCCCGCCAAAGATCGCGCCGACGATCGGCATGATGATCTCGCCGGTCAGCGAGGTGACGATCGCGCCGAAGGCCGCGCCGATGATGACCGCAACGGCCAGATCGATGACATTGCCCTTCGCGATGAAGGCCTTGAAATCCTTGAGCATGCTCGCACTCCGTCCTGCTGTTTCCCTATTAGTGCCAAAGCGGCCCCCAACCGGCAAGGGCGCGGATTTTCCCGTCCCCATTGCTTGTCCCGCGCCCGCGCCGTGCTATATTGGCAATACACCCACCGGGAATGGAGGATTTTTCGCGATGACCGCCACCTTGCGCCGCCTGCGCTTCGCCGCCCTCGCCGCTTTTGCCAGCCTCTCGCTGGCCGCCTGCGGCATCAATTCGGTGCCGACGGCCGAGGAAAACGCCAAGGCCAAATGGGCCGACGTGCAGAACGCCTATGATCGCCGCGCGCAGGCGCTGCCCAACCTTGCCGCTGTTGCCAGCAACGCGTCCGAGCAGGAGCGCGGCATCCTGACCGACGTGATCGAGGCCCGCGCCAAGGCGACCAGCATCCAGGTCAGCGCCGACGATCTGGGCGATGCGAGCAAGATGCAGGAATATGCCGCCGCGCAGGGCCAGCTCAGCCAGGGCCTGGGTCGCCTGCTCGCCAGTTTCGAGGCCTATCCGCAGCTGCAGTCGATCGTGAACTACCAGATGCTGCAGAGCCAGGTCGAAGGCAGCGAGAACCGCATCAACATCGCGATCCGCGACTATAACGAGGCGGTGCGCCAGTATAACACCACGATCCGCACCTTCCCCGACATCATCGGCGCGAAGATCATCCACGGCGCCGAGCCGATCGAACCGTTCGAGGCGGTTACGCCCGATGCCGAACAGGCCCCCGACCTGAGCGAGATGCTCTGATACCAATCGTGCGACAACTCGCCCTCCTCTTCGCCCGGTTTCTAGCGATGCTGGCGGCGCTTTTTGCGCTGCCCGCAAGCGCGCAGGACTTCCCTGAGCGCGGGACCGCGCCTGTGGTCGATCAGGCGGGGATCATCCCCGACGATGTGGAGGCGCAGCTGTCGCAGCGGCTCGACGAGTTCGAGGCGCGCAACCAGCGGCAATTCGTGGTCGCGACGGTCGATAGCCTGCAAGGCTACGATATTGCCGATTACGGCTACCAGCTGGGACGCGAGTGGGCGCTGGGCGATGCGGAGCGTAATGACGGGATCATCCTGCTGGTCGCCCCGAACGAGCGCAAGGTCCGGATCGAGGTCGGCTATGGCCTCGAACCGATCATGACCGACGGCCTGTCCGCGCTCATCATCCAGCAACAGATCCTGCCTCGCTTCCGCGATGGCGACTTTCCCGGCGGGATCGTCGCTGGCGCCGATGCGATCATCACCCAGATCGAACTGCCGCCCGAGGAACAGCAACGGGCCATCGCCAATGCCAGTCAGGCACGCACCAGCGAGGGCGGCGTCCCGGTCGGCGGGCTGATCTGGCTCGCCTTCCTGTTCTTCTTCTTCATCCTGCCGATGCTCGGCCGGGGACGCAGGCGGCGCTATCGTAGCGGTGTTGGCGGGGTCGTCGGCGACATCCTGCTGTGGGAAGCGGGCAAGGCAATCGCGCGCGGCGCATCGGGTGGCAGCAGCTGGGGCGGCGGTGGCTTTGGCGGCGGGTTCGGCGGCGGCGGAGGCTTCTCCGGCGGCGGTGGCTCGTTCGGGGGCGGCGGCGCGTCGGGGGGATGGTGAGATGCCGATAGAAACAGCAGCCGATCACCAGCTCGTTTCGGACGCGGTGGCCGCAGCCGAGGCGCACACCTCGGGTGAGATCGTCACCGTGCTGGCCGAGAAGTCGGACCGTTATGACGATATCGCCCTGCTGTGGGCGATTGCCGCCAGCTTCACCGCAATGAGCGTCTTCGCGCTGTTTCCGCAATTCTTCCTCGATAAGGTCGACTGGCTGCTGGGCGGCTGGACTCATGAATGGACGACCGCGCAGATCGTCACCCTCACAGTGACGCTGGGGCTGGTGAAATTCGTCGCCGTCTGGGCGATCCAGCTTTGGGACCCGCTCAAGTTCTTCCTCATCCCCCCGCCGCTCAAGACCTTCCGCGTCCACGAGCGCGCGATCCGGCACTTCAAGGTCGGGGCGGAGCGGCGCACGCATGGCCGCACCGGCGTGCTGATCTATGTCTCGCTGAAGGAGCACCGGGCCGAGATCGTCGCCGACGAGCCTATCGCGGAGAAAGTTTCCGCCGAGGTTTGGGGTGAGGCGATGGCCGATATGCTCGCGGGTATCAAACAGGGCCAGCTGGCCGAGGGGATCGCAGCCGGTGTGCGCGATGTCGGTGCGGTGCTGGCCGCGCACTTCCCGCGCGACGAGGAGGACACCAATGAGCTTCCCGACCGCCTGATCGTGCTTTAGGCCCGGAGGCCATGGCCGACACTCCCGAAGACGACGCGAAACTCCCCGAGGAAATCATGTGGGAGGGCAAGTGGATCACCGCCAGAAGGCGGGGCCGCTGGGAATATGTCGGCCGGGCGCGCGGTATTCGCGCGGCGGTGATCCTGCCCATAGACGGCGACCACGTGATCCTGGTCGAGCAATATCGCGTTCCGCTCGGCTGCCGCTGCATCGAGCTGCCCGCCGGGCTGATCGGTGACGAAGACAGCGCGCCGGGCGAGGACCCGCTCGGCACGGCCAAACGCGAGCTGGAGGAAGAGACCGGCTACGCCGCTGCCGAATGGCGCAATTGCGGCGAGTTCTTCTCCTCACCCGGCATGGTCTCGGAAAGCTTCACGCTGCTGGTAGCGCGGGACCTTACGTTGGTTGGCGCAGGCGGCGGAGTCGATGAGGAGAACATCGTCGTGCACCGTGTCCCGCTGGCAGGGATTGCCGCGGCGATCGAGCAATTCCGCACGCGGGGGCTGGCCGTGGACGTGAAGCTGTTGACGCTGCTAGGAGCGAGTTTGCTCTCAGAATAGCAAAAAAAAAGAACCACAAATAATTGTTTTAAAAAGAATTTCTAGGGCACGGCTGACCTTGTGTTCGTTGGAAAGATAGTTTTTCCGAAGACCGGCACCTTGTCGGTCGCGCCCAGAGTCCAACAAACAAGCATCATCAACAATGCCAAACTGGGTGATCGAAACGGGCAGAATCAGGCTGCGTTGTCAAACCAGACTAGCGAGAAACGAACGCTGATTGTCATCAAATTCATATTGACCATAGAGGCGAAACGATGAGACTATTAACCATAGGGCCGTCCATTGGTTGTTAGAAACCGTCTTTCCGTATGCAGAGGTGGCAGTTAGATACTTGGAGCAGCGCACTATGAGGTCTTTTCTGAAATCTATCCTGACTGACTTCGCGACCGCCTCCGTTGTTGAATACGCTTTGATTATCATTGTAGTTGGTATCGGCATCAGCGCGCTGGCAATGATACTGGGAGTCAATGTGATGGGCGTGATTGGGGTCGAGGGCTAACGATCTGGCGATTACGGCAAGACCACTTTGTGTCTCTATGGACGCATTTTGTCTCATGCATGTTTAACTTTGGTATTGAGATCAGTAGTCAGCATCATTCCTGCACCACCAGTTCGTCGCGCGCGGCATCGTAACGCAGGTTGACCCCGGCCTGACGCAGCCGCGACAGCGACAGAAAATCGCCATCGAGCCGGTCTATCTGCGCGGCCTTCGCGGGCAGCATGCGCGCGAGGTCCGCGCGCGAGGCATAAAGCCCGGAATTGCGGTCAACCTGCAGTTTGAGCGGGCCCAGCGAGGCCCCGTTCCGGCGCAGGCGCTTGCTGATCGTGACCGAACCGTCGCTGCCCGGCCCTGCATCCAGATCATAGGCGATGTCGAGCACACCATTGTCACTCGCGCTTGTACTCGCGCGGGGCGGTGCACTGGTCGTGGGGGCGCGTGCGGCGGGCGGCTGGGGAGCCGGCCGCCCCTCCTCAGCGAGGTCAGAGAAACTCGTCAGGAAGTCGGCCCGCGCCGTGCCGCGCGGCGCTGTCGAGGCGACCCCAGGATCGCCCGTCACGGGTTCCGCCGCGACCAGCGCTGCCGCATCGGCAACAGGCTCGCCGCCATCCTCCGCCGCAGCCAGTTCCGGCGGGACGGCCAGGTCGGGGATCTCGCGCGGCTCGAGCATCGCCATCTGCACGCCCTGCGGCATGCCTGGCATCACCACCCGTACCGGATACACGCCCGGCGACAGTAGTCCGCCGATCGCCTTATGCCGGGCAATCGCGGCATAGAGCAATGCGCCGGCCAGCAGGATTCCGGCCAGCAACAGGGCAAGGCGGTGCACATTGCTCCTCGTCCGCCAGGAACCGGCGCCACCCTCGCGAACCAGTCGTTGCATAGTTTTCGGGCGATAGCACAGGGAGCCGGGACGGATAAAGCCGCGACGGAAGCTATCCGCAGCACGATGAGTTGATTTGGTGAGTGCGCGGTTAACCAGTTCCGTCGACCCTTCTTATCGACCTTATGCGCCACAAACGGTGCATGATCTGCCGGAAGACCCGCCTTTCTGCCCTTCCCGTCGCGCTGCTGGCCGGCATCGCCACCCTGCCCGCGACGTCGGCGCAGGCCATGCCCGCCCCGGCGCTGCTGCCGCTGGCGACGGTCGGCGTGATCGACCTGTCCTGCGGCATCACTCTGGCTGCCGCCTCCCCCGCTCCGGCACAGATCGACAACTCGATGTCCAAATCCAGCGCGATCCTGTCAGGGCGGATGAGTGCGCTCGACCGGATCCGTCTGCAGCAGCAGGCCGGGCTTGCCGACGCGCCAGCGACGCCCCTGACCACCCGGAGCCGCACCGCGCTGGAACAGACGGCTGCCTGCCCGGTGGCCGGGCCGGCGACGAGCTTCGTCGTCCAGCCGACCATCCTGAAACGCAGCATCAACCAGCCCGTCGCGCAGCGCCAGCTGGCAATCGCCACGAATAGCGAGGACTTTCTCGCCACCCGCCGCATCGCCATCGGCAAGACGCCGTTCGACCGGCAGTGGCACCGCGTGGCGCAGGCGCGCCTGTCGGGTCGGCAGGTCCGGGCCGCCATGGGTAGCCGTCCCGCAAGCGGGATCGACACGCTCGCACGGGTCAATGCCTGGGTGAACGACGAGGTGCGCCACGTCGACGATCGCGTGGCCCGCCGCGTCGCCGATCACTGGGCCAGCGCCAGCCAGACGCTGAGCCGCCGGGCCGGCGATTGCGAGGATTTCGCGATCCTCAAATACCAGATGCTGGCAGCTTTGGGTGTGGCGCGTGAGGACATGTACCTGACGCTGGCGCGCGACCTCGTTCGCAATGCCGACCATGCGGTGCTGATCGTGAAGCACGAGGGCCGCTATTACATGCTCGACAATGCGACGAGCCAGCTGCTCGACGCCTCGACCTCGCATGATTACCGCGCGACGATGAGCTTTACCGCCGGTCGTACCTTCCTGCATGGGGCGCTCCAGCCCGCCTGAGGAGCCGCGCGCCGACCTGACTACTTTTCGGTCAGGGCGACATCGAGCCCGCGCGTCACAGGCTTCAGCAGATAGGACAGGATGCTCTTCGCGCCGGTAATGATCTCGACGTCGCAGATCATGCCCGGCACAATGTCGAACCGTTGCCCGCCCTTCGCGACGTAGGACGAGTCGGTTTCGACCAGCACCCGGTAATAGGCGACGCGCTCGACCTCGTCGTAAATGCTGTCCGCGCCTACCTCGATTACCTTACCGCGCAAGCCCCCATAGGTGGAGAAGTCGTAGGCGGTGACCTTGACGTTGGCGGGGTCGCCGACCTTCACGAAGCCGCGATCGCTCGGGCTGATGCGCGCCTCGACCAGCAGCTTCTCGCCGACCGGCACGACCTGCATGATCATCTGCCCGGCATTGACGAAGCCACCCACCGTGGTGACCTGCACATCGTTGACGATGCCCGCCACTGGCGCGCGCAATTCGTTACGGTCGCGCCGTGCCTCGGCCCCGCGAATGGTCTGTTCGTTGACCGCGATGCGCGTTTCGACCTCGCTGCGCTCGTCGAGCGCCTGCTGGCGGAAATCGAGCCGCGCAGACTGCAGTTCGGCCTGCGCCTCGCTGATCGCGGCGCGCGAGCGGGCAGCGGACTGGCGCGCGGCCTGCAACCGTCCACGCGTATCGACCAGCTCGCGCTGGGCGGTCAGCAATTCGGTTTGCGGAACGATCCCCTTGGCCGCGAGCGGTTCGAGCATCTGCACCTGCTCATTGGCGAGGCTGACGCTCTGTTCGAGCGCGTTCGCGGTCGCCTCGGCCTCGCTCAGGTCGCGGCGGCGCTGTTCGACCGCCGAGGCCAGTGCTGCCTCGCGGCTGCGCGCTGTCGCCACGCGCACTTCCTGCAAGCGGCGTTCCTCGGCGCAGACCGAGCCTGCTTCGCAGCCCAGCTCGCTACCGCTGGCCTCGCCTTCGAGGCGCTGTGCGCGAGCCGACAGCCGCTCGTTCTCGGCCTGCAGCTGCCCCAGCTCGGAGGAAGCCAGCGTATCGTCGAGGCGCACCAGCACCTGCCCGGCCGACACGCTTTCGCCGCTGCGGACGAGGATTTCGGAGACGACCGAGGGTTCTGCAGGTTGCACCAGCTGCGCCTGGCTCGACGGAATGACCTTGCCCGAACCGCGGGTGATCTCGTCAACCTGCGCCAGCGCGCTCCAGGCGAGCAGCAGCCCCGCGCCGACCGCGCAGACCGCGATCAGTTTCTGGTTCGGGTCCCAGCGGGAGATCCGCTCAGCCAGTTTCATTGGTCGGAAGTCTCGCCATGCTCAGCCAGCGACGCGCGATAGGACGAGCTGGCCGCGACCGGGTCGGGGATCGCCAGCCGCCAGCTCTTGGTCGTGTCGAGCCGTCCGCCAATGTCGTTCTCGGCACGGCGGTCGGTCGGATCGGGTGACAGCGCGGCGACGCCCGTGACGGGTTCAGCCACCGGAAGGTCCGCACGGTCAAAGCGCGCAAAATCGATCTGCGGGATCCGCTCATTGCCCGACCACCGCGCGGTAAAGCTGCGCGCACGCCCGCCAGTGCCGGGGAAACGGTAAAACAGGTGGGTCCCCACCCGCTCGACCTTGGCCAGCGTATAGGCCCAGCGCGGCAGCACGTAATCGGCATGGTAATGCGTCGCGGTGCCGACCGAGGGCTCGACCGCGCCCGCCAGCGAGGCCTTGGCCACTGCCTCGGACTCGCGCCATTGCCGCGCCGCCGGGGCGCGGGTCAGCGAGCCGTCACACACGAAGCTGAACTGGCAGACGGGCTTGTTCCAGCCCTCATAGACCACGCCGCAGACCGATGAGGGATAGGCCGGGTGCCGAACGCGGTTGAGCACCACCTGCGCCACGGCGCGCTTGCCCTGTGCAGGTTCGTTCGCCGCTTCGTAGTATACAGCCTGGGCGAGGCATTTCTGCGCGCTGGCAAAAGCGGGCGTGCTGGCACTGATGGCAGCAAAACCGGTCATCGCGTCACGCGGACCGGCAGCGAGCGGGATCGCCTGGTTACGGTCCTGCGCGCTCGTGCCCTTGCTCAGCACCTTGGCCGACGTCCCGAGCGAGAGCTGCGCGAGTTCGTTAACCGCGAGCGGCTTGCCCGCGCCGGTAACGGTGTCCTGCACCTGCGTCACATCGCGCAGTTCAATCGACGCGGCCGAGCCCATCGGCGCGGCCAGCACGGTAACCAGCGCAAAGCTGGCCCCAAAGCGCCAGCTCACGCCCTTCACGGCTTTCCGGCGCTCCGTGCGGTCGTCGCTGTTGGCGCGGTCGGTCATCGGTCAATACCAGCCTGCTTCGCGGCCTGGCCGAGGATCTGCTCCTTCGGGCCGTCGGCGACGACCTTGCCCTGATCCATCACGACAATCCGGTCACACAGCGCGAACAGCGCCGGACGGTGCGTCGAGACGACCAGCGTCTGATCCGGCTGCAGGGCGTTCCTGAGGCGGTCGACGAGAAGGCGTTCGGTCTGTGAATCCATAGCGCCCGTAGGTTCATCCAGAAACAGCAGATCGCAAGGGCTTACCAGCGCCCGTGCCAAAGAGAGAAAGGCGCGCTGCCCACCACTAAGACGTCGGCCCTGCTCGCCCACCTGCCGGTCGAAGCCGGAGGCGTCACGGGCGAGGTAGCTGTCGGCCCCGGAAAGACGCAGCGCAGCGATGATTTCTTCCTCGCTCGCGCCCGGTTTGCCGAGCGCCAGATTGTCCTTGATCGACCCGGTGAACAGGTTTGCATCCTGCCCGACATAGCGGAAAGCGCGGCGCACATCGGAGGGGCGGAACTGGCGGCTGTCGATGCCGTCGACCAGCATCGCGCCCTCGCCCGGCTGGTACAGGCCGCACAGCACCCGACCGAGCGTCGACTTGCCCGACGCAACCCGCCCGATCACCGCGATCCGCTCACCTGGCTTGATCGCCATATTGATGCCGGTCAGCGCTGCGACATTGCTCTCCGGATAGGTGAAGCCGCAGTTTTCGAGGGTGATCTGGTGGCCCGCCTTGCTGACGGGCAGCGCCATGCTGCCCTGATGCCGCTCATCTTCGCCGGAAAACAGGTTCTCGATCGAATCGAGCGCCTCGTTCGCCTGCCGCCCGCGCGTCAGCAGGAACGCGATCTGTCCGGCGGGCGCGAGCGAGCGCGAGGCGAGCATGACGATGGCGATGATCGCACCCATCGTGATCTTGCCCGCCGCGAACATGTAATAGCCACCCACCACCAGCGAGACGCTGGAGACCTGCTGGAAGCTCGACGCCATGGCCACCGCAACGGCATTGATCCGCCTGAGGCGCAGCTGCGAGGCGCTGCCGATTTCGGCGAGCCCATGCCAGCGCCCGAGCATCGAGCGTTCGCCCGATACGCTCTTGAGCGTTTCCATACCGGCGACGGATTCGACCAGCATCGTCTGCTGCAACCCATGGTCGGCCTGCGCGTCGCGCGCGGCGGCGGTGACCTTTTTTTGCAGGTTCCAGCCGATGAGGCCCATCAGCACCATGGCCGTCAGCGGGACCAGCGCCAGCCATCCGGCAATATAGGCGATCACCGCGATGAACAGGACGAGGAAGCTGATGTCGACCACCAGCACCACCGTGGTCGAGGCGAAGAAATCGCGCACGATCGCATATTCGCTGACCCGCGCGGCCAGCGCACCGGTGCTGCCCTGACGGCTTGCCAGCGGGGCGGCCAGCAGGCGCGAGAAGATCTTCTGCGAGAGCCTGAGATCGAGCCGCCGCCCGATCTGGTCGATCACGTTCGTACGGGCCTGCCGCAGCGCGAACTCGACCGCGAAGGCGAGCAACACGCCCGAGGCGAGCACCCACAGCGTCGCCTCCGCCTCGTTCGGGATCACCCGATCGTAGACGTTCATCGAGAACAGCGGCAGCGACAAAGCAAGGAAATTGACGATCAGCGAAGCGACCAGCACCGGACGGAACGCCCGGCGCTCCTTGCGAAGTTCCGACCAGAACCAGTGCCCGCGGCCCTTGGCATGCCAGGGCGCGTCCTGTTCACGCAGCTTGTCGGGATTGCCGATGACCGAGATGAACTCGCCTGCAAAATCGCTTTCGATCTCGGCCAGCGGGCGCCAGGTGGCCTCGCTCTCGCCCGTCTGGACGACGAGCACGTCGTCATTGGCGGTTTCGAGCAGGGCCGCAGCCCGACCGCCCGCCAGATTGACCATGGCCGGGTAGAATTCGTCGCGCCGGGGCAGCTTGCGGCCTGCGCGCGGTTCGAAATTGAGGCCGACCAGTTCGAGCGCAGCCCCGACCTGATGGAAGGGCAGATGGCCCTTCGCATCGCGCGGCAGCATGTCGAACAGGCCCGGCGGCGTGCCCAGGGCGAAGCGCGCGGCCAGATGGCCGATCGCATCGAGCACCGGATCGCGCTGTGCGGCCCGGTGCTCGCTCTGGGTCAGATCCCCTGACTGGTACACGTCAGCTACTCACCGGGGCCTGGCGCCCCCTAGCGCGGGTTGCGGCGACGGGCGAGCTCGGCGTCGACAGACGGTCCGTAGTTGAACCGCTCACGCTCGGCCATGCCAGCCCCGGCACCCGGAGCGACATTGAGCGCTTCGAGGAAGCGGTTGGTCGACGCCAGCACCTGATAGGCGGCGAAGATCTCGGAGAAGCGCGAGGTCTCACGCCGCACCTGCGTGTTGAAGCGGGTGTTCTGCGCGTCGAGGACGTCGAGCAGCGAGCGGCGGCCAATGTTGAATTGCTCGCGATAGCTGAGCAGCAGGTCGTCGCTGACTTCCGACTGGCGTTCGAGCGCCTGACCGACACGGCCCTGCGTTTCGAGCACCGTCCAGGCGTTGGTCACGTCCTCTTCCGCCTCGCGGATGCGGTCATGCATGCGATAGCGCGCTTCGCTGGCGCGGCGCGTCATCTCCTGCACATTGGCTTCCTTGATGCCGCCATTGAACAGGTTCCAGCGCAGGTAGACCCGGCCGAGCACATCGTTGGTGTGGCCCTGGAAGCCGTCGATATCCTCGCCCACACGGCCGCGCACTTCGGCGCCGATGGTCGGGAACAGGTCGCCGCGCGCCGCCTTGATCATGGCATTGGCGGCATCGACGTCGGCCTGCGCCTCACGCACCAGCGGGTTGCTGGTCCGTGCTGCGCCAATTGCTGCTTCGAGGTTGTTCGGCATCAGCGCCGTCAGGTCGCCGGGCATAGCCACCTGATAGATGTCGAGCCCGGTCAGGCGGCGCAGCGAGGTCCGCGCATCGGTCAGGTCCTTGCGCGCCTCTTCCCGCAGCACGATGGCGGCCTGCAGCCGCTCTTCGGCCTGCTGCTGGTCAGCGATCGAGATCGAGCCCTGATCGACGCCCTCGCCAAGGCTGGCGGTCAGCTGTTCGTGGAACAGCGCATTGTCCTCGGCAGCGGCGACGACGCGCTCCTGCAGGAGGATGTTGAGATACTGGCGCGCCACCTGCAGGGCGACGAATTCGGACCGCTCGACCACGCGCAGCGAGGCGCCATCGACACGGGCAGCCTGCCGTAGCAGCTCGCCGCGACGACGACCGAAGTCGAAGATCGTCCAGTCACCGCGGATCTGGCCCTCAAGCGGGTTCAGCCAGTTGTCGGAAATGCCCAGCGTACGGCGGGTGTTGTTTTCCAGCCGCCGGACACCGGCCGAAGCCTCGACGTCGATGGTCGGGAAATACAGCCCCTGCGCCTGATCGCGCTCGAACTGGATCGCCTCGGTGTTCATCTGCGCCTGGATGATCTCCGGGTTGGTCGCCATGGCGATCTCGATCGCCTGACGCATATCCACGGGCTCGCTGACGGGCTGCGCGCTGGCCGTGCCGGAGACCGACAGGGCGGTGCAGGAAAGCAGCGCGGCGGCGGCGAATTTGGTGAAGTGGTTCATGGTTCTCTCCCCCGCCCTCAGTTCGCCGTGATTTCGACGCGGCGGTTCTGCGGGCTACGCGTACCGTCAGGTGTCGGGACACGCGGCCGGCTTTCGCCTTCGGCACTGACGCTGAGCGCCGAGGTGACAACACCGCGGCTTTCCAGCGCACCGGCAACCATGTCGGCACGTTCACGCGACAGGCCCAGATTGTAGGCCGCCGAACCCGAAGTGTCGGTGTGACCCGAAATGCCCAGGCTGGTCCAGCCGCAGACCGGGATGTTGGCGACGACCTGATCGAGCGTCTGCCCACCCTCGGCCGGCATGGTGGCCGAATCGAATTCGAAGAACACGATGCCGACGATCTCGTCGTCGCAGATGTCGGGAAGCTGCTGCGGCGGCGGCGGAGGCGGCGGCGCGGGCGGCGGCGGAGGCGCCGGGACGTAGCTCATCATCGCATGCGCGTTGACGCATTTGCGGATGCTGGTCTCGTCGCGCGTCAGGCTCTTCATGAAGCCGACGGCAATGGCACACTGCGTCTTGGTTTCGAGAGCCCACAGGTAGCGGGCATCGTTCGCGCCATAAATCGCGGGATCGAGCGAGGCGGCAAGCCCCGCTTCGTACCGCTGCTCCAGCGCGGAACGCAGACCGCTATTGTCCATGGCCATCAGGCCATCATAGTCGGAATCCTGCGCTGCGGCGCCCTGCGACATCGCCACGGCCAAAGCCATGGCGGCCGCTGCTCCGGTGCCCTTGAGACGCATAAGTCCCCCCTTTTATTACGAAACCACCCTATCAGGCGGCCGATACCACCGCCATCGCGGTGTCGTCCACCACATACTCCGGCAGAGTAAACGCGACATTAAGGCCACTGTCAGTGCCGGAGGCCAGCAGCGCGGACAAGTCCGCAGAACCACTGTGGGCATCGGCATCGCTGCCCAGCGGCGCCGCATAGCTGTCGACCAGGGCGTCCATCGCCCCGTCGGACAGCGCGTCGGCAACCGTCTCGGCCACTAGCGGCATATCCGCAGTGTTAGCGCCAAATTCACCATCATCGCCCATGGAAAGCATGGCATCCATGACTGCATCGATAGCGAAGGTCGCGTCGGCAGCATCGCCGGTCGAACCGTCAGCAAAGGTGATTTCGGCCGTGCCCAGCACCTCGACATCGCCACCGGCTGCCGAATAGGCCACTCCGTCCGAAGTCAGGCTGATCGAGACGATCCCCGCATCGGTGAGCGAGACGAATTCGCCCTCGTCGGCAATGCCGTCGCTGTTGGCATCCTGCCACACGCCGAACTCGGCAAAAGCGGTATCGGCAGCGTCGAACACGCCGTCGCCATTGCTGTCATAGGCCCTGGCGAGACCGTCGAGGTCGCTCGTGGCACCTTCGGCGTCGTCGGTGAAGACGATGTCGAGGCCATCTGCCGTCTGGTGGGCCAGCAGGCCATCGTCGCCATGCACCCAGGCCGTGGAAACCTGACCTTCACCATAATCGTACACGACACCGTCGGCGAGGCCGAGGAACTCCACCCCGTCCCCATCGAGGTCGATGGCGATCGGTGCGACCGCAGCGGGCGTGACGATGAAGTCGATCGCGCCGTCCGTAGTGTCGCCATCGGCGTCCGAGGCCTGGTAATCGAAGCCGAGACCGATATCGCGGCCCGACACCGCCGATTCCACACCGAACTGGTTGAGCGCGAAGTCACCCGCACCGGCATGGCTCAGTTCCACCGCATTATAATCGGTGACGCCCGCGAAGGAGACGGTATAGCCATCCAGCAGGTTGCTGACCGTGACCGTGCCATCGCCATTGTCGGTGATGGTCACGCTGCCGGTCACATCGACATCGGCATCGTTGGTGACCTTGATCGAGGCCAGGTCAACGTCGACGACCGACCCGTCCAGATCCTTAATGTTGCCGCTGTCATCGTCGTAGAACAGCGCGATCGTGACCGCGGGATTGCCGCTCTTGCTCTGGTTGACGCGGAAGGACGAGCCGTTGACCAGATAATGGCCCTCGATCGTGTAGCCCTGGGCGGTCTTCTCGGCGGCGCCACCGGCGACATCGACGACATAGTCGAGGCGGATGCCCTCATCCTCGTCGATCCACTGGTTGTTGCTGCCGATATCGACCGAGCTGGTGTTGACCGAACCGCCATTAAGGCCGGTGATCAGCAAATCCTCGCTATTGTTCTGTGAAGCGTTGATGTTGCCGCCATCGGCGTCGAAACCCATCCACTCGTTCTGCCCGGCAGGCGCCGAGGAGAAATCGTCGAAGGTGAAGCCCGAGCCATTGTCGAGCGTCTGGAAGAACTCGATCGAATAGGTGGCATCGGCACCATAGCCGGTGCCCTGGTCGAGCGTGACCTCGAACACCTTCGCACCGGCATCGCTGTTGGTGATGTCGGTTGTCGCCACCAACGTATCGGTGCCAAAGCCGAACAGGTAGATCGGCTCGCCACCCGCAGTGACCCCGGTGGCTTCGCTGTCCTGCAGGACATCGCCATCGGTCCCGCCGATGAAGGTCAGGCTACCGAAACCGTCGGCACCGATGAAATCGTTGCCGATGGTGTCGCCGTCAGGATCGTTGACCAGCCGCGTGAAGACCTCCGATCCCGTGTTGGGGATCTGGATACCGCCCGGCTGAGGAGAGACCGCATCGATCAGCGTATCGATCAAATCGTCGAAATCGTCAGCCAGAAGGACGTTGGCATCGCCATCGAGATCGACGTCTTCGAGCGAACCGGTGCTGATATTGTCACCAATACCGATCGCGGTGACGGAGACGTCGTTGTCGGCAATGAACTGCGCCCAGGCGGTCACCGTCGCATCGGCCAGCGCGTTGTTGCCGCTGCCCAGCTGCTCGTTCGGGTTGCCGTCGCTCAGGAAGAAGACCTGGTTGTTGGCCCCCGGAATGGGAACGAAACCGCCCGGTACGATGGTCGCCTCGATCGCTGCCGTAAAGTCAGTCAGTCCGTGATTGTACGGGCGCGTACCACCTTCCGCCGGGTTCAGACCATCGATCGCGGCTGAGGCATCGGCGAGGCTGGTATAGGTGCCAAGGTCCATGGCCGTCGCCGAAAAGCCAATCAGCGTGATCGTGACGTCATTGCCATCGGCATTGTCATAGATCCGTGCCACGGCATCCTTGACGGCGACCAGCATCGTGTCGAGCTCGTCATTGTGGATCGACCCGCTGAAGTCGAGGATGAAGGCGGCGTTGACGTCCTCGCCAGGGGTCGGACCATCGACCGGGTTCGAGATCGCAGTCGGGCTGTCATCCTCCACGGTCACCGCGATGGTGGTGCTGTCGCTGTCGACGCCGTCGCTGACGCTGACCGGAATGTCGAAGCTGAGCAGGTTCTCGTCCGAGCCATCGGCATGGTCGAGGCTGCCGACCAGGTCGAGCGTCCAGTTGCCGTCATCGTCGATGGCGACCAGCACGACATTGCCAGCCGCAGTCGAACCGACCAGAGCCTTGCCGTCGGGGCTGACCTGCCAGTTGACCGTGAGGCCGCCCGAAGTGAGGCCCGGCGTCGTCGGCTCGCCCAGCGTCACGGTGTGGCTGGCATTGTCGACATCGGTGATGGTGATCTGACCAGATGCCTGGACGTCGTTGGTCATGTCGGTCGGGTTGCCAACGTCGTCGAAGTTGTTGCCCGGAAGCCCTTCTTCGGAAACCAGGGCGGTGTCGCCGGTCACGACCGGCGCATCATTGGCGCCGAAGATCGAGATCGTCAGTGTCGACGGGTCGGAAACCGCATCGCCATCGGTGGCGGTGTAGCTGAACTCGTCGGTCAGCGGCGTGTCGCCGACATTCAGCGCCTGCACCGCGTCATAGGCGGCCTGGTCCTGCAGCTCAGTGTAGAGCTCGTAGCTGTAGGTGCCGTCCGCATTGAGCGTCAGCACGCCATAGGTACCGTTATAGGTGCCCGGATTGGCAACGCTCAGCGTCTCCACGTCAGGATCGGTGTCAGCCACATCGGCGAAGCTGCCGCTCGGCGCGCCCGGATGGGCGAGATCGGCCAGCACGTCGCCGGTGATCGCCGCGCCCGCATCCTCGACGGTCCAGTTGGTGTCCGCCTTGGCTTCGGGCGCGTCATTGGTGCCAAAGATGGTGATCTGCAGCTGCGCCGTGTCGGTCAGCCCGCCGTCAGAAACGGTGTAGGTGAAGGTCTCGGTCAGCGTCTCGCCATCGTCCAGCGCCACGACCGCAGCATGGTCGTTGTCGAGCGTGTAGGTGTAGCTGCCATCGCTGTTGATCAGCAGCGAGCCATAAGCGGTCGCAAAGGTCGCACCGATGCTGCCACCATCGCTAATCGCGGTAACCGTGAGGGCGTCACCATCGATGTCGCTGTCGGCAACGTCGGCACGGTCGGCCGCGTCGGGCGCGCCATTGTGCGGATTATTATCGAGCACATTACCGGTCGTGACCGGGTCGGGCCCAGTCGTGACGTCGAGCACCCAGTTGCTGTCGCTCTCGGCATCCGGCGCATCGTTGGTGCCGGTGACCGAAATGGTCAGCGTGGTCGTGTCGTAGTCGCCATCGGCGTCGGTGATGGTGTAGCTGAACACTTCGTCGTTCAGGACTGCACCATCGGCCAGTGCGATCACGGTCGGGTTGCTGTCGTCCAGCACGTAGTCATAGCTGCCATCGCCGTTGAGCGTCAGCGTGCCGTACTTGCCGACGATCGGCGCTCCGAGCGTGAGCGGGTCGGACAGGTCGACCGCGCCGGAATTGCCAGCGGCCACGCCGGTGACGGTCGCGCCATCGGCACCCTGCGTGTCTTCCACGCCATCGGTCGCGTTGGCGTCGGTCCCGCCAGAGCCGGTCAGAACATTGCCGTCCGCCGTCAGCGGGCCAGCCGCCTCGACCGCGTCCGTATCGGCCTTGGCCTCGGGCACATCGTCGGTGATGTTGACCTGGATCGTGCCGGTACCGATCAGGTTGTCGGCCAGGTCGCGCACCTCGTAGGTGAAGCCCTCGGCCCCGTTGACAACATTCGGCCCATTCTCATCCACCGCATCGGTGTAGGGCGTGTCGAGCGTATAGGTGTAGGCACCGGTATCCGGATCGAGCACCAACGTGCCGTAAGCGCCGTCACCATCCGAATTGGCACCGGTCAGCGTGTAGGTGAACGGCCCCGCCGCATTGAGGACGGTGATCTGGCCTGTCGCATCGATATGGCTGTCGGAGCCGAAATCGCTGCCCGCCGGAAGCCCTGCCTCATTGACGTTCGCATCGCTGTCCGAAACGTCGCCCGAGACATTGGCGATATCGATATGCAGGAACTGGCCCGACTGGTCGCCGTCGGCATCCTCGATCACATAGTAGAACACGTCGAGCGCGTCCTGATTCACCGAATTGGCGAAGCTTTCATAGGTATAGCTGCCGTTCACATTGACGGTCAGTTCGCCCCACGGCGTGGTGAGGATGAAATTGCCATCGGCATCGGGCGTGTCGATCCCGATCGAGGTCGCCGCGCTCCACACGCGGACCACCGGGCCATCGGCGGCATAGCCGTCCGCACCCGAGCTATCGACGCCATAACCTTCGTCGCCGGTCACCACATTGCCATCGACCGAGCCGCCTTCCTCGACCGAGTTGACGTTGTAGGTCGCGAAGGGAACGTCATCGACAACCCGCACGTCGAGCGACGCAGTATCGCTCGACCCGTCAGTGTCGGTGACGGTGACGGCGAAACTGTCGAACACCGAATCCTTGTCCGCAGTGAAGGGCGGCGGAGCCGTGTGGTCGAGCGTGTTGTCCGACAGCTCGTATTCGAAATCGACCGTCGCGGAGACCACGTCGCCTTCACTGTCGAGCACGGGAGTCACGCCGGTAATGCGAAGTTCACCATAATCGCCCGCCAGGACGACCGGATAGGTCAAGCCATCGCCGTAGATCTGGGTTCCGTCGACATCGAGCGTCGCCAGGCCATCGGGGCTGGCGAGCGTGAAGCTGCCGGTCTTGACCAGCGCTGCGGCGTTCGGGTTCGATCCGTCCGAGAGGTTCTCCTCGTAGACCTTCGCCTCATAGGGATCGATATCGAGCCCATTGATCACGACCGGATCGTCGGCGCCATTGACGAGGATCGTCAGCGTCGTGGTGCTGGTGTCGGTGTCGCCATCGGTGATGGTGTAGGTGAACACCTCGTCCATCAGGCTTTCGGTGCCATCGAGGCCGATTACGGTCGGGTTGCTGACGTCCAGCACATATTCGTAGCTGCCATCGCCGTTGAGCGTCAGCGTGCCGTACTTGCCGACAATGGGAACGCCGAGCGAGCCGTCGACGTCCGCACCGACATCGCCCAGCGCAACACCGGTGACAGTCGCGCCATCGGCGCCCTGAACGTCGGCATCGCCGTCGGTCGCGTTGGCATCGACACCGCCCGTGCCGGTCAGCACATTGCCGTCGGCGGTCAGCGGGCCGTTGTCGACGAGAATACCGTCGTCGGTGACGCTGTCGATATCGTCATCGGCAGTCGGTACGTCATCGACAATCGCGATGACCAGCGTGTCCGACGAGCTTTCATCGTCGGCGTCGGAGACGACCACGTCGAAGCTGTCCGACGTGTTGTCGCCGTTGGTGTTGGTGGTCAGCTCGTAGGTGTAGCTGATCGTGCCAGCGGCGATATCGTCGATGGTCAGCGTGCCGTAATCGCCCGTGAAGGTCTGGCCGATGAAGCTCACCGCCACGCCGTCAATGGTCACCGTGGCCGGGCCATCAGGCGCGGTATAGGTGATCGTGCCAGAGGTGAACTCGCCGTCGCCGCCAGCCTGCGAACCGGCGGGCGGTCCGTCGAGGCCTTCTTCCAGCACCTGAGTACCTGCCTCGCCATCGGTCGGCAGGTCGAGCGTGGTGCCCGCGTCCCCGATCGAGATCACCAGCCAGGCATCGGCGGGATCGCCATCGCCATCGGTGAGGAAATAGTGGAAGGTGTCGGTCACACCACCCGGCGTACCGGGATTGCGGGTGTAGGAATAATTGCCCTCGGCATCGATGCTCAGCGTGCCGTACACACCGTCGATGGTCTCGCCGGTCGAGCCCGAGCTAACCCCTGAGTAGGAGGTGACACTCGCGCCATCGGCACCCTCGGTGTCATTGGTCATGACATTGCCGGTGATCGGACCATATTCGCCCGCCGGGACGGAGCCCGTATCGTCTTCGGCGCTCGGCATGTCGTCGAGGATCGAGATGACCAGGCTGGTATTGGCGCTGTCGCCGTCGCTGTCGGTCACGACCAGCGTGAAGGCATCGCTGTCCGGTTCGGTCAGCGTGTTGTCGGTCAGCTCGTAGCTGTAGCTGTAGGCGCCATCGGTGACGGTGATGGTCAGCACGCCCTTCGCCGTGGTGACGGTGCCGCCGCCAGTAACATCCTCACCGTTGATGACCAGCGTTCCGATCGTGTCGCCGCCGGTGTTGATGGCGATCGTGCCGTTGGCGATCTCGCTGTCGCTGCCTTCGTCCGAACCGGCCGGTTCGTCGCCGCGCGCAGCCAGACCCGCCTCGGCAACGTCATCGTCGCCCTCGACGCCGATCTCGGGCGTCGAATCTTCAAGCAGCGTGATGGTGACGGTCGCAGTGGACTCGCTGCCATCGCTGTCGGTGATGGTGTAATCGAAGGTGACCGGGTCCTCTTCGCCCGGGCCCGGCGTGTAGGTGAAGGTGCCGTCGCCATTGTTGACGAGCGTCCCGGTGCCCGAAAGCGTGCCGGGCACTTCCTCTGCCGTCGCGGGATCGACACCGTCGGCGCCGGGAATGTCGTTCGGGAAGACGTCGACAGTGATCGGGTCGTTCTCGACCGTCTGGCTGGCGGAATCGTCCATCGCCTGCGGGGCGTCGTCGATGATGGTGATGGCCAGCGTGTCCTGGGCGGAATCGTCGTCCAGATCGCTCACGACGACTTCGAATTCGGCCGTATTGCCGTCGCCGCTGGTGTTGTCCGCCAGCGTATATTCGTAGTCGATCGAGCCGTCGCCGGTGACCGGGTCGTAGGTGTAGTCGGTGATGACCAGCGTGCCGGTTTCGTCGTCGACAATGACCTGCGGCAGGCTGCCCTGCGTCACGGTAACCCCGTCAATCGTCACGCTCTCGACGCCATCGGGCGAGTTGAAGGTGATCGTTCCGGTCGTGGTCTCGGAATCGGTCGGCTCCTGCGTACCGGCAGGCTCGTCGCCGCGCGCGGGCAAGCCGTCTTCGTCGACGATCGTGCCGTCGCCCGTATCGGGTGCCACAACCGAGTTGTCGCCATCGCCGATGCGGATGGTCAGCGTGGTCGTGGCCGGGCTGCCGTCCTGGTCCTCGATCGTGTAGGTGAACACGTCCTCCACGCCGCCGGGCGTGTTATAGTCGCGCGTATAGGTATAGCTGCCATCGGCGAAGAGTGTCAGCGTGCCGTATTCGCCCTCAATCGGCGTACCGAGCGAGCCGGAGACGTCCGCGCCGGTATCGCCAGCCGCAACACCGACGACCGGCGGACCGGCAAAGCCGTCCGCGCCGGAAATGTCGTTGGGCAGAACGGTGCCTTCGATCGGACCATAAGTGCCCGCATCGATGTCGCCGAAATCCTCGTTCGCGACCGGCGCGTCGTCGACAATGCTGATCCGCAGCGTGGCGGTCGCCATGTCGCCATCGGGATCGGTGATCGTGACCTCGAAGAAGTCAGCCTCGGCGCCGAGCGCATTGTCGGTCAGCACATAGTCGTAACCGATGCGGCCCGGCTCGATGCTGGTGATCGTCAGGATACCGAGATCGGTCTCGAAGGCCTGGCCGACTTCCGTGATCTCGACGCCGTTCAGCGTGATGCTCTCGGTGCCGTCGGGCGAGTCATAGTTGATGTAACCATAGGTCGCTTCGGAATTGGCGGGCTCGTCGGTGCCTTCCGGCTCCTCACCGCGTTCGGGGAGGCCGGCTTCGTCTACCATATCCTCGGCATTGGTCACGGACACGCCGGAATCGTCGACCTCGATGTCGATGACCGGATCCCGATCCGGCGCCGACGGAATGACTTCGTCTTCGGTCGGCTGTTCGAACAGCAACTCGGTGTAGGGGAGCAGGTTGCCGAGGTCGAACGCGGCCTGGATGTCACCGGGATCGGTGGAGAAATTGCCGCCCGAACTCTGGACGCCGTCAGCGGCAGGCTCCGGCTCGTTGCCGATCAGCAGCGCGGCAACGTTGGCCGGCGGGATCGGCGTGCCGTCGACGACCAGCAGCGGGATATCGGTGGTGCCGCCGGGGATGACGAAGACCCGTCCGTCCGCCAGCGTGATGACCAGGTCGCGCCCATCGGCGGCGATGCTCTCGATCGCGGCCTGCGCGGGCAGTGCGACGACATTGTCGGCGCCCGGCGCGAGGATAACGGCATTGGCCCGCGACGCTGCCGCGGGATTGTCGGAACGCGCATTGTCGCTCCGCCCAGACTGGCCGTTCGAGACCTGCTCGTTGACTTGTTCGGTCATTATGCTTCCACCCCTAATTTACCGAGCACCGGCAGGAAGCTGTTGATGCCGCTTCGATTGTCCCCATCGAAGCCGAGCGTCTGGCTCAGGTCATCCAATCAGCAGCCCACACGGACTCGCACATTCACGGAACCACCTCCGACATATGGTTGCAAGCGCGTTAAGCATGTCGTCCCGCGAGGGGACCGGTTCGTCGAAACGGCTCTGGCAATACCGAAGTCTCTATATCTATCTGTTTTTGTGATATTTTCTCGGCAGAATTCGGCCATTTTCGGCAGTCTGGCCCGGTCCCGCAGGCGCAAGGCATACCGGGATTGTCCTGATAGTGAACAGCTTGTTAGGGATAGGTTATCGGGGCCACCCGCCAACGCCTTGCGACCCCTTCCCAAGGCCGTGCGAGTCGCACGACCGGCCAATGCCCCGCCGGCGCGATTTGCGCGTGATTTCAGCCCACCGGAATGATCTCGCAGCCCAGCCGGTCGATCTCGGCGCGGTCGTGGCTGACATAGAGAACGGGGATGCCGAACCGCTCATGGGTGCGCGCGATCAGTTGCAGGATCTCCTCGCGCCGCGCCATGTCGAGCGAGGACAGCGGCTCGTCCATCAGTAGCACATCGGGGCCAGACAACAGCGCGCGGCCAATCGCCACGCGCCGCGCCTCACCGCCCGACAAGGTACGCGGCAGGCGGTCGAGCAGGCCACCAATGCCGAGGAAGCCGACCGCCTCCTCCAGCGGCATCGCCCGCTCGCCATTGGCGTCGCGCTTGCTGCCGAACAGCAGGTTCGCGCGCACGTCGAGATGCGGGAACAGCAGCCCGTCCTGCGGGATGTAGCCGCAGGCGCGCGCTTCCGGCGGCAGGTCGATAGCCTGCTCGCTGTCGAACAGCACCCTGCCCAACACCACGATCCGGCCGCGGTCGGGCCGCACCAGCCCGGCAATCATCTCGATCACGCTGGTCTTGCCCGCACCCGAAGGACCGAACAGCGCGACCAGCCCCGCCCCGCTGGCGAAGCGGGTGGCAAGCACCCGCTCGCCCCGACGCAAGGTCACATCGATCTCAAAGGACATGGCTGGCCCCTCCCCGCCGCGAGCCCGATCGGCGCGCGAGCCACTCAGAAAAGGCCAATGCTGCCAGCGAGATAAATACCGACACCAGCGCGAGGCGCGTCACCGCCGCCTCGCCGCCGGGGACCTGCAGCGCGGTGTAGATCGCCAGCGGCAGGGTCCGCGTCTCTCCCGGAATGTTGGAAACGAAGGTGATCGTCGCACCAAACTCGCCGAGCGAGCGGGCGAGCCCCAGCACCAACGCGGCCAGCACGCCGGGCAGCGACAGCGGCAGGGTGACGCGCACGAAAATGCGCCACTTGCCCGCGCCGAGGGTGCGCGCCACGCCCTCCAGCCGGGGGTCGATATTTTCCAGCGACAGACGGATCGCGCGGACCATCAGGGGCAGCGCCATGATCGCGGCAGCCAGCGCCGCGCCGGTCCAGCGGAAAACGAGGCTGATACCGAACCAGTCCTCCAGCAGCTGGCCGACCGGGCCGCTACGCCCGAACGCGAGGAGCAGCAGCCAGCCGGTCACCACCGGGGGCAGGACCAGCGGCAGGTGGACCGTCGCATCGACCAGCACCTTGCCGGGAAAGCTCTTGCGCGCGAGTACCCAGGCCAGCGCAAAGGCAAGCGGCAGGATGCCGAGGATGGCGACCGCGCTGACCTTCAGCGACAGGGCGATGATCGCCCATTCCGCCGGGCCCAGCCAGTTCATTGCGCCGTATCCGTGATGAAGCCGAAGCGAGCGAAGATCGCCTGCCCCTCCGGCGAGAGCAGGAAGGCCTCGAAGCCTGCCGCATCGGCATGAGTCGAAACGGACAGGCGCGCCATGGGATAGGTGATCGACCGGTGCGAAGCCGCTGGAAACAGGCCGATAATGCGTACGTCAAGGTCGGCCATGGCGTCAGTGCGGTAAACGACACCTAGCGGGGCCTCAGCGCGACTGACCAGCGCCAGCGCCACCCTGACATTGTCGCCGATGGCCAGCCGGTCCTCCACCGCGCCCCACTGGCCAAGCGCCTCCAGCGCTTCCTTGGCGTAGCGCCCCGCGGGCACGCTGCCGGGCTCGGCCATGGCCAGCCTGCCGCCAGCCAGCGCAGCAGCAAGGTCCATCTCGGGGCCTACTTCAACGGCGAGCTTGCTGTCGGCAGGCGCGACCAGCGCGAGGCGGTTGCCGGTCAGCGCCTGCCGCGATCCTGCGGCCAGCAGACCGTCCGTTTCCAGCCGGTCCATCCATTGCTCGTCGGCGGAGATGAACAGGTCGCCCCCGGCCCCCGCCTCGACCTGCCGCGCCAGGGCTGCGGTGCCGGCGAAGGACAGCACCGGGCGCGAGTGACCGGCTGCTTCCCATTCGTCAGCCGTAGCCTCGAGCGCCTCCTGCAGCGACGCAGCGGCGAGCACAAGCGGGCCCCGCTGCGCCCTGCCATCATCGCCCGCGCACGCGGAAAGCAGCGCCAGACCGAGGCAGGCAAGCAGGATACGGAGCGCGGCAGCCATATACCGCCGTATATAGCTTCGCGCGCGCGCCGCAACGCCCGACGCGCGCCATCGCTGGCCGCTCAGATCCAGCCGCGCGGGGTGTCCGCCTCGATACTGAGCGGTTCCTCGTCGCCATTGTCGCGGGCCAGTTCGGCGAAGGCGCGGTTCTGCGACAGGTAGACCTTGCCGGTCAGCTCATCGAGGAAGTGCGAGCGCTTGAGCCGGTCGGTGACAGGCCCCTTCACCTCCGACAGATGCAGCTTGATCCCGCCATCGGCGAGCCGGTGGTTGATCGCCTCCAGGCTCTCCAGCCCCGAGGCATCGACCTCGTTGACCGCGCTGAACATCAACACCAGGTGGCGCAGTTCGGGCCGCTCGGCGACGCGTTCGAGGACATATTCCTCCAGCCAGCGCGCATTGAGATAGGTCAGGCTTTCATCCACGCGGATGGTCAGGACATGCGGGACGGTCAGCACCTTGTGCCGCTCGACATTGCGGAAATGCTCGGTCTCCGGGACCCGGCCCACGATCGCGGCATGCGGGCGGCTGGCGCGCCACAGATAGAGCAGCAGGCCGACACCGACGCCAGCGATCACGCCCAGCTCGACGCCCGCCAGCAGGGTGATCCCGATGGTCGCGACATGGGCGGCGAAATCTGCCTTGGAATAGGTCCACAGCTGCTTGGGCGTCTTCAGATCGACCAGACTGAGCACGGCGACGATGATCGTCGCGGCCAATGTGGCGATCGGCAGGCTGGTCAGCAGCGGGGTCAGGAACAGGCTGGCCAGCGCAATGCCCACGGCTGTGTAGGCCCCGGCGGCGGGCGTCTCGGCCCCGGCATCGAAATTGACCACCGACCGGGCAAAGCCGCCGGTCACCGGATAGCCCCCTGAAAAGGCGCTGGCGATGTTGGATGCGCCGAGACCGATCAGCTCCTGGTTGGGCGCGATGCGCTGGCGGCGCTTGGCGGCGAGTGTCTGCGCGACCGAGACGCTTTCGACAAAGCCGATGATCGAGATCAGCAGCGCGGGCACCCATAGCTGCTGGATCAACCCCAGATCGGTCGAGGGGACGGCGAAGGGCGGCAGGCCAGCAGGGATTTCGCCGACGAGGTTCACGCCCCGCTCGCCCAGCTGCATCAGCACGGCGACGAGGATGGTGACGAACACCGCCACCACCGGCCCCGCCTTGGCCCCGATATCGGCGAGGCGCGGCTTCAGCCCGAGCCGTATCAGCGCGGGCTTGGCGCCCTTGCGGACCCAGAACAGGAATAACGTCACCGGCACGCCGATCATCAGCGTCCAGAGGTTGATATTGCCGATATTGCCGATGAGCGCACCGAGCATGTCGGGCCAGTTGTCACCCGCCGCCTTGACGCCGAGGATGTGCTTGAGCTGGCTGGTGGCGATCAGTACGCCGCTCGCCGTGATAAAGCCCGAAATGACCGGGTGCGACAGCAGGTTAGCGAGGAAGCCCATCCTGAGCAGGCCGAGCACCGCCAGCATGATCCCTGACAATGCGGCCAGCGTGATCGCCGCCTCCATATATTGCGCGGTGCCCTGCGCCGCGACCGCGCCCGCCGCGCTGGCCGTCATCAGGCTGACCACGGCAACCGGCCCCACCGCCAGCGTGCGGCTGGTGCCGAAGATCGCATAGGCTACCAGCGGCAGGATCGAGGCATAGAGGCCGACGACTGGCGGCAGGCCCGCGAGGAGTGCATAGGCGAGGCTCTGCGGGATCAGCATGATGGTAACGATCACCGCCGCGATCAGATCGCTGGTGAGGACGCTGCCATTGTAGCTGCGACCCCATTCGAGGATCGGCAGGTATTGGCCTGGTTTCAAAGAAGTTCTCCGGCCCCCGCAGCGGGGCGTGGTATGCTGGAAAGGCGTCTACTGAGCGATCATGTTGCCGGGCCCGGCCAGCCATTCGCGGCCCTTGAGCATGCCATTCCAGTAGATCCACGGCAGCATGTCCGCCTTCAGCATCCAAGACAGGCGCGCGGGCCGCGTACCGTCGACCAGCCAGGTCGGGAAGCTGGGCATCAGCTTCCCGCCATAGCCGAATTCGGCGAGGACGATCTTGCCGCGCTCGACCGTCAGCGGGCACGAGCCATAGCCGTCATAGGCGACAATCGGCTCCCTGCCGTCGAGCACCTCCAGCGCGTTGACGGCCACGACCGGGGCCTGTTTGCGCGCTGCCGCGGCGGTCTTGGCATTGGGCATCGAGCCACCATCGCCAAGCCCGAAAATATCGGGATAGCGCTTGTGCCGCAGGGTGAAGTCGTCGACCTCGACAAAGCCGCTGTCGCCGGCGAGCGGCGAATTGCGGATAAAATCGGGCGCGACCTGCGGTGGCACGACATGGAGCATGTCGAACTCCGCGCTCTCCTCGCCCGCCGCCGTCTTGAAGGTGGCAACCTGCTGCTCGCCATCGACCTTGATGAGGTTCGATCCCAGTTCGAGGTTGATACCGTATTTCTCGACATATTCCATCAGCGCGGGGACGTAGTCCGCCACGCCGAACAGCACCGCCCCGGCATTGCGGAACTGCACGTCGATGTCCTTCAGCACACCGGCGCGCAGCCAGTGATCGCATGACAGGTACATCGCCTTTTGCGGTGCGCCCGCGCATTTGATCGGCATGGGCGGCTGGCTGAAAATGGCCCGTCCCCCATTGAGTTTCTGTACCAACTCCCAGGTGTAAGGCGCGAGATCATAACGATAATTGGAGGTGACGCCGTTGCGCCCCAGCGTTTCGCTGACACCCTCGATCTGGTCCCAGTCCAGCTTGATGCCGGGGGCGACGATCAGCAGCTCGTATTCGACCGCATTGCCATCAGCCAGCACGACGCGCCTGGCCTCGGGCTCAAAGGAGGCAACGTTCTGCTCGATCCAGGTCGCGCCAACGGGCATGACGCTCGCCATCGGGCGCTTGGTCACCGGAGCCTCGAAGATGCCGCCGCCCACCATCGTCCAGCCCGGCTGATAGAAATGGTCCTGCGCGCCATCGATGATCGCGATGTCGAGCATCGGCCGACGCCTGAGCATACTGGCAGCGGTCGCGATGCCCGCAGCCCCTGCCCCGACGATGACGATGGTATGTTTCGCTGTTGGCATTGGCTTGTCTCCTGTCCCCTGTACCCTCCGGCGGCTCTGGTGCGCCGGAAGCCATGATCAATCCGTCGCGGACGCGATGTCCCTGGCGTGCTCCCACAGGCTGCCGGACCGCGCTCCGCTGCGGCAATAGGCAAGCACGCGCCCATCCACCCCGCCCAGAAAGGCGCTCAGTTCGCGCGCCTGCTCATCGGTGAAGACGCCCGGCGTCACGGGGATGAAGCTGAAGGTCAGGCCATTGGCCGCCGCTGCCTCCGCGATCTGCGCCGCTGATGGCTGGTCCTCGGCCTCGCCATCGGGCCGGTTGCAGACGATTGCGGCAAAGCCCTTCGCGGCAATCTCGGCGACGTCTTCGGGCGTGATCTGCCCGGTAACGGCAAAACCGGGTGTAAGCGGCCGGATAAGCATGGACGGTCTCCCTGACTGAATTCAGAAGCGAATGAACGGCTCGCCATGGGGCTGGCGCGGCTGGGTCAGTATCCGGTGAACCACCATCCCGACAATCATGGCGACGACGAACACCAGTGTTTGCCACTTGGCGAACACCAGCCCCGCGACGGCCGGGCCGGGGCAGAAGCCGACCAGGCCCCAGCCGGCACCGAACAGCGCCCCGCCAACCAGCAGGCGGCGGTCGATCTGGCGGTTGTCGGGCACGTAAAAGCGCTCGGCGGCGACGGGTGCGCGCATGCGGCGCGACAGCCAGTAGCCGATGGCCGAGGGGATCAGCGCCCCACCCATGACGAAAGCCAGCGAGGGGTCCCAATTGCCGAACAGGTCGAGGAAGGCGAGCACACGCGCCGGGTTGATCATGTCGGACAGGGCCAGGCCCATGCCGAAGATTGTCCCGGTGACGAGCGCGAAGATGGTTTGGCGCATGGGGTTATCCTCCGATCACGTGGCGGACGAGCCCGACGACAAGGAACCCGGCGCCCATGAAGGCCCCGGTCGCGACGATCGAGCGCGGCGAGAGCCGGGCCATCCCGCACACGCCATGGCCGCTGGTGCAGCCATTGCCGAGCCGCGTGCCGAAGCCGACCAGCAGCCCCGCCCCGATCAGCAGCGGCAGCGAGGACGTCACCTCGACCTGCGGCGCGCGCACGAAGCTGGCGATCAGCCATGTGCCGAGCGGCAGGCCAAGGATGAAGGCCAGCGCCTGCGAGCGCGACGGGCCACTGTCGGCGATGCCCAGCGCGCGGGCGAGCTGGCCGCTGATCCCGGCTACACGGCCGGTCAGCAGCAGCAGTAGCGCCGCCGCAAGACCGATCAGCAGCCCGCCGGACAGCGCCACGAGGGGAGAGAGCGGTGCAAGCTCAGCCATTTAGCCGCCCTTCCTCACAGCACGTCGAGCGGGAGCTTCAGGTAGCGCGTACCGTTCTCCTCCGGCTCGGGCATATGGCCGCCGCGCATGTTGATCTGCACCGAGGGCAGGATCAGCCGCGGCATGTCGAGCGTGGCGTCGCGCGCGGTCCGCATGGCGACGAACTCGTCCTCGCTCACGCCCTCATGGACGTGGACATTGGCGGTCTTCTCCGCGCCGATCGTGGTCTCCCAAACGAACTGGTCACGGCCCGGCGCCTTGTAGTCGTGGCACAGGAACACCCGCGTTGCGTCGGGCAGCGCCATCAGGCGACGGATCGAGCGGAACAGCTCGTTCGCATCGCCGCCGGGGAAGTCGGCGCGCGCCGTGCCGTAGTCGGGCATGAACAAGGTATCGCCGATAAAGGCTGCATCACCGACCACATAGGCCATGTCGGCAGGCGTGTGGCCGGGCACGTGCAGCGCGATCAGCGGGATCTCGCCGATCATCAAGGTATCCCCGTCGCCCAGCAGGATATCGAACTGCGACCCGTCGCGGGCGAAGTCGGTCCCCTCGTTGAAGATCTTCCCGAACACGGTCTGCACGGTCAGGATATCCTTGCCGATCACCAGCTTGCCACCCAGCTTTTCCTGCAGGTAGGGCGCGGCCGACAGATGGTCGGCATGAGCATGGGTTTCGATCATGTAGTCGACCGTCAGGCCCGCCTTTTCTACGAAGGCGATGACCTGATCGGCCGAGCCCGTCGAGGTGCGACCCGAGGGCTGATCGAAATCGAGCACGGAATCGACGATCGCCGCTTTCTTCGCCACCGGGTCGTAGACCACGTGGCTGGCCGTGAAGGTCTCTTCGTCGAAGAAGCTTTCCACCAGCGGAGCGCGCAACTCGCCAGCGGTGGTCCTGGCCACCTGGTCGATGGCCTGTTGCAGGTGGAGATCGTCGGTCATGTCATTTCTCCAGTTGAGGACAGAACATTTGGTGCAGCACCACGAGCAGTTTCGCGGCGCGGTCATCGGCAATGCGGTAGAACAGCGTCTGGGCAGAGCGGCGGTAATCGACCAGCCCCTGCTCGCGCAGTTTGGCGAGATGCTGGGACAGCGCCGACTGGCTGAGGCCAACCCGCTCGACCAGCGCGCCCACCGACAGCTCACCCGCCACAGACAGGTGGCACAGAACGAGCAGGCGTGGGCCACTGGCCAGCGTCCGCAGGAACGCGGCAGCCTCGTCCGACTGCGCGCCCATATCCGCCAAAAGGTCAGCATTGATCATTATGCGACCAATATATCACGAATTACTAAATTAGCAATATCTAATTTATAGACTGCATCCCGCGCCTTCGAGCGCCGACAAGTCGCTGGTGGCAAGGATCGCATGGAGCGCCTGCCACTTTGCCGCATCATCGCCCCCTGCCCGCGTCGCGACACAGGCCGCCACGGCCTCGCGCGCGACGGAATAGCCCAGCACATAGGCGCCATATTGGCGGGCAAAGAAGATCAGCGCCTCCGGGCTGGACACCAGCGCCTCGCGCCGCAATGCCTGCTCGGCGGCGAAGCCGGTCATCTCGCCATCGAGATAGTCGGCCAGGATCGGCGCGATCGCCACGCCCAGCGCCTGCCGCGCCGCATGGACCTGGGTGAAGGTCGCCGCATCAGCCGGGGCGAACCCGGCCAGCGGGAACAGCTCATCACGCATAAAGGCCTCGCGCTCGGCCAGCGGAAGGGCTAGGTCGACGCCATATTGCCCCGCCCCTTCGCGCAGCAGCTGTTCGGGCGCGCGGGTGAACAGCAGCTGGTCCTCCAGCGCAAAGCCGCCTGATGGCTGCGCGATGAGAAATTGGGTGTGGTGGCCGGGCCAGGCCTCGTGACAGGCAATATCGAGCGCCGAGCCGATATCGGCCACCGCCGCCGGATTCACCTGCAGCACACTATGCCCGTCACCGCGATATTCGTGCCAGGCGGCGGGAACCTTGCCGGTCCATTCGACGTCGAGCGTCTCGCCATCGGGCAGTGCCCAGTGCACCTTGGTCCGCTGACGGCACTCGTCGAGCGCGCGCATGAACACGGCCTCGCGACGATCCTCCGGAATGATGAAGCTGGCGGTATAGGCGTCTGCACGGCGCGCCAGCGCGCCCTCCCCCGGCAGCAGCGCATCGAGCCGGTCACGCGTGGCCTGCAGCGCTGCCGCATCTGCGGCTGTGAGGGTTATGCCGTACAGCTGCTGCGCCTGCTCGGCGAACGATGTCTCGTCTGCGCCATCCGAGGCATCCATGATCGCCAGCAGTTCGGCGACGCGCGCGTGGAGATGGGTCCCCCGGTCCGTCTCCGGCCCCTCCTCCAGCTGCGTGAGCAAGGCCTGCAGGTCGCCGCGGATGGCGGCGCGATCACGCGCGAGGTCTGCGCCGTTTGCCAGCAGCTCTTCCGGGCCGAAATAGAAATCGAGCGCGTCGGGCTCGACCTCGGCATAGCCGAGGCCCAGCGTGACATATTCGCGCGCGTGCGCGTCGATGTCGGCGGGCGTCTCACTCGAGGAGCAACCTGCGAGCAGCGCTGCTCCGACCAGCGTGACTATCGTGTTTCGCATACCTACCGGCCTCTCAGCGGCCAGCCGCTATCACTCGGAGCGCAGTGCGTCGATCGGATCGAGCAGCGAGGCACGCCGCGCCGGGTAGATGCCGAAGATCAGCCCCACCGCCGTGGCGATGCCGATCGACAGTGCCATGGCGGAGAACGGCACACTGACCGGCCAACCCAGCGCCGCGCCGATCACCTGCGCGGTCACGAGGCCCAGCACCAGCCCGATCAGTCCGCCGATCACGCTCAGCGTCACCGCCTCCAGCATGAATTGCAGCGCCACGTCGCTCGACCTTGCGCCGGTCGCGACGCGCAGGCCGATCTCGCGGGTCCGCTCGGTCACCGACACCAGCATGATGTTCATGATGCCGATCCCGCCGACGATCAGCGAGACGCCCGCGATGCTGGCGAGCAGCGCAGTCATCGTGTCGCTGGCGCGGTCGAGCGTGTCGGACATTTCCGTCAGCGTAACCTCGTCGAGCTTGGGCAGGTTGGCGAGCGCGAAGGCCGCGGCAGGCGTATAGAGGCCCTTGGTCAGCGCCTCGGCGGCCTGCGTTTCGACAGTGAAGTCATCGACCGTGCCAATGCCGCCGCCCTGCCCGGCGAGATAGCCCTGATCGCCTCCCGCACCGCCAATGCCATGACGTTCGCGCAGCAGGCTCTTGACCTCTTCCGAGATGCGCGAGGCCTGCCCGGCCTCCTCTGCGGCGATCAGGATGAACTCAATGCTCGACTTGCCTTCAATGGTTTGCAGGTCGCGCCAGGGGATGAACAGCTTCTTGTCATGGTCCTGCGAGGTCGCGTCGGTGACGCCGACGATCTCGAAGTCCATGTCGCGAACGCGCACCGACTTGCCGGTCGGGTCGAAGCCCTGACCGAACAGTTCGTCGGCGAGCGTGCGGCCGATGACCGCTTCCCTCGCGCCATCTTCGAGCATGTCGCCCTCGATGATCCAGCCATTGGCATCCTCATAGGAATTGGCCACGCCCTCGACCTCGACGAAGCTTTGCGAAGCGCCCGAGACGACATTGGTGCGGAGCGAAAGGCCAGGACTGACGTCGGCGATGCCGTCGACCCCGTCCGCGATCGCCTCCGCATCCTCAAGGGTCAGCGTATCCGCCGAGCCAAGGCCCGAAGCGATGCCCACGCTGTTGCCGCCGCGCGTGTAATTGCCCGCACGGACATAGATCAGGTTGGTGCCCGCCGAGCGCACATCGCCCTCGACCGAGCCGCGCGCGCCCGTGCCCAGCGCGACCATGGTCAACACCGCCGCGACACCGATGATGATGCCCAGCATGGTCAGGAAAGTCCGCAGACGGTTACGCCCAAGCGAGCGCAGGGCCATCCAGATGTTGATCGGTATCAGCTGCAGCATGGTGCCAGCGGGCTCCTGTACAAAAAGGCAATCATTCGGAACGAAGGGCGACAACAGGGTCGAGCATGGCCGCCCGGCGCGCCGGGGCGATGCCGAAGACAACACCGGTCAGCGCCGCCATGGCGAAGGCGATGGCGACCATCCACGGCGACACCGAGGTCGCCCAGTTGAGGCCGTATTCGGTAATCAGCAGGCCGACGCCGCCGAGGGCCAGGCCGACAATGCCGCCCAGAGTGGCGAGGATCACCGCCTCGACCAGGAATTGCAGCATCACGTCGTTGGCGCGCGCGCCCAAGGCCATGCGAAGGCCGATCTCGCGCGTCCGCGCGGCCACCGACACCAGCATGATGTTCATGACACCCACGCCGCCCACCGCCAGCGAGACCGCCGCCGCGCCCGCCAGCAACAGGGTGAAGGTGCGACCGGCCTGGCGCATGGACTTGGCCATTTCCTCCCACGATTCCTTTTCCAGTTCGATCGTGTTGGAATGGACCGAGCGGACGAGGCCGGGGCTCGACCCCATGCTGGGCATGGCCGAGATGCTCTGGCTCTCGACCCGGAAGTCGTTGAACGTATCTTCCGGGATCTCATGCAGTTCGCGGATCTTCTCGCTGATCTCATCGGCAACCGCCTGCGTCACGTTGACCGCAGCGGTGCGGACGTGGATTTCGTCGAGACTCTCCTTGCCGAGCAGGTCCTGCGCCAGCGAAACGGGCACGAAGACCGAGGGGATGACGGACTTGTCGTCACCCGGCTTGTCGAGCACGCCGACTACGCGCAGCTGCGTATCGCCGACCGGGATCATCTTGCCCAGCGGCGAGCCGCCATCGGGCCAGAGCTTTTGCGCGGCATCCAGCGGCAGCAGCGCCTCGGCGACGCCCGCCTCGATATCGTCTTCGTCGAGCAGTTCGCCCTCGGTCACTTTCCAGCCGTCCATGTCGGGCCAGGCAGGCGCATAGCCTTCGAGCCGGACCACGCGCATCCGCAAGTCCGCATCGGCGGCGACGCTGGCATTGCCTTCGACCGCACCGGCGACCGCGACGATATTCTCGATCCCGGTGCTCAGCAGCTCGATCTCGGCATCGCCGAGCGGGGTGGCGGGGGAGATGTGCTTGGTCTTGCGTACCGCCTCCATCCGCTCTCGCGCGTCACGCATCGCCTCGTTTTCGGTGACATCGGGGGTGTTGGCGATTAGCCCCGCCATGGAGATATTGCCCTCGGCTTCCTCGCCGAAACTGGTGTCCTGGCGCCCGCTGGAATCGATCCCGGCGGGAGTCAAATTGCCCGGCTTGACCGAGATGCGCGTGGGGCCCGAGGCTTCGATCTGGTTCTCGATCCGCAGCTGTGCGCCGCGCCCCAGCCCGGACACGACCACCACCATGGCGACGCCGACGCTGACGCCCAGCAGCGTGAGCAGCGCCTGCATCTTGTTCTGCGTCAGCGCGCGCAGGGCCATCCGCAAGTTAGTCCCCATGCCGCGCTCCGCCAATGTCTTGGCCCGCAGGTCCATGGCAAGGCGCCGCGAAGGGCAGCATGGGGACATTTGCGACCCGAGAGGGCATTGGCCTCTTCTCGGCAGTGATGGCTGTTGGTGTCATGCTTCCCCTGGTGATGCTGGCCCTGTTCATGCTGGCCCTATTCGTGACGCAAGGCTTCGATGGGTGTCAGTTGCGCGGCACGGCGGGCCGGATAGACCCCGAAGATCACCCCCAGAATGATCGCGACGACCACCGCGATCACCGCCGCCAGCGGGGAGATAACCGCCGAATACTGGAAGAAGGCCGACATGCTGCCCGAGGCCAGCACACCCAGCACGATGCCCGCAATCCCGCCGATCGTGCTCAGCAGCACGGCTTCGAGCAGGAACTGGCGCGAGATGTCGGCCTTGCGCGCGCCCATGGCTAGCCGTAGCCCCACCTCGCGGGTGCGCTGGGTGACTGACAGCAGCAACAGATTCATCACTCCGATCCCGCCGACCAGCAGCGAAACCGCCGCCACCCCCGCCAGCATGGCGACGATGGTGCGATTGGTGCGCCTGAGCGAATCGCCGATGCTGTTGATGGTCAGGTCGTCGACATTTTCCATATTGCCGGCCACAACCCGGGCGATGGTCGGCGGCAGGCCAGCGCCCAGCTTCTGCTGGGCCACGGTCTGGACGTTGAAATCGTCGGGCATCTCGTCGGTAATGCCGTGGCGTTCGCGCAGCAGGCCGGTGATCTCGCTGGCGAGGCGCGTGGTGTCGCCGACCGACCTGGCGCTGACCGCGATGGAATTGAGCATGCTGAGGTTGAGCAGCCGGTTGATCGCCGTGACGGGCACATAGAACGCGTCGAACTGGTCGTCGCCCCGGCTCGGTGCGGTCGCCCAGCTCCGTGTGCTGACGACCCCGACCACCTCGAACGGCTGGTTCCACAGCACCACGGTTTCGCCCACCGGGTTCACGTCCGGCCCGAACAGCTCGTCCGCCACGACGCGCCCGAGCACAGCGACCTGATCGGCGTCCTCGACCTCGTCATCGGTCAGGAAACGGCCATGCACCATGGTCCAGCCGCTGCGAATATTGGGCAGGTCGGCCTCGGTCCCGTGCATCCGGGTGAACCAGCTGGTCTCGGTGCCCTCGATGAACAGGCGCGCATTCTCATGCACGCCGGAGACGACATACTGGACGCCCTCCAGCTCGGCGATGGCCGCCGCATCGTCGCGCGTCAGCGTCGCCGCCGCGCCGAGCCCCGCCTGCGAGTCGCCAAGGCGCTGGGCAGCGGTGGGGTGGTCGTGCACGGCGAAGGGGTCGTTTTCGTAGTGGACGCGGGTGAACAGGTTCGCGGTGTCGTCAGCCCACAGCACCGCCGGGGTCGGCGCGACCGCCTCGCACTCACCGATGAAGCACAGCCCTGCCGGCGCATCGAAGGCGACATCCATCCGCAATTCGTCGCTGTTCCACTTGCCATTGTCCGGCAACGGCAGCGTTTGCGGCCGCTCCAGCGCCCCGAAGCCATGGCCCGAGGCACCGCCATCACCCTCCGGATCGGTGGCGACCTGGTAATTGCCCGCTGTCACCAGCAGCAGGTTCGCACCTGCCGCGCGCAGCTGGTCGTCGAGCGATTCCTGCGCGCCGCGCCCCAGCGCCAGGCTGGTCACCAGCGCGGCCACGCCCACCATCATGCCGAGCATGGCCAGCCCGGCCTGGACGCGGTTACGCAGCAGCCCCTGCATGGCGAGGGTAAGCTGGTGGGAGAAATCGTCGAACATGTTACTCAGGCTCCGCTCAGCCGACCGCTGCCTGCGCGGCAACACCTTCCGACAGCCCCTCATGCGGGGTGTTGGGCTCGTCGCTCAGGATCTTGCCGTCGCGCACGGTCATGATGCGCGTGGCATAGGCGGCGATCTCCGGCTCATGCGTGATCAGCACGATGGTGATGCCAAGCCGTTCGCGCAGGTCCTGGAAGGCATGCATCACGTCGATGCTGGTCTTGGTGTCGAGGTTGCCGGTCGGCTCGTCGGCAAGGATCAGCGAGGGCGTGTTCACCAGCGCACGGGCAATCGCGACGCGCTGCTGCTGGCCGCCCGAAAGCTGGTTGGAGCCGTGCTCCCACCGGTTGCCCAACCCGACGACTTCGAGGGCCTTCATGGCCTTCTCGCGCCGTTCATGCGCGCCGAGCACCGGCCGCGAATAGAGCAGCGGGATCTCGACATTCTCCAGCGCGGTCGTGCGCGGCAGCAGATTGAAGCCCTGGAAGACGAAGCCGATCCGCTTGTTGCGGATGTCGGCCAGTTCATCGCCGTCGAGCTGCGACACGTCCTTACCGTCGAGCTCGTACGTGCCCGAGGTGGGCCGGTCGAGACAGCCCAGGATGTGCATCAGCGTCGACTTGCCCGAACCCGAAGGGCCGACGATGGCGACAAACTCGCCCGCCTTGATGTCGATGGAAACGCCGGCAAGCGCGTGAACCTCGTTCTCGCCGAGCGTGTAGATTTTCCTGACGTCTTTCAGTGTGATGACGGACAATGTTCGCCCTTTCCGTTAGAAATCCAAGTCTGAAGCCCCCGTGGCAGAGGGCCCCCGCGTCGCCTCTCGATCATTCGCCCGGCACGCTCATCTTGCCGCCCATGGCGTAGAGCACCGCAGCGACCGATTTCTCGGCCCCGGCCATGCCATAGGCCTTGCCCGCACCCTCGATCACATAGAACTCGTTGGCCGCGTGGGCGTTACCGCCGAGCCCGGCCATGCCGGTGACGATCGGGATGTCGATGTCGGTTTCGGTGCCGGAGAAGAGGTAGGCCGGCCAGTAGCCGCCGAGGATCGCCTCGACCGAGCTTGGCTCCGCAACCGACAGCCCCATGGCGGTCAGCGCGTCGCGGGCCGCCAGGTGATACTCGCTGTCCGAGGAAATCTCGGCAAAAGGGACGTCGCCGACCACGTTGATCTCGACATCCTCGTACCCAAGATCGTCGAGATAGGCGCGCAGCTTGGCCGTAATGTCGGGCCCGGTCATGTCGGGAACGTACCGGAAGTTGTGCTTCGACACGATCCGGTTGGGCAGGATCGCGCCCGAGCCGCCTTCGAACATGTTGCCGCCCCAGATCCCGTCGAGGTTCATCGAGGTACCCATCCGCGCCATCCGGACGATCTCGTAGGGGTCTTCGGAGATGAACCGCGCCACGCCCAGAGCGTCAGCCGCTGCGGCAGGATCGAAGCCCGAAGACATCGCTTTGAGCGCATCGACCTGGCCGGGCGTCAGCGGGCGCATATCGTCATAGAAGCCGGGGATCAGCACCGTATTGCCGTCGGGCGAGACCAGCTTGGAGAGCATCATGATATGCCGCCATGCCGGGGCATCGACCGAACGCTTGTTCCCGCCGTGGATGTTGGAGCGGACGGGCCCGCGGCCCCAGCTCTCGCCGCTGGTGATCAACTCGACGAACAGGCAGCCTTCCGAGCCGCCGGTGATCGAGGTGCCGCCGCCAGCGCCCTGGCCGGAGAAGCGGTACATCGCGTCCACGCCCTCGAACAGTTCGGGGTGGCTGGTGACGAATTCATTATAGCCGATCGACATGCGCTCCTCGTCGCCCTCGGCAACGACCACGATGTTGACCGGCAGCGTGCCGGTAACTTCCTTGATCGACATCAGCGCGTTCCACATGGCCATCTGCGGGCCCTTGGAATTGGTCGCGCCACGACCGATCAGCACCTTCTTGTAAGGTTCCTGCTCAACCAGCCGCGCCTCGAACGGCGGGGCCTTCCACAGGTCCGGCTGGGTCACCGGCATCGTGTCGTACATCCAGTAGATGACGATGGTTTTCTCGGCACCCTCGTCACAATTCGCATAGACGACCGGGTTGCCTTGCGAGCCCCACTTGGTCTCGCCAACGTCGTAAACCTGGGTCTGCTGACAGCCGAGCTGGTCGAAGAACCCCTTCACCATCTCGGCCGATTCCTGGATGCCCTCACCCGTGTTTGAGATACTCGGCTGGCGGATCCAGTTCTGCAGGTTCAGCACATGCTGGTCGATATTGTCATCGATGTGCTGGAAGATCGCTGCCAGTTCGGGGTTGGAAAGCTTCGACATGTCCGGCGACAGCTCGACATCGGCGTCGCCGCGAATTTCCGGCGCTGCGCTGGCGGTCGTCTCTGCCGCGCCGTCTTCCGCCGTCTCCTTGCAGCCGGACAGCAGCGCCGCCGACCCGAAAGCGGTCGCGATAAGCAGCGCTGATTTTATCGATTTCATCTGGTTCTACCCCGTTCACAACCCCGAAGCGCCTCGCTGCGGCACGGCTCGGCAAGCCGGGCACGTTCAGGCACGAACCTCATCCTCACAAAGACGCGGGGTCTGACGCCCCGCCGTGCGCGGATAGTAAGCGATGCTGCGGGCGGTTATCCTTCTTTCTCACAGCATTTTTCGGTCAATGTTCTGCAAATCTGCAGAGAATGGCCTTTTAGCGCTCAAATCCGCGATCCGAAAAACGCGCTTTTGCAATCGAATCGTAATAACGGCGGCGGGGGTCCCGACACGCGAGGCCCCACATCACCTCTCGATTATTCGCCCGGCGCGCTCATCTTGCCGCCCATGGAATAGAGCACCGCAGCGACCGATTTCTCGGCCCCGGCCATGCCGTAGACCTTGCCCGCGCCCTCGATCACGTAGAACTCGTTGGCGGCGTGCGAATTGCCGCCGAAGCCGGCCATGCCGGCCACGATGGGAATGTCGATCGGGCTTTCCGTGCCGTTGAACAGGTAGGCGGGCCAGTAGCCGCCCATGATCGCCTCGACCGAGCTGGGCTCGGCGACCGACAGGCCCATCCCCATCAGCGCCTCACGCGCGGCGATATGGTACTCGCTGTCGGAGGTGGTTTCGGCGAACGGCACATCGCCGACCACGTTGATCTCGACGTCCTCGTAACCAAGGTCGTCGAGATAGGCCCGCAGCTTGGCCGTAATGTCCGGCCCGGTCATGTCGGGAACGTAACGGAAGTTATGCTTCGACACGATCCGGTTGGGCAGGATCGCGCCCGAGCCGCCCTCGAACATGTTGCCACCCCAGATGCCGTCGAGGTTCATCGAGGTGCCCATGCGCGCCATCTTGACCACCTCGTACGGATCGTCGGAGATGAACCGCGCCACGCCCAGCGCATCGGCAGCAGCCTCCGGATCGAAGCCATCGGCCATCGCGCGCAAACGCTCTTCCTGAGCTGGCGTGATCGGCTGCATGTCGTCGTAGAAGCCGGGGATCAGCACCGTATTGCCATCGGGCGAAACCAGCTTGGACAGCATCATGATGTGCCGCCATGCCGGGGCATCGACCGACCGCTTGTTGCCGCCATGGATGTTCGAGCGGACCGGACCGCGGCCCCAGCTCTCACCGGTGGTGATAAGCTCGACAAACAGGCAGCCTTCCGAACCCGCCTTCACCGAGGTACCGCCGGCCGCGCTCTGGCGACCGAAGCGGTACATGGCATCGGCGCCCTCGAACAGTTCGGGATGGGTGGTGACAAACTGGTTGTAGCCGATCGACATGCGCTCTTCGTCGCCCTCGGCCACCACGATCAGGTTGACCGGCAGCGTGCCGGTGACTTCCTTGATCGACATCAGCGCATTCCACATGGCCATTTGCGGGCCCTTGGAGTTCGACGCGCCGCGCCCGATCAGTACCTTCTGATACGGTTCCTGCTCGACCAGCTGTGCTTCAAACGGCGGGGCCTTCCACAGGTCCGGCTGGGTCACCGGCATGGTGTCGTACATCCAGTAGATGACGATGGTCTTCTCAGCACCCTCGTCACAGTTCGCATAAACGACCGGGTTGCCTTGCGAGCCCCACTTGGTCTCGCCGACGTCATAGACCTGCGTCTGCTGACAGCCGAGCTGGTCGAAGAAGCCCTTCACCATCTCGGCCGATTCCTGGATGCCCTCACCCGTGTTTGAGATACTCGGCTGGCGGATCCAGTTCTGCAGGTTCAGCACATGCTGGTCGATATTGTCATCGATGTGCTGGAAGATCGCTGCCAGTTCGGGGTTGGACAGCACGGCCATGTCGGGTGTCAGCTCGGTATCGGCGTCGCCGCGAATTTCCAGCCCCGTGGCGGCACTGGTCCCGCCAACTTCGTCCTCTGCCGTGTCCGAACACGCTGACAGGAGCGTTGCTGTACCGATCGCACTGGCGATCATCAGAGCGGCTTTCGTCTTTTTCATATTTCCCTCTTTTTTCCGGACCCGAAGCGCTGCGGCGCCATCAATTGTGAATTATTCTCCCGGCGCGTTGAGCAGGCCAGCGAGCGAATAGAGCACGGCGACGCGCGCCTTCTCGGCCCCGGCCATGCCGTAGGTCTTGCCTGCACCCTCGATCACGTAGAATTCATTGGCGGCGTGGGCATTGCCGCCCGACCCGGCACCCGCACGGACAATCGGCAGATCGAGTGGGCTGCCGCCCCGACCGGAGAACAGATAGGCGGGCCAGTAACCGCCCATGATCGCCTCGACCGAGCTCGGTTCATTGGGCGACATGCCCATCGCGACCAGCGCCTCATAGGCGGCCTCGTGGTAAGGGCTGTCAGTCGACTTCTCGGCCCAGGGCACGTCGCCGACAACGTTGATCTCGACGTCCTGGTAGCCAAGGTCGTCGAGATAGTCGCGCAGCTGCTGGACGATCTCCGGGCCGCTCATGTCGGGCACGTAGCGGAAGTTATGCTTCGACACGATCCGGTTGGGCAGGATCGCGCCCGAGCCGCCCTCGAACATGTTACCGCCCCAGATCCCGTCGAGGTTCATCGAGGTCCCCAGCCGCGCCATCTTCACGACCTCGTAGGGGTCATCGGAGATGAACCGCGCCACGCCGAGCCGATCGGCTGCGGCTGCGGGATCGAAGTTCGCGGCCTGCGCGCGCAACCGCTCTTCAAGCTCCGGCCCGATCGGGCGTATCTTGTCATAGAAACCGGGGATCAGCACCGTGTTGCCATCGGGCGAAACCAGCTTGGACAGCATCTCGATATGCCGCCATGCGGGCGCATCGACCGAGCGCTTGTTGCCGCCATGGATGTTCGAGCGAACCGGGCCGCGGCCCCAGCTCTCGCCGCTGGTGATCAGCTCGACGAAGACGCACCCCTCCGAACTCCCGCCACCAAGGTTCTGGCCGCCGCCCGAATACATCACGTCGGCTTCCTCGAAGAGTTCGGGATGTTCGAGAATGAACTTCTCGTAGCCGATCGACATGCGTTCCTCGTCACCCTCGGCGACGAAGATGACGTTCACGGGTAGCGTGCCGGTGACCTCCTTGATCGACATCAGCGCGTTCCACATGGCCATATTGCCGCCCTTGGAATTGGTCGCGCCGCGCCCGATCAGCACCTTATTGTAAGGCTCCTGCTCCATCAGCACGCCCTCGAACGGCGGGGCCTTCCACAGGTCCGGCTGGGTGACCGGCATCGTGTCGTACATCCAGTACATCACGACGGTCAGGTCCTTGCCCTCGTCGCAATTGGCATAGACGACCGGATTGGCCTGGCTGCCATATTTGGTTTCTCCAACGTCATAGACCTGGGTCTGCTGGCAGCCGAGCTGGTCGAAGAAGCCCTTCACCATCTCGGCCGATTCCTGGATGCCTTCGCCCGTGTTCGAGATGCTCGGCTGGCGGATCCAGTTCTGCAAATTGACCACGTGCTGGTCGAAATTGTCGTCGATATGCTGGAAGATCGCGGCGATTTCGGGGTTGGTCATCTTCGACATGTCCGGCGAGATCTCGACATCGGCATCGCCGCGCAGGCCGAGACTGGAAGCTGCGGCGGTCGTACTGGTCCCGGTATCCTCCGCCGTGTCCGAGCAAGCCGACAGGAGCGCTGCGGTACCGATCGCGCTGGCGATCATCAGAGCGGCTTTCGTCTTTATCATATGTTCCCCCTTGTTTGACCCGAAGCGCCACGGCGCCATTTATCGCATGCTAGTCCGCCGGTGCGTTCAGCAGTCCGGCCATGGAATAGAGCACGGCCACCGTGGACTTCTCCGACCCGGCCATGCCGTAAGTCTTGCCCGCGCCCTCGATCACGTAGAATTCGTTGGCGGCATGGGCATTGCCGCCCGTACCTGCGCCGGCCATGACAATCGGAATGTCGTGCGGGCTGCCGCCGCGACCGGAGAACAGATAGGCGGGCCAGTAACCGCCGCCGATCGCCTCAATCGGGCTCGGCTGGTTGGGCGACATGCCCATGCCGACCATCGCTTCATAAGCGGCCTGATGGTAGGGGCTGTCGCTCGACTTCTCGGCCCAGGGCACGTCGCCGACGACGTTGATCTCGACATCTTCGTAACCAAGATCGTCGAGATAGGCGCGCAGCTGGTCGACGATCTCCGGGCCGCTCATGTCGGGCACGTAGCGGAAGTTGTGCTTGGAGACGATGCGGTTGGGCAGGATCGCGCCCGAACCGCCCTCGAACATGTTGCCGCCCCAGATGCCGTCGAGGTTCATCGAGGTGCCCATGCGCGCCATCCGCACGACCTCATAAGGGTCATCAGAGATAAAGCGGGCAACACCCAGCGCATCGGCAGCGGCGGCCGGGTCAAAAAATTCAGCCTGGGCGCGCAGACGCTCCACGACCTCAGGCTTCAGCGGGCGAACCTTGTCATAAAAGCCGGGGATCAGCACGGTGTTGCCATCGGGCGAAACCAGCTTCGACAACATCTGGATGTGCCGCCAGGCGGGCGCATCGACCGAGCGCTTGTTGCCGCCATGGATGTTCGAGCGAACCGGGCCGCGGCCCCAGCTCTCGCCGCTGGTGATCAGCTCGACGAAGACGCAGCCTTCCGAACCACCGGCGCCCAGCGCGCCGCCCCAGCCGCCCATATACATGACGTCAGCATCGGCAACGAGTTCGGGGTGATCGAGAATGAACTTTTCATAGCCGATCGACATGCGTTCCTCGTCGCCCTCGGCGACGAAGATCAGGTTGACCGGCAAAGTGCCGGTGACTTCCTTGATCGACATCAGCGCGTTCCACATGGCCATGTTGCCACCCTTGGAATTGACCGCGCCGCGCCCGATCAGCACCTTGTTGTAGGGCTCCTGCTCCATCAGCACGCCTTCGAAGGGCGGAGCCTTCCACAGGTCGGGCTGGGTGACCGGCAATGTATCGTACATCCAGTAGACAACGACGGTCAGATCCTTGCCCTCGTCACAATTGGCATAGACGACGGGGTTTGCCTGGGTGCCGTACTTGGTCTCACCGACGTCGTAGACTTGGGTCTGCTGGCAGCCGAGCTGGTCGAACATGCCCTTCACCATCTCGGCCGATTCCTGGATGCCTTCGCCCGTGTTCGAGATACTCGGCTGGCGGATCCAGTTCTGCAAATTGACCACGTGCTGTTCGAAATTGTCGTCGATGTGCTGGAAGATCGCCGCGATATCGGGGTTGGTCATCTTCGACAGGTCGGGCGAAATCTCGACAGCAGCATCGCCGACCAGCCCCAATCCACCATCCGCAACGGCAACTTCAGTACCGGTGTCTTCCGCCGTGTCCGAACAGCCCGAGAGGAGGGTTGCCGAGCCGATCGCACTGGCGATCAGGAGCGCTGATTTCATCGATTTCATATGTTCCCCTTTTTGGACCCTGCGACCGAGAGATGGTCCCAGCGCCCGACCGAACCCGGCGTTGAAATTGCGTGTTGTCCCCTCGCCCCATTACGCTGACGGAGTCGCGCGCCCCGGCTGGTGCGAACAATATGCGATATGGCGGCTGGTTATCCTTCATTCTTCCAGAAAATATTTTTCAATGTTCTGCAATCCTGCGCCGAATGCCGGTTTGCCATTGGAATCCGCCAGAAGGGCCTCAAGCAATCGCTCCGAGTCGCGGATGCGGTCAAAACACCAGCATTTCTGCGGTTTTCAGGGGGTGCCGCTGGCCGGGGGCGCAGCTTGCGCCGCGCCAGACAAGGCCATAAGCGCGGCCTCATCATGGCCCGTTCGCTTAGCGTTTTTGATCTCTTCAAGGTCGGTATCGGCCCCTCCAGCTCGCATACGGTCGGCCCAATGCGGGCCGCACGGCTGTTCGTCGAATCGCTGGCAGAAACGGGGCTGCTGGGCGAGACGCGCCGCGTCCATGTCACCTTATACGGCTCGCTGGCGGCCACCGGGCATGGCCATGCTACGCCGGGCGCGACCATCCTCGGCCTGATGGGGCAGGAACCGCAGTCGATCGACCCGGACGAGATCCCGACGCGCCTCGAAAACGTGGCGACGACGCACCGGCTGCTGCTTGGCGGGCGGCACGAAATCACCTTTGACGAGGAGCGCGACCTCCGCTGGTCCGCAGCAGAGTGCCTTCCCGGCCATCCCAACGGCATGCGCTTCGTGGCGCTGGATGCGGCGGGCGAGATCCTGTTCCAGCAGGACTGGTACTCGGTCGGCGGCGGCTTCGTGGTCGAACGCGGCGATTTCGAGCGCGGCTTCGAAGAGCATGAACTGAGCACCCCGCCCTACCCGTTCGAGACCGCCGCACAGCTGCTGTCGATCTGCGAGGAGACCGACCTGTCGATCTCCGAGGTCATGCTCGCCAATGAGTGCGAGTGGCGCAGCGAGGAGGAAGTGCGCGCGCAGTTGCTGACGATCTGGCACGTGATGGAGGCTTGTGTCGCGCGCGGCTGCGACAGCGGGGGCCTGCTGCCGGGCGGGCTCAATGTCCGGCGCCGTGCCAGCGCGCTGTTCACCAAGTTGCACGACCGCTCGCTGAACGACAATTCGGACCCTCTCACCGCGCTCGACTGGGTCAGCCTGTGGGCGCTGGCCGTGAACGAGGAGAATGCTGCAGGCGGTCGCGTGGTGACCGCACCGACCAATGGCGCAGCGGGCATCGTCCCGGCGGTGCTGCATTACTACATGCGTTTCGTGCCCGACGCGGACGACGACGGCGTGGTCCGCTTCCTGCTGGCAGCAGGCGCGGTGTGCATATTGTGCAAGCTCAACGCCTCGATCAGCGGCGCCGAGGTTGGCTGCCAGGGCGAGGTGGGTTCGGCCTGCGCGATGGCGGCGGCGGGCCTCGCCGAGGTGCTGGGCGGCACCCCGCTACAGGTCGAGAATGCCGCCGAGATCGGGATGGAGCACAATCTGGGCCTCACCTGCGACCCGATCGGCGGGCTGGTGCAGATCCCCTGTATCGAGCGCAATGCGATGGCGGCGGTCAAGGCGATCCACGCGGCGCGCATGTCGATGAAGGGCGACGGGACGCATCACGTCTCGCTCGACCAGGTGATCGAGACCATGCGGACCACCGGGCGCGACATGATGGACAAATACAAGGAAACCTCGACCGGCGGCCTCGCGGTCAACTGGACCGAATGCTGAGGGCCTTTTTTCCGCTACGTGGGATCGGTGCCAGCCCACTCCTCCTCCCAGCCTCCCGACAGAGTAAACTTTGGGAGGTCGGGAGGGGGAGCGGGCCGGTGCCGCGCCTGTTTCAGCCACGCTGAAACAGAAACTACCCCGTAAATCCATCCTTGCGGTAGATTTCCTTGCCGCGGCGGAAGACCACCAGCAGGTCCAGCGTCTCGGGGTGGAAGAAGGTCTCGATCGCCTGCCCCTGCTCATTGCGGGCATAGAGCTCGTAGCAGTCGCCGCTCACCAGTACATCGAGCACCTCCCAGCCGCGCTGCCAGGCCTTGCGGCGCAGTTTGCGCTCGTCCTGCCAGCCTTCTTGCGGGCCCGCTCCGCAGGTAACGTCGCCATCGGCCCAGGCCGGGGTAGCGAAGGTCAGGCTGGTCGCCGCGATGGCGATAGCGACAGCGAAGCGAATGGCGGATTTCATACGGATAGCTCCCGTTGCTTGCGTTTCGAATGGCGGATCGCGGCGCGCCACGGCCACAGGACCAGTAGCGGCGCGAGATGGAGGAGTGCGGGTCCCGCTGCCCGGTCGAGCAGCGCCCAGTGCAGCGCGGCGAGCAACACCGCGCCATAGACGGCGGTCTGGATGCGCGGCCACCAGCGCCCGAGCCGTCGCATGGCCCAATCGCTGCTGATCGAGGCGGCCGCGAGCATTAGTGCGAAGGAAAGCCAGCCGGTCCATATTGCTGGCAGCGAAAGCTCGTCCAGCATGGCAGCAATCGTGCCCATGTCGATGAAATAGAAGGCAAGATGCAGCGCGACGTAGCCAAAACCCGCCACGCCAAGATAACGGCGGATCGCCAGCCAGCCGCGCGTGAAACGGTTACGCCCGAAAATGTCGGCCACCGGCCCCGCCATCATCGCGAGCACCATCAGCCGCAGGCTGGTCTCGCCGGTGGGGTGATACATATGCATGGCCAGCACTCCGCCCCCTGCGTAGCGGGCGATCATCGCACCCGCCGGTATGGCCAGCACCAGCCAAAGGAGAGGCCGCCAAAAACTCACAGCGCGGACCTCACACCCGGGCCCAGCGTCGCAGGAGGTTGTGGTAGACGTGGATCAGCCGGTCGACATCCGCGTCGGTCTTGCCGTGCTGGCGCGCAAGCGACTGGATCGACTGGTCCATGTCGAACAACATGGCGCGCGCGGCATTGTCGGCCACCGCGCTCTGGATCCAGGTGATCGCGCAGACCCGCTGCCCGCTGGTGACAGGGTTCACCTGATGCAGGCTGTTCGAGGGGTAGAGCACCATGTCGCCCGCCGCGAGCTTGACCTCCTGCGCGCCGTACTCGCTTTCGATCACCAGTTCCCCGCCCTCGTACTCGGCCGGGTCGGTGAGAAAGACGGTCCCCGAAATATCGCTGCGGATGGTGATATCGGCCTGCGGCACACGCATCAGCGCGGAGTCCACATGGCAGCCGTAATGGCCGCCGTCTTGGTACAGGTTGAACACTGGCGGAAAGATCTTCTCCGCCAGGCTGGCCGAGACAAATAACGGATTTCGCCCGAGTTTTGCGAGGATCACATTGCCCAGATCGCGCGCCAGCGGTGAAGTTAAGGTTAACTGGAGGTTCTGCTTTACAGCCACCGAACGGGTCCCCGCCGTTGCCGCGCCATCCTCCCACTCGGTCTCGGCCAGCCGCGCGCGCAGGTCGGCGACCTCGTCGACAGAAAGCAGGTTTTCAATGACGATCAGCATGGCGGGCCTGTCCGTTAGAGAGGTGGGGCGGAGCACCGCATCGGTGCCCCGCCACCTTTAGGGCAGCAGCGGATCAGAAGCGACCCGTCAGGGTCAGTGTCCCGCGCCGCTCGTCACCCTTGTAGAGGAAATGTCCGCTGCGGTAGCCGGCCAGGTAATAGTCCTCGTTGCCGATATTGGTGACGTTCACCCGCGCCTGCAGCGCCGGAGTCAGCCGCACGGTCGCGAAGGCGTCGAAGGTCCAGTAGTCCGGCACACGGTACGTGTAGAGTTCCAGCGTGCTGTCATAGCCTGCCGCCGTGTCGGGCTGGCCGGTAAACATCTCGCCCTTGTAGGTCGCCGTTGCCCCCACCGCGATGGCGGGCGTGAACTGGTAGCGCAGCTGCGCATTGACCTGCGTGTTCGAGAAGTTGCTCAGCCGCCTGCCGACATAATCGGGATTGCTCGATTCCAGCACCTCGGAATCCATGAACGTGGCCGAGACCTGCCCGGTCAGCTTGCTGGTGAGGTTGCCGACCAGCCCCAGCTCGACCCCGCGGACGCGGTTCTTGCCAGTATTGAGCAGGCCGCCGGTCTCGTAATCGTCACCAGCGGATTCGAACACGTCGTCCTTGGTGATCTGGAACAGCGCCGCCGTCAGCAGCAGGTGATCGTCGAACAGGTCCCACTTGGTGCCCAGCTCGAAACTGGTCGAGCTTTCGGGCAGCCCGTCACCGATCGAGGTGCCGTCATCGACGCAGATGCCGCCATAGCCGCAGCTGGTGCCGAGGTCGGACTCGCCGCCATTGATGTTCTTGGCCGTGCCCCAGCTGAAATAGACGATGCCTTCCTCATGCGGCTTGAGCGTGATCCCGGCATGGCCGTTCCACAGCAGGTCGTCATAGGCATAGTCGGTGCCGCGCGAGACGTTCGAATAGTCGAAATCGTCGACGCGAATGCCAGCGTTCAGCGTCAGCCACTCGGTCACCTCGACCGTGTCCATGACGTAGAAGCTGAGCGTCTTGACGCTCCAGTCGCTGTCCTGATCGCCGCGCACCACATCGCGCTGGACGAGGTTGTGCAGCGCGTCGCCGGTGAACAGCAGGTCGCGGTTCTCGTCGGTAATGCAGTAGTTCGACCGGTCACCGAAGCGCCCGGAGGTGACGCAATTGGTCGCGCCATTGGCAGTGTAGTCGTAGACGCCATTGGTCACGCCGTAGTCCGAATATTCGGCGCCCATGATGAACTGGTGGTAGAGCGATCCGGTGTAAAGCTCGCCCAGCGCGTTCAGCTGGTTGACGAAATATTCGACCTCCTGCCAGCCTTGGTGGGTGCTCAGCGTCAGCGGGCCGTAAGTGTCGATCACGGGGTCGTAGGCGCCGCCGCGCAGGCCGGTCAGCAGATAGCCATTGTCGGTCTGGCCATAGCGGGCCGCGTTGACGATCGTCAGGTCGGGCGACACCTCCCAGGTGATGCGCCCGGTGAAGGTGTCGATGTCCGATTTCAGGAAGTCCTCTTCCTGCGCGTAATTGGGCACGTCATCCCACGGGCCGTGGACCACCGCATCGGCGGGGCCGGTCCCGGTCGGGCGCGGCACATAGCTGCCGAGGTCAGGCATGTCGTCGGCGGTCAGGTGATAATAGTCGAGCACCAGCTTGAGGTTGTCGACCGGCGCCCACGCGCCCGACACCGAAACGCCCCAACGCTCGCGGTCGGAGAAGCCGCGCCCCGGCACCTCCTGATAGCCGTAGAGGCCGTTGACGCGGAGCGCCGCATAATCGCTGACGCGGAAATTCGCATCCACCGTACCGCGATAATAATCGTCGGTGCCGATGCCCAGATCGACACGGGTGAAGCTGTAATCCGTGCTCGCCTGCTTGGTGATCGAGTTGACTGCGCCGCCGGTGGAACCGCGCCCGGCAAAGGTGGCGCTGGGGCCCTTGGTGATCTCGATCTGCTCGACCGCGAAGCTCTCGCGCGTGGTCATGCCCGGATCGCGCAGGCCATCGACGAAGACGTCGGAACGCGCCTCGTGCCCGCGGATGATGTAGCGGTCGCCGAAGGCGTTGCCGTTCTCGCCGGTACCCACGGTGACGCCGGGCTGGTTGTCGAGAATGTCGCGCAGGTCGGTCGAGCCCGATTCCTCGATCTGCTGCTCGGTCAGCACGGTGATCGTCGCCGGGGTCTCGGCGAGCGGCTGAACCCGGCGCGGATCGCCGGAGATACGCGCCTTATAGGGCGCACCGTCCTGCGTGTAGGGGTTGGAATCGGCGGTGTAGTCGCGGATCTGCAGCGTATCGAGCTGGACCTCTTCGGCCTCGTCCTCCTCGCCCGTGTCCTGCGCGGCAGCGGGGGTCGCAGCGATGGCTGCACCCAGTCCAAGAGCAAGTGCAGCCCCTCCGCGCCGCAGGCTGGCTGGCTTCTTGATATTGGTAGTGCGTCGCATTCTCAAATTCCCCTTCTGGTGTTTCTGGAGTTCCGATTGGTTGCCGCCGCTATTTGCGGCTGAGCGAATATTCGATGGGAAGCGTGATGGTGACGCTGTCGCGCCCCATCGAGCGCGGCATGGCTGGCAGCGGCGAGACCCGCTGCAACAGTTCCACCGTCGCCTCGTCCAGTGCCGCATTGCCGCTGCTGGTGCGGATGGAAACGTCGCTCACCCGGCCCCGCCGATTGACCGCAAAGCGCACGACCGGCGTGCCGGTGATGCCGTCGCGCTTTGCTGCACGCGGATAGCGCTTGTTGCGTTCCAGATGTGCGGCGATGAGCGCGTACCAGTCGTCCGCCTCACGCTTGGCCTTGGGATCAGCGCCCGGCCCGCTGCCGGTATCGGCGCTCGCGGTAGCCGGTGCAGTGGCGGCAGGCGAAGCGGCGGGGCGCGGCACCTCGACCAGGCGCTGCGGTGCGGGCCGCGCCTGCGCGGAGG
>CAYOSE010000003.1:0-64630 GCA_964406535.1 uncultured Sphingomonadaceae bacterium
CTTCGCGGTCGGGGGCGGCGGCCCGACAAACCCAAAATAGTGGCCTAGGCCGCGGGTGCCTTCGTCTGCGTGAAGCGCCCATGCGTCCGATAACGCACCATCCACTCTTCCAGGAACAGGGAGAGCGGCTTGGGCGCGATGCCGAGCTTGTCGAAGCCCGGCTGCTCGCCGTTCGCGACGTTGCCGCGCTGCAGGATCACCCACTGGTCGCCGTTCATCGGCGTCAGCGGCAGGGCGGCAAACACCGCGCCGGCGACATCGGGCATCGGCACGAAGGTGCGCTTGCGCTGCTGCGCGGCGGCGATCTGTTCGTGCAGCTGCTCCACCGTGACCACATCGGGGCCGGCCAGTTCGTAGGTCTTGCTGCCATGCTTGCCCGGATCGGCGAGCGTAAGCGCCAGCGCCTCGGCCACGTCATCGACCCATAGCGGCTGGAACTTGGCCTGTGGGGCGAAGATCGGGATCACCGGTAGGCTGCTGATCAGGCCGGCGAACATGTTGATGAAGTCGTCGTCCTCGCCGAAAATCACCGAGGGGCGCAGGATGGTCGCCTTGGGGAAGGCCCCGAGCACCAGCTGCTCGCCTTCGCCCTTGGTCCGCGCATAGGTGCTTTCCTCGTCATCGGCATTGGCGCCGATGGCGGAGACATAGACGAAGCTGGTTGCGCCGGTCGCCTTCGCGGCCTGTGCGGCATGGCCCGCAGCCTTGGCCTGCAGCGTATCCAGATCGCCGTCGAACGCGCCGACCAGATAGACGACCGCGTCGGAGCCCGCCACGCAGGCCTCGATGCTGTCCTTGCTGGCGACGTTGCAGCGGGCGAATTGCAGCTGGCCGAGATTGGCGAGCGGCTTGAGGCGCAGCGCCTTCTCCGGGTGGCGTGCCGCGACCCGCAGCCGGGCGCCGCGCGTGAGCAGTTTTTCCGCGACGTGGCGGCCGACAAAGCCGTTGCCGCCGATCAGGGTGACGAGCTTGCCATACAGGGGATCGTTGCGTGCCATGAAAGCTGCCTGTTGAGTGCTTGAAGTCTGTTCTTTGCCAATGCACGATGGCAGCAGCACGTTCAATGCCCCTTGGGTGCTCTTGGGTGCCGTTGGGGTTTCGTGCGATGCTCGTGCGATATTCGCGTTGACAGGCAGGGTGTCGCTTCGCTAGTGGCGCGCGCCTACCATGCGGCAAGTCGCTGATGACTGGCCGCTCGGGTGCCCAGATGGCGGAATTGGTAGACGCACCGTCTTCAGGTGGCGGCGATCGCAAGGTCGTGGAGGTTCGAGTCCTCTTCTGGGCACCATTTCAGCGTTCAGCGATGTCCAAACATATTGCATAAATGGCGGAATTCTGCCATTTTTTCTCCGGTCCTGATGATTGGAGTCCCGCTTTGTTCCACTATGTTTTGCATCGACTGGGGGCCTCAATGGGGGCTCATTTTGGCGAATGTGTGTTCGCGAATCTGAGTGAGGCCCCCGGATGGCTCTGACGACTCAGCAGGTTCGCGGGTTCAAGCCGAAGGATAAGCCTTACAAGAAGGGCGATGAGAGAGGCCTGTACCTCCTCGTAAAACCGAATGGCTCAAAGCTCTGGCATCTCAAGTATCGCTTCGGCGGCAGGGAAAAGAAGATGCCGATTGGCGCTTTCCCGGAAGTCGGCCTGGCGCAGGCGCGTCACGAAAGGGATCGTGCGCGCCTCGCGATTGCCGATGGCATCGACCCCATGCGCGAGCGCAAGCGGGAAAAGGCGCAAATCAAGCTTGGCGCAGAGAACACGTTCGCATCTGTGGCGCAGACCTACATCGAGGAGAAGATGGTCCGGGAGGGGCGGGCCGAGGCAACGCTTCGCAAGGCACGCTGGTTTCTCGATCTGCTCAAACCTGCCGTAGGGAACATGCCGCTCAATGATGTCGATCCGCAGCTGATGCTGGCGGCGCTCAAAAAGCTGGAGGCGAAAGGCAATCTGGAAACGGCGAAGAAGTGCCGTTCGTTTGCAAGCCGGGTGTTCCGGTTCGGAGCGGCCATGGGTCTTTGCGAGTCTGATCCGACATCAATCCTCAAAGGCGCGCTGGTTTCGCCAAAGGCGCGGCATTACGCGGCGATCCTCGAACCGGAGAAGCTGGGTCAACTGCTGCGCGCGATCGATGGCTACGAGTGCTACCCTGTCACGAAATTCGCATTGCAAATCGCGCCTCACATATTCGTGCGGCCTGGCGAACTTCGTCACGGAGAGTGGGAGGAGATCGACTGGGACAAAGCCACCTGGACTATTCCAGAAGGCAAAATGAAGGCGCGCCGGACCCATGTGGTGCCGTTGTCCCGGCAGGTTCTGGAACTGTTTCGGGAGCTGAAGTCGATTTCCGGCGGGAGGGGATACATCTTTCCGGCATTTCACACCCGGCAACGGCCCATGAGCGAGAACACGATCAATGCGGCCTTCCGCCGCATGGGTTTCACCAAGGACGAAGTCACAGCGCACGGTTTGCGTTCGACGGCGTCCACCATGCTCAACGAAAGCGGCCTCTGGCATCCCGACGCCATCGAACGCGCACTGGCCCATGGCGATAGCAACGCGATCCGAGGCGTCTACAATCGTGGCAACTACTGGGATGAGCGCGTCAAAATGGCTCAGTGGTGGAGCGATAATCTGGACAAACTTCGAAAAGGCGAATCGAGCCGTTGATGGCGCGTTGCTATGTGGGCGGCTAAGTTAGAGCGGCAAATATTCCATATGGATGCCCCAAAAATCCGCGGGATCTCGATATAGGTTGATCGTGTTGCTGGAGCAGAACGCGACAAGGCCCGAAGGCGGCTGCGCCGGGAGATCGTGGGCCCACCAAATGAACCAGCGCCGCGTGTTGCGGGTGCGACTTGGATTGGTGCGCATAGTCATTTCTCGACGAACTCCGAGAAGTTCTTTCAAGAGGGCTTTGTTGAACACGCGATGTTTTGCTTCAACACCTAGTAAGACTTCGTCTGGCAGGGGTCTCTGGCTAGTGCCTGGAACCACCAGCACGATGTCAAGTTCATGGCATTTGCCATAAATCTGGCCGGTGAGGGCTTTCGCTGCGCGGCCTGCGCTGATTGCCAGACATTCAATATCTACCCAGAGCTCGCCAACAGTCCCGCGATCGTCGTCGATACGGATATACGGCCATTTGGCACGATCAATTGGTCCGCCCTTGGCGCGGAACACGAGCGACGATCCATGTACGAGAATAAAGCTTAGCGATGAACGCATGGCCTTCAGCCTAGCCATCACTTCAATCAACGCGTTTAATTCATATGCTTTCTCCTGCAGTGTCGCGCTCGCGAGCAATTGGCCGGCGGTCCGACGATCCAATCCCAGATGACTACGAAAGGCGTCACGCAGCTTCTTCTTCACTGTCGTCGATGTACGCGGTTTGAGCGCCACTACCGTTCTCCATCTGAACTGTCGGTTGCGTCCTCCCAGAAGCCGCCGTCGTCACCATGGATCATGGCGACAAAGCTGCGCAGAAATTCAATCATCGCATCGACTTCCTCGGATTCTCCGGACAGTGAGCGTCGATCTTCACCGAACTCGACCTCGAATGTGTCCACAGGATCTCCTTCCTCGGTCAGGAGAAGGCTCCCTAAGCGTTCGCGCTGTTGATTGAGCGTCCAGTGCGATCGCGATTTTAGGAAGAGCATAAACTCGCTGGCATAGAGGCGTAGATCACTCAGAGCGGGCTCATTGGCATCAGCCGCCTCTATTGAACTATCCGCCGCACCCGCTCGACGCTCTTCGATCGCTAGCTCCATGGCAAGGTCCCAGTTGGCATACCCGGAGCGTTGGACCAGCAAGCGGAATTCGTCGAAAACGTCCTGCCATTCCTCCTCGCTAAACTCACGCGTGTCCATGATGCCTTCTTATCTCCTGCTTCCCGATAGGACTGTGAACTGAGTACTTACCGGGCATTAAATGAATCCAGAATTCTACACCGGGTGACAGAAGTTTACGTCGAAGAGTATGGCGTAGGTTCGAAACGGACTTGACTGGTACATTGGTTCTTATCTGTTCCGCAAAATTGCAAGCTCGCGCGGTCACAACATTTGGACGTAAAATTTGCCCTTGCTCTGCTCCACAATCGTTGCACCTGACAGTTCACATTGGGCCAAATGGCTTGACGCGATGTCCGCTGATGATCGCATTCGACAAGAGCGAGCACTTTCGTTGCACGATCGGCTCCTCGCACAAGGTCGTATACCTCTACTGTGCTGGCACCACCTGGAAGAATTGCTCGGTGGAGATGATGACACAAAAGCTCGCAAACGTATCTCCTTCCTGACGTCGCTCCCTCTCATCGCGTGGATTCGGTTGCCAAAAGACCAAATCGGGCTGGCATCCGCCGCACATGTGCGCGCCGCCGAGGTGATCGCAGCGAGCGAGGGCCTGAACGATCTTATCGATATCCGCGATCGAGCTCGCGAGCTTCTCTTGCGATTTGGAACCGGCAGCCAAGCCATCGGCGAAGAAGAGTGGGTTTGGGAGGCGGTGCGTCCCATATTGCGAGCGCGCAAGAATGGATCTGACCTGATCGCCGCTCTGGGACCGCTGCGCACATTCGACGAAAGCCGGACGATCGGCGAGCTTTCGAGGGGTTCGATTAATTCCCCGCAAGAGATGCGGGCGCAGCTGGGAACTATTCGCGCCAAGGCGTTTGAAGAAGCAATGCAGAGCACTGGCGGAGACGTGGTTCGAGCTGGGGAGATGGCGAACGAGTTCCTAGTGCGAATCTTGTCGAAGCTTCCACCACCAGGGACAACCATTCGGGAACTATTGGTCTCCTCTCTGGTCGATCAGGGCCTCGACGAAGCTGAGGTGCGCGATGAATGTGTTCTGGCGGACCTTAGTCGCCTTGGTGTGTTTCGCAGCCAACTTCGGGTGATCGCGTCCGAGACTGGTCACTCATTTGAGGCACTTAAGCGCGTGCCAATGGACGTGCTGCCTAGCTGGGTGGTCGCTGAGGCCCTTCGAAAACATGGACAGGTCAGAAAGCTACGACCGGGCAGTGATCTACACGATAGCCATCTCGCTGTATTGGCTGCCTACTGCGACGTGCTTTATGTCGACAAACGGACGGCAGAAGATTTCCGGCGTGCAGAGAGTAAGGAGCCGGAGCTTGTTGGGCTGATAGGGACCATTGCCAAGGCGAGCGACTTCGACGGAATCCTGGCACCAACAGGTTAACCGCGATCAATTGTGCAGCCGACAACCGGATTGAAGCCGGTAAGGCAACCAAGGGGCTAGCTTCACCGAGTCAAGGCTAACCGAGGGCCGCAGTCCCCTGTCGCCGTCTCGCGAAAAATCCGCTCGCTTCGAAATGGTTCTGCAGAGTGCGGACATGGTCATCCGCTATGTCGTTTTCCTTGAAGCGCCGTTGTCACGGCTATGGCTGATGGATCTTTTCGGTGAGGAAGAACACGCCGTGTAGCGTTGAAACCAGCATTGAAGAAAACGCAAAGGTGAGCGCGATGCCCACAATGGCTTTGACTAGGAGCCAAGGCCATACTGCTCCAATAGAACCAGCAATGAAGGCGTGCAGGGCCTCAATCGCACCGGACAGCGCATTGATGGCCACTAACGCAAAGCACAGGCCGAACGACACAACGACAAGGTAGGAAAACAGGTAGGAAAGGAACAGCCGCCGGGTCAAAGGGTTGGCCTTCACTATTTTCCCGTTGACCAGCATATCTATCGTCGGCGCAGGCGAGGGCATTTCCTTGTCCATTGAAGTGCTGCCAAAGGTCGCAACCGCTGCAAGGCCAGCGAAATAGAATCCCGGAAGCGTTGAAACCAGCGTCAGCAAACTTGTTGCAAGGCCACCTTCACCAACAAGCGCGGGTTTGACAGGCAGCACGACGTAAATGACAACGGCGACGACCGTAAGAATCAGCGGAAGCCACGTGGTATAGGTCCGCATTTCGACGTGCGAAATGCGGCGATAGGCGACTCCCCGACCTAGTTCATATAGTAGCTGTCCAAACACCTCAAAGCGTCCGATGGTTCAGAAATTCCGGGATTGCCAAGTCCCTCAAGTGACTAACTACCTGCATAGCAGATTGGTCCAAAAATGGATAGATATTAGTGAGTTCGAAGAACTTGACGTATAGTTCTTCAAGTGGGTTCCCAGTGGTGGTATCAATTTGCACCGTGACGGTTTTATTGTTCCCCGGAACCTTATAACTGACCTTTGCTACGCCATAAGTTCCAGAGTTTGCTTGGAACGATTGGACGAGTGATTGCCACATATTCGCTGGAAGATTGTTTTGGTCCAGTTGAAGGCGAAGTTCGGTTTCCTTCTTCTTCAGATAGGCGGAACCGGCGATGGGCGTTACGGCTTCAGCTTTGACAAGTGATATGCCGGTAATCTGCCCGTTGTTAATGTCGGCAATTAGCGTGTCCGACGGCCTGCCTCGCAGTTCGATATGTGGGCAACACCGCTCCATTCGTGGTTGGCCTTGGCGGGTCAATCCGCCCGCTGGATGGGGATATGTAAACGACGTTGCGTCGTCCCTATATTCGTAGTGCAGCAACTTCGACAAAAGCCTTTGCACAAGGCTGGACGCCAAACCCGGAATGCGCTCAATCGCGCATGTGTAGATGTTTGGAAAACCCTGTTCTTGGGCCGTCGAAATGATGACGTGGCATCCGAAGTCGGAACCTTCGTTTTCTTCCTTTTCCAGCACATTGAAATGCCCGGCAGCGGGGTCGGAATACACGGCGTTTGGCGTAGTCTTATCAGACAAGCGGACAAGCAACGTGATGAACTGTTGAGCAGCGTCAATCTGAATGTCACCAACCAACATGGTGCCGGTTTCAGAACGAATTGGATAAGTGCGGGCCGTATCCTTCATGCGCTGGAAGACCGGAACGATGTCGTCCATCGTAGGGATAGACGCACCTTCCTTACGGGCACCAATTTCCAGATCGTATATGTAAAACTGCCTACGATTGTTCTGCATTCGATACATCCCTGTTTGCCGTGAGATAGCACGGCGAATCTTTTGCCGCCATATTCAGCCCACTGATTTGGTGTAACAAAGCAACCCGCTAGGATACGGCTTCGCGCCATCCTGTGGCCTCCCCAAGACGCTAAGCCAGTTGCCGACCCATACGCGGTCCATCTGCCCGAAGGCCGGGCGCTAAGCGCCCGGTTCCTTCTTCTCGTCGTCCAGCGGCGTGCGAAGGACAATCCGGCCATTGATCGGCACGACTTCCAGTTGAAGCGAAAGGCCCTTGCGGTCGCGGTGGAACCACGCGGCTCCGATGCGGGTCCAGAAGCCCTTGTCGCCCTTGTTGGCGACATGCCAGGCGAGGAAGTCCGGCGGATTGGTCTCCTGCGCGGGTGCGGTATTGCTGCGTGCCATGATGATTTCCTTTCGTGTCTGGTGGCTCGTTGCACCAAACGGGAAGGCCGCACGGCCAAGGGCAGGATTCATGTCCAACACGGGTGAGCGGAGCGAACCGGCGCGGGCCGGGCATTGAAGGCTGACCGCGTGCGGCCAGTCAGGGTGCTCAGAACGAAGCCGAAACGACGCGATAGGAACCCATCGCCAACAACCTAGCGTCCTCAGGATACCTCGTAGGACTTTTCCAGCAGCGGCTTTGCCTTCTCGAAATCGGCGGAACTCTGGATCGTAATCTCAAGATCGCCAGTGCCGAAATGGCCGATACCGCGCACATCGCGGGTAAAGCCTTGTTCGAGCACGACGCTGTCCGGATCGACTTTGACATAGACCAGCAGCTTCTTGGCCTGATTGCGGAACTCAAGACTGGCGAAATTCTTGATGCGACGGAAGGCGACATAATAGGCGGTCGTCTTGGCTTCCACGTCGTCGCCAAGCGCGAGCATGAAGTCCGACATCAAATGATAAAGGTCGGTCAGCTCCTGGGGTGCCTCTGTCATCTGATCTTCAATGGTCTTGTAGTTCGGCTTGGTGCCGGTCGGCGCGGCAGGCACGGCGGCTGAAGTCGGCCCCTTCGCGCTGGCAGAGGTAAGTTGTTCAAGCAGCAGAAGGTCGCCTTCAAACTTCCGGTAGCGAATGAGCGAGATATTGCGGTTCATCTGCTTGACCGCATGCTCATCGTATTTGCCGAAATCCCCGGCGATGCAGATCAGGCGCGGCCCGGACCAATCGACGGCTTTGGCCGCGTCCTTGCCGAGCTTTTCCAGCACGAGCCATTCGAAGTCCTTCCGGTGTCCCATCAACCAGTCGAGGTAAAACAGGCCCTGATTGATCACGTTCTCGTTCGACGAACGCTTGTACTCAATCACTACCGGGCTATTGTTCTCGTCGATCCCAAGGCTATCCATACGACCACCCTCGTTGGTGATGAACTCGCTCGCGAGAAACCGGACGCCGAGAAGGCTCTCAAGATTGGCTTCGAACAAAGTCTGCAGCGACTTCTCCAGAGCAACCGCTCCGCCGGACAACTCGGCAACGCCGCCCTGAGTCATTCTGTAGAGTTTGATGTCGCTCATGCAGGTCCTACCTCGGAAGCTTGTAACGGATGGTCAGGGATGCGCCCTTTCCCTTTGGTGGTTGGGCAAGAATTGAATCGGCAGCTTTCTGCTCCGCATACATGGCATTGCAGCAGCTTGGCATGGCTGCTTTTGGCCCCGGATAGCCTCCGAGCTCGCGATGGAGTTCGCCGGAATTGATGTCGAGAAAAGTAGCTTGGCGCATCTCGGCAAGGCGCAGTTTCTTGCGGATTGCCTCCCGGAAATCATCGGTTGTAGGTATGGAGTTGGCAATTCCTTGTGGCGTAGGTGGAGCGATGGGAAGGCTCGGCTCCGCAGTGGCCTCTAGCTCAAGTCGGCGACCTGACATGCTCACTGGATTGAGCTCCCAGACCTCGACATCCTCCGGCACCATGTGACCCTGAGTGCGCAGATAATATTCGGCAAGACTCTCGCTGCGACCGTCGCGAAGGCTCTCCTGCACGATCAGAATCTTGCGATAGCCAGACGGTGCCAGGATGAAATGCAGCATCGCCTCGTTCAGTGACCGCAGCTTCGCGCTGGGGGCGTTGCCGCCGCTGGTCCAAGTGTATGACTTGCACTCAACAAGCACTGGTGGGGCATCGCCACCCAAGTCGAAGTTGTGCGCCTTCTTTCGCTCATGCCCAATCAGCGCAGAGAAATTGAAGTCCAGCTCGAGTCCTTGGGATGACAGGAAATCCCGGGCCGACTGTTCGAACTCACGCCCGGCATGCGCATTGCTGATCGCACCAACCCGTTGATGGGCATTCCGAGGTAGGTCCGCTTCGTCGCTCACGCTGCGTATCGTCCATCTTTCAAACGACGTGCCTGTCCGATGGCAGTGAGGGAATCGAGGATCGGGCGAACGGTTGCGGCGCGTTTGCCCTTGAAGGTGCGAGCGACATCCTGCGGGGCGAGTGGTACGGTCGAGGCGGACAGGACGGCGGCAACGGCGCTGACCTGTTCGGGGAGCTTGTCAGGCCAGGGAAGCACATTGTCGGGCGCGGGGGCAGCCGCTTCGCCAAGGTCGAGAGTCTGCGAGATCGGGGCCTGATAGTCCGGGGCCTGGTATTCTGGGCGTAGCCAGCGGATAAGTCCCTTGGCTTCCTCGGCGGCGCGTTCCTTGTTGAGTGCGACGAGGCGCGTGAGGATGTCCTCGTCTGAAAGATCGGCAGGCCAGCCATAGGCCTCTGCCACTTTGCGGTCGATGGCGTCGTGATGCTGGCGGATCAGGGTGACGAGGCCGCGATCATGGATATCGCGCTCGGCATCGGTCAGCGCGCGGCCCTCTCCATCGTTAGCTCGCAGGGCTTCGAGCACGTTGTAGACCTTGGTGAGAGTCAGGTCCTTGTTTTCGGCCAGCACCCGCTTTCGCAGCGCATCGAGCGCCTCGGCTTCGGCGCGGATTTTGTCCTTGAGTGGATCGGGGACATCGCACGGGAAGGGAAACTTACCGAAGCAATCCGAGTGATTGTAATTCGAGTCATTTCCGACACCCAGCCATGCTCCTGAGCGTTCAGCCCAAATTAAATGCGTACGGCTGCTAAGCACTCCAAGGTGGAAGGCGTCTTCCAAACCGATGAATATGACCTTTGCGTCGGGCAATGTTGTGATCCTCTCAAACGAGAAGAGACGATATTTGGAAGTCCGACATGTAGCGATGAAGCGTTGAAGTCCTGAAGCTGCCGCACGCATGTCCGATCTTGGCTCGGCATACACCCACCATTTTTCGCGGTAAGACGCTCGCTTGTTCTGATCTCTTACAGGTTTCACTCGGTGGAGCAGTATTTGATATAGGTCAGGAAATTCGCTTCGGAATTCCTCCTCCGAATAGCCGAACGCATCGATGACGAAACGAGTTTCGCGCCGTCCAGTCAGATCCATCCCGATTATATAGTCTTTGACGACCCCAGATTGCTTTGCTGTCGCAAGATCGAGTCGGTCTAGGTCGGTTGATTCGAGTCTAAACCCCTTCCCGACAAGGGTCACACCTTGGTAGCTGATTTTCCCATTCGAGCTGAGGTAGGATGAACCGGCAAGGTTACTTCCGACAGAAAGGTCGGAATTGATTTGATCGCCAGCTTTTGTCGAGAGCTTGACCCAGCGCTCCCCGTACCCGTCCGATATCAGACCCTCATCAACCACTTCCTGCAAGATTGACTGTCCCGAATAGCCTCCTGTTGTCATCGCGATGCGCACGTCCGCCCCATCTGCTCCATCGACCCAGGGATGATCGGGAATGGCGAAGAGAAGTTTGCACTTCGCCGCTTCGATCACTGACCTGTTGAATGTTTGCGTGATCGAGTTTGTCGTGATGAACCCAAATCGTGTTGTGTCACCTCTTGCGGTCGCAGCTGCTGATACTGCCCACCAGTACATCACGAAATCGACCGACTTGCTGATCTTCGGATAAGCCGTACGGACTGCTTCCGCGTATCCATCGCCTAACCTGTCGCGCATGCGCTTGTTGCCGATAAATGGCGGGTTCCCGACGATGAATTCCGCATTTGGCCACTTCGTCGATCGCGGTTTGACGTAGCGGTAAAGTTCTTTCCGCCCGGTTTCGTCGGGCACCAGTTTTCCGGTAACTGGGTGCTTTTTGAAGCTGATGCCATCCCAAATGCTGAGTGGCTTGCCGTGCTCATCGCGTTCCAGCTCGCGCCTGTCGTAATCGATCAGGGCGTCGCGGTTCTCGATAGTGCGGATGTCCTTCAGGATCGGTTCGGGCGGGGCGCGGTCCTTGCCGTTTACGCGGAAATGCCATTGCAGGTAGCCGATCCATAGGACCAGCTGCGCGATGGCGGCGGCGCGCGGGTTGATTTCGATCCCAAGGAAATTCTCTGGCGTGATTGTGTGTCCGGTGATCTCCGCTACGTATTGATCGTCACCCAGCTCGACCAAGAGGTCGAGCACTTCGCCCTCCAGTTCCTTCATTCGCGCCATGGCGACATAGAGGAAATTGCCGGTACCGCAGGCAGGGTCGAGGACGCGGGTTTGCGCCAGTTTTGCATGGAAGCCCTCGACAAGCGACCTAGCCTCTTTCGCCTTGTCCGCGCCGATAAGTTCGGAGGCGGCAGCACGCACCCCGTTCCAGTCAGCGCGAAGAGGTTCCATAATTGTTGGGCCGATCAGCCGCTCGACATATGCGCGCGGCGTGTAGTGCGCACCAAGCTTGGCCCGTTCCTTTACGTTGAGTGCGCGTTCGAGCAACGTGCCAAAGATCGCCGGCTCGACCTCGGTCCAGACCTTGTTCGCCGCTTCGATCAGCACCTTCAATTCATCGGCATCGAGCGGCAGTGCATCGGTGTTCTTGAAGAGGTAACCATTGAATTTACGCACCTGCACCGCGAGCGCGGGCGAGAACTCGCCCGAATCCATCGCCTTCCACAATGCCGTCAGCGAGCGAGGCAGGTTGTCGAGATTGTCCTCATGCGCTTTTAGCAGCGTCTTGAAGCTATCCTTCGGCAGCAGAACTTCGGTGTCCTCTGCGAACATCGTGAACAGCACGCGCATGAGAAACCCACTGACGGTTTCGGGATCGTGGTTGCGCTCCAGCCGCTTGGAGAGGGTGGCCAGCAGGTCGGCAATTTCACGGGTGACGGCGGCGGAGCGCGATGCCGGGTCGAGACTTTGCGGATCGGTCCAAATCGCGGCGAGGCGTTCGCGTACCTTCTCGTCGCGCAGGTCCTCAAGCATGATGCGATAACCGGCCCGGTCGGGAAACTGCGCGTAGGCCTTGCCGGTGCCGGTGAAGTCAGCATAGACCTCAATGCAGTATCCGATGTCGGCCACCAAGAGGAACGGCGGCCAGCCATGTTCGGTGGGCAGTGCCTTTGCATAGCGCTCGGCCTGCCCCTTCGCCTCCTGCATGGCCTTAGCCCAGGACGGTGTGCCGCGACGCGCGGTGCCACGGGCAACACGAGCCTTGGCCGTCTGGCCAAAAAGGTCGAGGTCTTCATCGCCCTTTTCGGCAGCGACGCGGTCTGCCTCACTGCCCTGTTTGGCTTCGAGCACGAAGCAATCGCGCTTGTAGCAATCGATGCGCCCGAAACTCTCCGTGCCGTCGCCATTGTCCTGAAACACGCGGCGCTCGAACACATAGTCGTTGGTGGCGTCATCCGCCTTGGCCCCTCGCGGTGGATCGGCACCGAGCAGCTGGGTCAGGCCATTGATGAAGAGTTGCGTGTTGGCGAGTTCACTGCCGCCAGTCTCGCGCCAATCGGCGATGAATTGTTCGATTTGATCTTGCGGCGCGGTCATCAAGTGCTTGTAGTCGCGAGATTGACCGCGCCGCAATTGCAATATGGTGTCTCAATACTCGTGGGCGAGCATTATGGTGAGAACGCGCCGGGTGACCGCCGGATCAGCCGGGTCGTCGCTGCCAAACTGCAAATCGCGGTCGTAGGCATCGATCTTCCAGAACACGGTTTCGGCAGGAAGCGCCGGTCGCGTGGTTGTCCAGCGACCTTCGCCGTCCAGATAGATCGCCCCGAAATCGCGTTCTCCGTAAGGATCATTGTCCGGAGTGAAATCGTCGAAAGTCTCGACCAGTTCGCGCACGCGCGACTGATCTTGTTCGGGCAAGGCCCGGAACCCCTCGGTTGCCACGGCAACGCAGGCAAGGCCCATCGCCAGCCGCGCCCGGTCATTGAGGCGGGCAATCCGCTCGCTGTAGGCAATGGTACCAGCACTCATTGCACTGCCCTCCCACCGCATTCGCAGACGTGAACCAGCTCGCCAAAATCCTCGCTCTCACCCAGTTCCTCGGCAAGGCGCTGAACTGTCCCGAACGGCAAGCCATTCTCGTTTGCCAGCATCCGCAGCCAGTCTTCGCGGCACTCGGCCCCGCAAGCCCGGTAGTTCAAGATCAGGTCACCCATTTTCTGCCCTCCTTCGGCTGAAAGCCGCATCCGACACGCGGCATGCGGCCTGCCTTCCGGCGAGGATGGGAGGGGGAGGGAAGACCGGAATCGATGCCCTGGCGCGGGCCAGCGGGCACAGCCCGCCACACGGGGGCGTCTATTTCCGGTTTCGGGAACGAGAGGGCAAAGCCTTTGGTGTTCCCGCGAGGGATCGCCCGGCGATCCAGAAGAAACGGCACCCTTGCAACGGCGCGAAGCCGCCGGAGGCCCTGCGCGCGCGATCAGTGCGCCAGCGGGCCTCCGGCAATGAGAGAGGCAAGAGTGCCTGCGGGTTAGCTCAGGAATGCCGCGCCCTCAGGAGCATGACCGCAGGACATGCGGGACAGAGCGCGTCCATCGGGAATTCCCGCTCCGCTTTCAGATGCTCCTGATCGTCACCCGAATGGGCCGGGACTACAGGCCCGGTCCGCAACAGCGGATAGAGCAGGTCGCCCGTAAGGGCAGCGCTGCGATTACTGCCTTCACCCTGATCTGATCTTGCTTGTGATCAGTCGAGCCATCGATGGTGGAAGTAAGAGCCGATGAATGTTGCTTAAGAAGTCAATCCCTATAACATCTTGGCCACTTTATGAATTGCACGAGAATCCATGCCCTCTGAGCCGCTACAGATTCCAATCCCGCGCAGGACTGCGGATGCGACTCCTCACGCGGCATCGCTCATCCAGAGCTTGCGGGATATTGGCTATTCCTCGGAAACGGCGCTTGCCGACATCATGGACAACTCGATAACCGCTGGTGCGCGGAAGATCGAAATACTGTCCGAAACGAATGCGATTGAACCGGCGATTGCTGTCCTCGACGACGGCTGGGGTATGACCCTGGACGAGCTCGTCGAAGCGATGCGACCCGGCAGCAGCAATCCGCTCGATGATCGTGCCTCGGGCGATCTTGGACGCTTCGGGCTGGGAATGAAAAGCGCCAGCTTCTCCCAGTGCAAGCGATTGACTGTCCTGACCCGAAAGAATGGCGCGACTTCCGCCGCGACCTGGGACCTTGATGAGGTGTCGCGGACCAACAAGTGGGAAATCGAGCTTCACGACAACCTGTCAGACATTCCCTGGAGCGAAAGGCTTGGGGAACGGGGAACGCTGGTGGTCTGGCGATCGCTGGACAGGCTTTCGGGCGGAATAGAGAACGATCAGAGAAAGCGCGCGGAACATATCAATCGTCTGCTGGCAGAAGCCGAACGCCACATCAGGCTGGTGTTCCACCGCTTCATGTCAGAGGATAAGCCACCGCTCGAAATAATGCTGAACGGCAGAAAGCTCGACGCCCTTGATCCGTTCGGGACCAGATTCCCCAAGCATCAAGCCGACAGGCCGGACCGGCTTGAACTCAAGAATGGATATGTCGAGTTTCAGAGCTTCACGCTTCCGCACCACAAGGAAATCCCGACTGCCGACTGGAATGACCTGGGTGGTCCTGAAGGACACCTGCGAACACAGGGGTTTTATGTTTATCGAGGCAGACGTCTGATCATTGCTGGAAGCTGGCTCGGGATGGCGAGGCAGACCGAGTTGACCAAGCTGTGCCGTATCCGCGTCGATATTCCAAACACAATGGATTCCGACTGGAAGATCGATGTGAAGAAGGCATCGGCGCAGTTGCCTCCTGCTGTTCGTGAAAGGATGCGACTGCTCGTTGAACGGCTGGCCGTAACGTCAAAACGCACCTACCAGCGCCGAGGGAAGAAGCTCGTGGACAACGAGTATTTCCCGGTCTGGCAGCGCATCCAGCGAGATGGTTCCATCATCTATCGTCCGGACCTGGCTCACCCGGTTTTCGCCGACTTCTCGGAGAAACTGCCAACTGATCTGCAGTCGGATTTCGCGAACCTCATCGGACTGATCGGCTCGTCGGTCCCGGTGGCATCGCTGCATTCGGACTTCGCTGGCTCGCCCGAAGACGTGAAAGCCGAGGATGCAGATGAACAGTCACTACGACAACTCGCCGAGGCGATGATCCCGAGGCTTGTCGAGCAAGGCACCGACAGAGAGCGAATTACGGAAATCCTCTGTCAGATCGAGCCGTTCAAGTCGGCTGCCGCAATCGCACGGAATGTGGTCGGTGAAGTTCTCGAGGGGATCGCTTGGAATGACTGACAAGGTCGCGCAACTCGATGGAATGGTTTCCCAGCTCATTGCCAGCCAGGACAGGCCAACTGAGGAAAGCATTCGCGAGACGATAGCAACGGTCCGGATTCTGCCGATCTTTTCCGAAGTGACCGACGAAGACGCCGAGCTCCTTGCGCGTGAGCTCGAAGAGCGCATCGGCATCAGCATGGGAATTGGCGCGGTCATCGGTGAAACCGACTTCAAGCCTTGGCTGAATGATGCTCGGGCCGATGGTCTGATCGAACCGTACTACTGGAACAGGTATAGAAAGCTGCTCGAACAGAAGCGCTTGCCCAAGGATGTCGTCACTTCGACCGACCATGTCACCGATCGCATTCTGGACCGAATGGGCAATCCTAGCGACCGCACGGCTTGGGATCGCAAGGGAATGGTCGTCGGCCACGTTCAGAGTGGCAAGACAGCGAACTATACCGGCTTGGTCTGCAAGGCTGCTGATGCAGGATACCGCCTGATCGTGGTCATCGCAGGCATCCACAATAATCTACGCAACCAAACACAAGCAAGGATCGATGAGGGATTTATTGGGCGAGACACCGGACGCCTTGAGATGGCAGAAACCCGCAATCGCCCAAGATACATCGGTGTCGGCACGTTCGATCACAGGCGTTCTCCGGTCAGTCTGACCACTACACTCCGGGACTTCAACAAGGGTACGGCCACGACCAACACGAGCGAAATCGCGTCGTATTCTGTCCCAGTCGTTTTGGTGATCAAAAAGAACTACCGCACTCTCTCGAACCTCATTGATTGGCTCCGCGAGCACAGCACAGGTCGGTACTCGGAGATGGTCGATCAACCCATGCTCCTGATCGACGACGAAGCCGACAATGCCTCCATCAACATCCAGTATGGGCGAGACGAAGTCTCGCGCATCAATGGACAGATCAGGGACCTTCTGGGGCTTTTCCAGAGAAGTTGCTACGTCGGCTACACGGCCACCCCCTTCGCCAACATCTTCATCGACCCTGACTCTGATGACGAGGTTTACAAGCAGGACCTTTTTCCGAGGCATTTCATCATCGGGCTCGATGCGCCCACCAACTACTTCGGTGCGCGCAAGGTCTTCATCGACGGTATCCCTGATGATGATGGCGAGAGGCCGCAGTTCCTGCGCTACATCGACGACAATGGCGATCTGCTCCCGGTAAAGCACAAGATCGATCACGACATCACTGCCGTCCCGGAAAGCATGCTCTATGCGCTCCGGTGCTTTATCGTGGCCCGCGCAATCAGGAATCTGCGAGGCCAGAAGAACCAGCATGCTTCCATGCTCGTCAACGCATCTCGCTTCACCGGCATCCAGAACCTTCTGCGCAACAGATTGCATCAGCACTTGAAGGCCATCGAAGACGCGGTTCGAGTCGATGGTGCGAAGTTCGACGCGGACAACAACCCCGAAATTGCCGAACTGAAACGTTGCTGGGAGGACGAATATCGGGATGCGTGGCCCGAATGGGATGATGTCCGCGAGAACCTGCTTCCGGTGGTTGCTTCGGCGACCGTCATGGCAGTGAACTCATCCTCCTCGGAGAGCCTTGATTATGAAGCTGGCGGCGAGAATGGCCTGACCGTTATTGCGGTCGGCGGATTCTCGCTTTCGCGCGGCCTCACGCTCGAAGGACTGACCGTGTCCTATTTCCTGCGCAACTCGTTGATGTACGATACCTTGATGCAGATGGGTCGATGGTTCGGTTACCGGCAGAACTACGAAGACCTCTGCCGCATCTGGATGCTTCGCGAGGCATCATCCTGGTACGCTCACATCGCTGAAGCCATCGAGGAGTTGCAGCTGGAGCTGAAGAAGATGGAACGCGCAAATGCCACGCCGGAACAATTCGGTCTCGCTGTGCGCAGCCATCCGAGTGCGCTGATGGTCACCGCCAGAAACAAGATGGGCTCAGGTCAGAAGCACCTGATGGTTGGCCTATCCAACAATTTCGTGGAAACGACGCGACTTGGAGCGGGAGACGCTGCTCTCAATCACAACCGGAAAGTGCGCGACAGGTTCTTGGCTTCACTTTCGCGGAATGGCTATGCTCCCGAAAGTGCGCAGCAAGTCTCCGGTGGTCAGCTTCTCTCCGGAGTGCCATTCGAGGTCGTCGATGATTTCCTTCGTGATTTCGAGAATCATCCGGACTCCGTACTCTCGGCTACTGACCCCATCCGCAGATACATCGACGCGCGGCGTAACGATGAAATGTCGGAATGGGATATCCTTCTGGCGTCCCTCAAATCCTCGGATGAGGCCGAACCACTCGAAATTGACGGGTGGACTATCAATCCGATCAATCGTTCGATCGGTCCTGACGATCTTGCCAACAACATCCTGACAGTCAGTGGATCGAGTGCTCGTGTGGCTTCGCGAGGCATGGAAAAGGCAGGTCTTTCGCCTGATCGCGTTCGCCAGGCCGAAGCGGATTATCGTGAAGAGAGAAACCTTGGCGCAGATGCCAAGGTCAACTTCCCGGATCGAGTATATCGGGCACGCCGCGAGCGTCCGCTTTTCATGCTCTTCAACGTCTCGATCAAGAAGGACGGTGTCGATGAAGCCGACCGCCACAGGCTTCCTGACAAGCCCGTAGTCGGCTGGGGGATCAGCTTTCCACCATCAGCCCGACCCGATCAGAAGGTCGAGTATATCCTGAACACTACCAAGCTTCGCGAACTCTTCGGCGAAGATGACAGCGATGAGGACGCGGCGGATGACGAAGAATGACGACCCTTGGGATGGGTTGAGCGCGGGAGGCATCGATGCCCGAAGGGTCAATCCGGGCAGCAATCATGACTTCTTCTGGATCATTTCGGGCAAATCCGAACCGGGTCTGCTGCTGCGGCTGGCGGTAGATACCGTCGAAATCAAGCCGCTTCCGAAGCTGCGTTCGCTCGAGCTGACCTACCGAAATGTCGCGGGTCACAAATCGCTGGTCCTGCTGCTCCGGGATGAAGAGCAACGGGAACTCTTCGGGAGCCTGTGCCGGGATATTGTGCAGGCGGGAGAACAGGGAAGCGACAATCGCGATGCCTTGAACCGCTCGATCCGGCGAACGCTGCGCTGGCACCACCTTCTGCGAGGCGGCAAAAGTGGCTTGCTTTCGCTGGAAGAACAGCGGGGGCTGCTGGGGGAACTCCAGTTTCTCCAGCATCTGATAGACCTGATCGGACCGCGGGCGGCTATCGAAGCGTGGAAGGGGCCGCTCGGATCTTCGAAGGATTTCGAACTCGACGGGTGCCTCGTGGAAGTGAAGGCACGTCGCGGAGCAGCAAAACCCTTCGTGCAGATTTCCTCCGAAGATCAGCTATCGGATGTGGATGGTTGCCAGCTGTTCCTCGTTGTCAGCGCAATCGACGCAGTCGTGAAGCCGAATGGTCTGACGCTGACCGATTATGTCACTGAGGTCGAGAAACTGTATGCCATCGCCGACCCAGAAGCATATTCGCTCTGGGAAGAGGCAATCGTGTCGACCGGCTTTGATTTCGAGGACGACTATTCCGACCGGCGCTGGAACGTCGGGAAAAGTCTGCACTTTGAAGTTGTCGAAGGCTTCCCAAGAATCGCCAACCCACCGCCCTTGGGCGTCTCCGCAGTACGATACAGTATCAGTCTCGATGCCTGCTCGGATTTCGCCGTCGAGCCGGATTCGTTGGATCACCTGATCGTCGAGAGGAACGGTTCGTGGACGAACTGAACGAATACCATCGTCAGCTTATCGCAGAGATTCAGGGTGATGCAGATGCGATGGGCCTCATCACCAGTGAAGCATTTCTCGACAAGATTGCTGATGTCCTCGATGAAGCTGGAGAGGTCTCATCGCTCTCGCAGTGCTATTTCGAGGGAAAGTTCGGTTCGAAAGCCGTCCAGGTGGATGCATACGCGTGGGACCCGACAGATGAAGAGGGCGTATTGAGCGTCCTGGTCTGCGATTTCACTGTCGCCGATGAACCGCAGTCAATCGACAAGACTGAAATCAGCCGTCTTCTCAAGCGGCTTGTCGAGTTTGTCGTTGCCGCGAAAACACGCGACTTCCGCGAGGGGCTGGAAGAGACGAGCAACGGTTTTGTCCTGAGCGACCTGATTGCCCGGGCATGGAAGCAGATCAACAAGATCAAGCTCATCCTTGTAACCAATCGGATCAACAAGGCTCGGACTGATGCGCAACCTGTCGGCAATATTGGCGGAATTCCGGTCACCTCAAATGTGTGGGACCTGGCGCGCATTTATCGCTTCGAATCGTCAGGCCAGACGCGGGAAGACCTGATCGTTGACTTCGCCGAATCCTTTGGCGAACCGGTTCCTGTCCTCAAGGCTTCCTACGATGGCGCGCCATTGGAAAGCTACATCGCGGTAATTCCTGGAGTGCAGCTCGCGGAGATTTATGAAAAGTGGGGCGCACGATTGCTTGAAGCCAACGTGCGAAGCTTTCTTCAAGCGAGGGGGAAGGTCAATCAAGGCATCCGGAATACAATCCGCGATGACCCCAGTATGTTCTTCTCATACAACAACGGGCTGACGGCGACCGCCGCGTCGGTCGAGATCGCTGACATGGGCGAGGGTCTGCTCCTGATGTCCGCTAACAACTTTCAGATCGTGAATGGTGGGCAGACGACAGCATCAATTCACGCCGCCAGAAAACTCGCTCCGGAACAGCTGAAGGACGTTTTCGTCCAGATGAAACTGTCGGTAGTACCGCCCGAACAGACCGAAGACATCGTCCCGCTCATATCGCAGTTCGCCAACAGCCAGAACAAGGTCAACGCGGCAGACTTCTTCTCGAACCATCCATTTCACGTAAAGGTGCAGGAATTCTCGCGCCGAATTCTCGCACCATCAGGCGATGAAGGATATCGGGAAACCAAATGGTTCTATGAGCGTGCACGTGGCCAATTTGCTGACGAGCGGGGTCGCCGGACCATCGCCGAGCGCAAGCGATTTGACGCCGAGTATCCTCGATCCCAGTTCTTCACGAAGACAGACCTCGCAAAGTTCGAGAACTCATATCGTTGTAAGCCTCATGTTGTGAGCCTTGGAGCACAGAAGAATTTCGCAGATATGGCCAAGGCAATTGGCGATGAGTGGACGCGCTCCGAGGCAGCATTTGACGAGGTCTGGTTCAAACGTTTGATCGCGAAGGCAATAATTTTTCGACGCCTTGAAAAGCTCGTGCCCCAGCAGGAATGGTACGCTGGGGGATACAGGGCAAACATCGTTACCTATGCCTTCGCCAAGGTAGTCCATGACGCAGACTTGAAGAAAAAGGTAATCGATCTCGACCGGGTTTGGTCGCTTCAGCGCGTGCCCTCGAACCTCGAACGGGCCTGTCTCGTTGCAGCCGAAGCGGCAAATGCGGTCATCACTGCGCCACCGGCTGGCATTCGGAACATGAGTGAGTGGGCAAAGAAGCAGGGCTGTTGGGCCGAGCTTGCCAAGCGTTCAGTTGAGTATGGTGCGGACTTCTGGGACAATCTGATCGATCCGGCTGACGCGCAAGCCAACAAGCGATCGGCTCGGAAGGACCGAGAACTGACATCCGGAATCGAGGCTCAAAGCGAAGTTGTCATGCAGGGGGCTGAATACTGGAAGCAGTTGCTGGCGTTTGGGCGGTCGATAAGCAAATTGACAGGGCGAGAGCAGGGAATCCTGACGGCTTGCACATTCCTGCCCGACCGTGTTCCGAGTGAAAAGCAGTCTCTTGCCGCACTGGCTATCGCGGAAAAGATTGAGGAATTCTACTGACGGTCGTCCAGTCGGTCAGTTTGCGTCCGCCATTCGGAGAATTTCGAACAGCAACTCCCCAATCTGCTTGGCCAGCAGTGGCGGAACGGCATTGCCGACCTGCACATATTGCTGAGTGCGATTGCCCTCGAAGAAGTAGTTGTCGGGGAAGGTCTGAAGACGAGCAGCTTCTCGCACAGTCAGACTGCGGCATTGCTTCGGGTCGGGATGGATGAAGTAATGTCCATCCTTCGAAATGTGGCTGGTCACTGTGGTTGAAGGGCTGTTCCAGGTCTGGACCCGGAACCTGTCCGCGAATTTGCCTGAGGTCCAGTTTCGATGGTTCGGGGCCAGGTCCATGGGAAACTCGTCTGCTTTGGGAGAGCGATCGAACACTTCGGCGAAGGTCGCTGCGAAGGCGTACCGCGCCAAGTCACCCTGCATGTGGCCGCGACTTTCATGATTGGGCAATGCGAGCAACCTGTCGTCAGCCAGCCATGCAGCGAGGAAGTTATCAGCGAGCGGAGTGACCAAAGTGCTGGACCTAGGTGGCAGGTCGGTCGCTGCCCCAATCCCGCGAGAATATCCGGCAAGCCGCTGCGCAACCTCGGCAAGCCACCCGCCATCGCGGCGACATGCTGCTGCGGCATCCTTGAAGGCGCGAACGACGGCTTGTCGCCATGCCTCCGGGCTGTCGGCGGTCTTGCTCAGCCCGCTTCTAAGGTTCGGCATTCCAGTCAACACGCTGGCAACTGACCGGCGCGTAGGTCGCGAGGTCAGAGATGGTGATGTCTGCGGGTCTATTCCTGATCGGGCGAAAACATCAGCCCTGATACCCATAAGAATCACACGATGGCGGGCCTGCGGCACCCCGAAATCTTCCGCACGGATCACATGCCGCACATGGCCAGAACGCTGATCAGCGATCAGCGGAAGGAGAATGTAACTGTCGGGCCTTCCTCCAGCAGCTTTAAGGTCTTCGACGATCCTGTCGATCAAGCTCTCGCCTGATACCTTTGCCGAGAGCATGCCTTTCACATTCTCCATGACGAAAGCGACGGGCTCCAGTCGCTGCAGGATGCGTATGTACTCGCGATACAGAAAGTGGCGGTGATCTGCCTCTGGAACGTAGTCCTGAATGCCGCGATTCCGGGCGCGGCCAACCAGCGAGTAGGCTTGACACGGGGGGCCACCAATCAGGATTGTTTCGGTTTTGGCCGTCGCGGATATCTCGTCGAGCTTCGGGTCCAGCCAAGCTGTTGCCTCCTCAGTACCGAGCTCTAGCATTGCCGTTTCTTCAGATGCGGCCTTCCATTCCCTCGGGTGGGCGGCAACCAGTTGGTCTTTCGATATCTTCCCGCTGATGTACGCGTAATATGCCTCGGGAGTGTCTTCGAACTGACGGAAGAATGAACGGAGCCGCAGGGTTGCGAAGGCAGATGGCTCCTTCTCCACTGACAGTGCGATTCGGTATGGACGCTTTCCCTTTTCGTCCCTGATCGCCGCAAACCCCTCGGCAAGGCCACCCGGTCCGGCGAAAAGGTCGACAGTCTTGAATGCTTGGCTCATTTACTCGAAAATCCGATATTGCATGAGCCTATTACCAGGCTGACTCCAAGAAGCCAGGGGGTGAATTGCGTTGGCTGACATTGTGGATGCCAAGACCCGCTCGCGAATGATGTCGGGCATTCGCGGCAAGAACACAAAGCCCGAGCGGCTGTTGAGACGGGAGTTGCATTCCGCCGGGCTGCGATACCGCCTTCATGGCGCGAAGCTTCCGGGCAAACCGGACCTCGTCTTCGCAAAGTACCATGCGGTTGTTTTCGTGCATGGGTGCTTCTGGCATCGGCATGAGAATTGTCGCTTTGCCACCACTCCAGCGACCCGTCCGGAATTCTGGGAGTCGAAGTTCACCGCAAACGTCCAGCGAGACGCCAAAAGCATGGCTGCGCTCCTGGACATGGGGTGGCGAGTAGCCATTGTTTGGGAGTGTGCTTTGAAGGATCAGCCTGTCGAATTGGTCGGAAAGTCCGTGCAAGAGTGGCTCAGGAAAGGGGTGGTGCCCTCAATGGAAATCCCGGCTACTTGCTGAATCTCTAGCCCATCCCAGCACCCATTGCCTTCGACTTTCCGGCTTCGGGAGTACTCGCGGTCATGGCCGTCTGCTTCTCGCCCGCACGCTCGTAAATTGCGCGGACAAGCCGGTCTTTGTCGTCGGTGACAACAACCGCCCCGGCTTTGGCACGTGACAGCGCAACATAGAGCATCTTCTGGTCGACCAGATTGGTGGAACGGCTGTCGGCGTGGATCAGGACGCGCTCGGCGGTCTGGCCCTGCGCGGCGTGTGCGGTCTGGACATAGGCGTGGCGCAAATGGCTGTCGCGAGGATCGGATAGATCGAGGTTCTGCTCACGCCCATTGGCGAGCTTCAGCGTTGCATGGCCATGATCGGAATCGATACTTGTGACGGTCCCGCCAAGGCCATTGACCCGTTCGGCCTCGCGGTCGTTGCGGGTGAACTGCACGCGGTCGCCGGTGCGGAGCTCCATCGGCTTCGGCTCGAACACCTCGGCTTTGCCTGCACCCCACTGCCGGGGATGCCAGTCAACCGACCTTCCATCGCGGCCTTCCAGGGCAATGCGCCCGCGTTCAGGATCGACATCGGCGATCGCAAAGCTCTCGCCCCGGCGCACGCCCTTGGCGGCATAGTCGCGGTTGAACCGGACAACATCGCCGATTGAGTAGCTGGCTGCCTTGCGCGCTTCGGCACGGGTAAGACCTTTCGCGTCCAAAGCATCGAACCGCACGGCTTCCGCTGAAAGCTCGCCGCGCTCGGCCAGCTTTGCGCGGATCATACCGGTGAGCCTGTCGCGGCCTTCGCGCGATGGCTCGATTACCAGCGTTCGCGCGCGCTCTGTTGGCGACAGGGCGAGATAGTGCCGGGCCATCGCCCCAAGGCGCTCGTCCGGCGTTGTCCCTTCGATCACCTTGCCGCCGCCACGTTCCAGCGCGGCCAGCGCCTTGCCTGCGTGACCTTCGATCGAGGCCATGACGGCTTCGCGGGTTCCGGCATTGGTCTGCCGGACCACCTCGGCAAGTTTCCCGGTCGCCATGCCAGCCTGCTGCAACTGGGCGAAGGCTGCGCCCGCGCCAACCGAACCCAGCTGCTTGACGTCGCCAACCAGAACGAGCCGGGCTCCGGCCTTGTCGGCACGCGACATGAGTTTCGCCATGTCGTGAGTCGAGAGCATTGAGGCTTCATCGACAATCCAGACAGCCTCCTTGCCTGTTTTCTTCACTTCTGGGGCGAGCAAATGCCGCGCCACGGTATCGCCGCGCAACCCCAGCGTTTCCCCAAGCACGGCTGCTGCCGATGCAGTTGGCGCGAGCGCGGTCACGGCAAGCCCGTGGCGCCGTGCTTCGCGCGCGTAGGTGGCGAGCACGGTCGTGGTTTTGGCGGTCCCGGCGTAGCCTTGGACGGCGGCAACGCGGTCGCGCGAAGTGAGCAGGTCTGCGGTCGCGCGCTTCTGGTCTTCGGTCCAGGCATAGCCGGATCGGGCTGACCGCCGTGCAGCGCGCTCGATGGTTCGTGCTGCCGCCACCGGACTGGCGAGCGATTTCGCCATGCCGCGTCCGGCCTCCTCAAGGCGCAACATGGTACGCTCGGTCTCGACGGCCTGCGGCGTCGTGAACCCCGCAAACTCCGCACCGCGCCGGTCAAGGAAAGTGCGCGGGACTAGCTCACCGAGTTCTCCGGCCTCGGCAATCGCTGCGCTGATTGCATCGTGCCCGGCCTTGCCGAAGGCAAAGTCCCCGGCCTCGCGCGCCAGCGTGCTGGCCGAGAATACGGCCTCTCGTTCAGACAGCTTGGCAGCGGCCCATGCCACAGCCTGCCGAGCCAGCAATTCGGGGCTGGCGGTAGCTTCGCTGGTTTTGGTCCTCTCTCTCGCTTCACTGATCAGCTTGTCTCGCGCTGCCTTGTCGAACCCGTTGGCATCGGCAGTCGCCCGCCAGTCAGCGCGCAAGGTGCGATGATTGGCATGGCTCTTGGCTTCCCGCGTATCGAGCGCGGCGATCTGCTTTTCAGCAGCGCTCGCTTCCGCGCGGCTCGTGCCGCGCTCGACAAGCCGGGAATCGATTGCTGCGGTGCGCTGGCTCAGCGCATCGACTAGCTTCTCCGGAACGCCTGCGATCTCGAACAACGAGTCTTTCCCGGCCTCGATCTTGTATCCCAACGAAGCTACGCCGTGCGCCAGTTCCTGCCGGTAGATAGCGCCGATCTCTTTTTGCAGCTGGTAAATTGCGCGCGGCTCGAGGCTGCGCCAGTTGCGATCCTTGTCCTGCGTGGCGTTGATGATCACACCGTGGGTGTGCAACTGCGGGTCCTGCGCCCGGCTTGTGGCATGGCGGAAGGTGGCGATGGCGAGGTTGCCGGTCACTTCGCGCCGGACCTCGCCGCCCTGCCTGATCCGCGTTGCCGCCATATGCTTTTCGACATGGGCGAGCGCCACTTTCACCGCTGCACCATGCGCCTTGATCAGCCGCATGTCTCCGGCAACTTCGGCCATGATCGAGACCGACTTGGGCGCGGACAGGGTGATGTCCCAGCCAGGCCGATGCTCGACCTTGCCATCGCGGGTGGTGCCCAGTTGTTGCCCAGCAATTCGGCCTTCGAGCAATTCGGCAAACTTCTCGCGATCGACCTCGCCTGACAGGCTAAGCTTTTCCGCTGCCTCGCCAAACCATTCGGACGGTGCCAAGCCGCCTTCGGCATAGTAATCGTCGGCTTCGTAATAGCTGGCTGCCTGACCGGCACTCGACAGGGCCGAGACCGAGGCGACCATCAGACCGGTCCCGGTTTCGCGTCAGGCTCGGCACCTTTGGCGATCTCGCTGACCCGGCTCCAAAGTGTGCCCGCAGGATCGCCTGGCACGTAGGCAGGCTGGCGAGGTTCGCCACGCCGGGCGATGTGATCAGCGGTGAGACCGATGCGCGCGACAGGCAGGCCATCGGGAAGCAGCAGATAGCCCTGATGCGGACTGAGCCGCAATTCGCTTTCGAGCACGGCAGGTCGGAACTGGCGCTGTGTCGCGATGGTCGTGCGCGGCACCTCGCTGCCAATCGACAACGTATCGGTGGCAACGCGTAGTTCCACCTCGCACTGACCGATGGTCTCGCTCGCCCATTTGCGCGTTTCCTGATCGACGGTTTGCAGGAACAGCTTGGTATTGCAGCAGGCGAGCATGGCTTCGGCGATGTTCGCGCCATAGCGATTGCGCATCTGCCCGAGCGCCTGAAAGGTGAGCACAATCGCTGCGCCGAACTTTCGGCCCTCGGGCAGCAGACGGGCAAGGTTCTCGACGCGGGGGAGGTCAGCCAGCTCGTCGAGCACGAACCAGATGCGGCGGTTCGGAGATGGCGACAGACCCAGCACCGCACTCGCAGCGCATTCGAGCCAGCACGCCATCAGCGGCTTGGATGCTTCGAAGTAGTCTTCCTTGCGGGGCACAAAGATCCACGGCTTTGCCCCCTCGCACTCGTCCAGCTTCGCGATGAAATCGCGGAAGGCGAAACGGTCCTCTCCTTCGTCCTCGACCTGCAGGAACTGAATCAGATTTGCCGCCTTGGCGAGCATGAAGAGCACGCTGCCGGTGGCACGGTCGGCGTCGTTGGCAAAGGTGCGGGCCGACGAAGTGTGCCCCAGCCATTCCTTCAACTGCTCCTTGTCCTTGACCTGCAAGGCTTCGAGCAAAGCTTCGAGGCTGCAGTTCTTTTCCGCCCAGAGTGAACGGATCATGTTGGCGACAAGAATGCGACTGGTTTCGAGCCAGACATCGTCATCCTGACTGCTGGTTTCCGAAACGAGTTGGCGCGCTATCCGGTCTGCATCGGCGGGGTGCGATATCTCGTCGAACGGTGTCCAGAAGGCACAGCGCGCATCGAAGGGATTGAGGATAATGTCCCCGCGCGCGGGGTTGTAATAGTGCGCGATGAACTCGCCCGATGTGTCATAGACCAGCGCGGCTTCACCGCGCCTTTCGATGCCGTCGAGCATCTGGCGAAGGGCAGTGGTCTTGCCGCTGCCGGTGGTGCCGAGAAAGGCAAAGTGGCGGGTCTCGATCCGGCTAGGAACGGGGACTGGGCCGATGCGCAATGCATACCTGCCACAGAGCAATGTGGTCTGTGCGGCGACGTCCTCTTCATCCGCCACACGGGTTCCGCCAATGACCCGGTCGGCGAGCGTATCTTTGCCCTGAGCTGACATGGTGCGCTGGAGCACCCAGACCGTGAACAGGCCTATCAAAAGGCCCGTGATTGCACCGCCAGCGATCACTTTGACGACCTGCCAGAAGGTATCGGTGAACAACGGTTCCGAGGCGAACCAGGCGGCGGAAACGGTCCAGCGCTGGCCCTCCATCGCTATGTTTATCTTGATGTCGCTGCCTGTCAGCGAGCCCAGCAAGGTCAGTGCATTGGCCCATGCATACTGCAATGCGGTCGTGATCGCGGGGCCATGCAGCAGGAACTGGGGTGCGATGATTGCTCCGGCCGCTGCTGCACCAAGCGTGATCGTGGAAAAGAAGCGAAAACGCTGCTGCCATTGCGCCATGCGAACACGCCACAAGGCATGGGCGCGGGTAACAAAGTCGATGTTGGAATTCATGGCTCGATCTCCAGGGCAAGCGAGCGCTGGCGCTCGAATGCGGCACGCGCTTCGGCTGCAATTGTCTCGTCGGATTTCTTGGTTCCCAGCGCCGCATGGCGGGCATAAGCGTAGGCCGCACAGGCGGTGAACAGGGTGCGATCGAGCACCCGTTCGGCCTCGGCGAGGCGCGCCGATATCGCCCCGATCTCGCGCGCCAGTTCGGCGAGATCGGTCTCCTTGTCGGTGCCGTGCAGGACCGAAAGAAAGCCCGCGTCGATCACCTTCAGGAGCATCGCGTATTCCGACAATCCGCGCCGGTCGGCGATGCCGGAAAGCGACCGTGCCTGTGAAGGATTGAGGCGGATGGTGCGCTTGATGTGACTCGCCATCACCACCTCCCGCGCGCGCTCGAAGCGCGCTCCGGAAATGGCGGATTTGCTATGGTTTGAGCGCTTTCTTTCAGCGAGCGCGCTATCCGCGCGCTCCAGAAACCGCAGAGTTCCTCGATGCACACGTGCGTGGGGTGTGTATGAAAATTCCGGGTCCGATACGTAGTATCGTGGCCCCTCATTCTCTCCGGTTGATAAGCGGGTCCGTGCATCACAGGCCCTCGCCAAATTCAGGAAGGGGACGCGCGAAAGCGCGTATCTGCTGCTCAGCTTCAGCGTCCGCAGCCGCGCGGTTCGCAAACGGCTTTTCAAAGATTGCAGGCACGAAGTCGAAGTCCCTGTCGTGCAACCATTCGCGCACTGTCTCATCGACCACTTCGCGCAGCTTTTCACGCAGTTCGAACGCCTCCTCGGGGGTAATCCGGGTCCACTGGATCTGGCGTTCAATGAACCCGCCAAGCGGGTATTCATTGCCATCAATCCGGATCGCCGGGCCTTCGAACTGGACGTTGAATTCCGCGCCGATGAAACGGTCAATCATGGGGCGTTCGAAGTAGAGCCAGTCGGCAATGAAGCCGCGATAACACATGCCATCAGGGCCAGGTCGGCTGAGCCGCCGGACGTATTCATCAATCAGCAGTTCGGTGAGGCTCTTGTAGCGCTCGGCAGGTTCAATGCACGGAGTTGTGGGGGCAGCAGAGTCGTTCATTTGAGGGTACTTTCTGCGGGCTATTGCCCGCCTAGGAGGGGTCAATAGCTGCGCAGCGGGAGGGCCTCGATCCACACTTCGATGTCAGTGGAACGCCAGCGGATACGTCCGCCACCAATGTCAATTGGATGAGGAAAGGCACCGCGTCGGATGCGTCGCCAGATCGTTGTCCGGCTGCGAATGCCAGTCAGGCGCATGACCTCATGGCAGGTGAGCAGTTCAGTATTCGGCATAACAGATTCCTTCGTTTCAAGGTTCTGTCACCGAAGCCGTGTTCCCCCACGACGATGGGTTGTCCTTCAGATTGCCGTCGCGGAATGTGCGATCAGATGTTCAACTCAGCGCCACCCTTGGCTTAGGTGACGCTGACCAAGCTATGCGAATCGCAATGATGTAGGAAAGAACAAAAATAGAACATATGCCGTTCCGCATTGGCGGGTGGACGATGTTGGATCGCTATGGACAGTCCGGGACTGAAAGAATTTTTCCCGCTGGTGTCCGCTCCGGGCCAATGCATGTCCGAATCTACGGTTCTGGTGCAGCGGGAGATCGGTTTTCACGCGAATCGCAGCTTGAGCCGATATGACAAGCAAACGCGCTTTCGCTTTGCACGTTGATGCGGACATGCAAAGAAAACGCGAAAATCTTTACACGTTAGCGGAATTGCGGATGCAGCAACTTGGGCCGGACAATGCCATCTGGGATGATGGCGAATGGATCAGCTGGGACGAGATCAACAAGCAAATCCAGTACAAGGAATGGCGGGCAAAATATCGCAATGCCGATCTGTCGCTGGTCTCGATATTCGAGAACCTGATCGCCACGGCTGAAGATTATCACCTTCACACAGGCAAGCACCTTCAGGTGTATGGCGATATCGGAGAACTCTACGGGGCGATCACGCACGGCATCAAGCTGCACCGCAACTACGCTCAAGGATCGGACGGACGGCTCGGCAACGATCTGGTCGAGGTCAAGACAATCACGCCATTCAAGAGCAATGACCGGGTCACGCTGAACCTCAAACGGAACTTCAGCATGGTATTTCTGGTCAAGATTACATCTGACTTCGAAGTGCGCGGGAAGCTCATTCCACGCAGGGCCTTGCCCCGTGTGAAGGGTGACAAGCTGGTTCTTGAATGGACTGATGTTGGGCGCGGGTGAACCCCGAATTCAGCTGTTCTTGTCCTTTAAGGTGCGAGATGCAGAGGGTATCCGGCCAAGTCCGAAAATTGACGAGCGACTGCTTTCGCCTTGGCCTCATCGACATTCATTTCTGCGATGAAGGCCAACTGGACCGCCGGTGCAATCTCTGAGAAGAAAGCGAAAGCAGCGGCATTGTGTGCCTGCGCGCTTGAAGGGTCTGCGATAAGCGCTGCGAGCTGCTGAGCGGATTGCTTGGTCCCATAGGGACCGTTCACCGTTGCCAACACTCGTGTAGTAAGTTTGCTCATCGCAGCTCTCGCCCAATTTATCCCATAAAGGAAGATGCATCCGGTTGGACCGTCAAGGCAAGGATGGTCCATGAAGTATGGTTCCAAAGGGCATTTATCCCGCGTTTATTGAAAATTGGAGATTTGCGGGATAAAACTCGCGTATGGCCATCATCCAACCCTTCTCCGCTGAGCAGGAACGAGCGCTCATCAACATGCGCCAGCGCTACGATGTGTGGATCGAAGCCGAGCGCGAACTCTTCGCGATGCCGTACGACCTGAAGCGTAAGAAGATCGGAGAGTACGAGTACCTCTATGAGGTTTTTGATCGCGTAGGAAACGGCAAAAGTCTCGGCGCGTGGGACGACGAAAAGGAAGTCCAGTTTGAGGATTACAAGGCTGCAAAAGCTTCCTTGAAGGAGCGCCGCGACGGCGCACGGGATGCTCTTAATGAGAGCAGCCGGATTGCTCGCGCACTGCGCTTGCCGATGCTGTCAGCGGACGCCGGACCCATTCTCCGTGAGGCGGACAGACGGTCGCTTCTCGGTAGTCACCTGCTTGTTGTCGGCACCAACGCAATGGCAGCCTATGCCATCGAAGCGGCAGGCACGTTTCGCGATGTGCCGGATGAAACCGAAGACTTCGATCTTGCCTGGGCGGCGGACGAACCGGAAGATGGGACTCTGCTATGGGACTTGCTCAAGGCGGTCGATCCGACGTTCACGATCAATACCGAGCGGGAATTCCAGGCGCGCAACGCGAAGGCCTATGAAGTCGAATTGCTGGTCGCACCATCGCGTGTCGAAACGCTCGCCGGAAAGGATCGGCCTCGACCTGTTCCGCTACCCGAACAGGAATGGCTCTTGCCCGGTCGGCGGGTAGACCAGGTCGTCCCATGCCGAGATGGTAGCCCGGCGCGCATCGTCGCACCTGACCCCCGCTGGTTCGCGCTCCACAAACTGTGGTTGGGCGCTCAGGCCAAGCGGAACCCGCTCAAGCGGCGCAAGGACACGGTGCAGGGAGCGGCGCTACTCGACGCGATCTCTGAGGCAATGCCGCACTATCCATTGGGCCCTGAGTTTGTGGACGACCTGCCGAGCGACCTCATGCCTTTCTGGAGTGAATGGGTGCAGCACCGGGAGTAACCGTCGGCACCTAGAACGCCTGCTCTTCAATCTGCGGCGCGATGTGCTCTTTCCAGTAAGGCAGGAGAGGGGCAACCGTCATCTGATAGATCAGCCAGCAAGCATAGATCGCATCCGCACTATAGCACAGTCCATCGGTGAGCTTGCCATGTGCCGCTTCGTGACGAAGGGCCGGGCCGGGGCGGTAATTGAACAGCATGTCGATCTCGTGAACGAGATCGACACCAAACACCCCTTCCACCTCCTCGCGCATGTGATCGAGAAGACTGCTCAAGGATCGATCATCCTGGGTGAGGTCGGACATCATTTTGGGGCTGTGCGCATTGGCGTTCTTCAGGACATAGCGAATAGCGTTTTCAAGCTGGGGAATGAGGATATGGGCTGCAGAGATAAAATCGCCCTGGAACATCCGCGCAAAGCCGAGCGCGAATGTATGGTGATAGCCGTTCTCCACGAATGGGCTGTTATATACGATGGGCAGGAAATGCCGCTCTTCTAGCGGGAATGTGCTCACGACAAAACGCCGTGCGGGATCGATCATCCCTCCTACGACCTGCTGACGGTGTATCTCGCACGCCAGCAGGGATTGCGCCTTGTACCAATCGGTCTTGTCGGCATCCCCATCGGGCTTGGCCTCGGTCTGCGCATAGACCTTGCCCTCGCGATCGGCATGGCTTCCGGCAAACATGGAACTCATGATGAACTTCTCGGAAGATTCGTCCGCGTTGCGTTCGAGTGCCTCTCTGGATTGGGGCTGGCTCAACAAAGCGAACTGCACCAGAATATCGGGCAGGGTGAGGGTTTGAAACAGCGCCACCGTGCCGCTCGCCAGTTCGGAGATGTCCAGCTTGTAGGGGATACCGGCAAAGTCATCGAGCGAAGCTTCTTCCAGCGCACGCAACTCCTTTCGTAGCTCAGCAATGCGATCCTTATTGCCGCCAAAACGCCGCAACTTGTCGATCGCCACGCGCACCCAATGCGCTTCAGCTGAGGCCTGCCCGACCTGCGAGCGCATCTTCAAATCCTGCTCGACGATGGCATCCTGTGCACGCTTCTGATTGTCCTTGTCGCCAAGCTTTGCATAGCCGCGTTCTGCGAGCTCCCACACGCCCTGAACCGCCATCGGATAATCATGGCCTTCAATATCGGCGACAATGGCTTCTGCGCCTTTGAGTACCTTCTCCCACCCAAAGATGTCGTAGCCTAGGGCAATGTCGGCAACATGGCAGAAGGCGACATAGGACTGCGCAGCAACGCACGCGTCAAAAAGAGTATCGAGAACATCGGTTATGGACGAGGGCAGGGCACTGATCTTGTGGACGCGCGCGGCCACACTCATCATGCGTGTGGCGATATCTGCCATATCGAGCAGGTGGGTATCATCGCCATGTGAGCGATGTAGCTCGCCGGCAAGCCGACGCTTGATGATTTCACCATAGGCTTCGACCGCCAGCTTTCCGACGTCGCCGCGCTTGCGGTCGTTATGCCAGGCTAAATCGGCAAGACGCGCCTTGAGCACCGGATGTTCAACAGTGACTGCAAACTCGGCAAATATTGTGCTCTGCCCACCGCGAAAATCGCTAGCGGTGCAAGTGCGTCCTTCCGGCCCCTGGAGCATTGGTCCGAAGGGCTCTGCCCGATCATGCACCTTCAAATGAATATTGAGAACATCATGGAGCAGGCCCAGCGCTTTGCGCCGCTCTTCATTGCCTTCTTTCTCCGAATTCGCCCGCGCTTCGCGCAGAGGCTTGGTCAGTGCAAATGGATCACTGCCCTCATTTCCTGCCAGCAGAGCATTCACATTGAGCGCGTTGAGGTCGGCCAAGGAGATGACCTCAAGTTCGGATTGAGTTTGGGCGTCTACATCAGCCATGCCAATGATATGGCGCGATGATGCGTGGAGACAAGGCGTGCCCTTGTCGCATCCGTCACGAACTCAATGCTTCTTGTACTCCCATGGTCGAACTTGATGCTAGAAATCAGTCAGCCCGCTTAGGTGATGCCGATGTAAATTTTGATCGGCGCAGATTGCGCTGCTTTTGAGCGCCGTTATGCTTTGAAACACAGCGGTTGCAGGAGTCGAAAGTACCCGAATCCGGGAACCGAACCTTCTGAAGGGATGAAAAATTGGGGGCTCTAGTGGGGGCCTTTTTTGAGGCCCCCAAGGTAATTTAATCCGAGAATTCCGCCGTTTTTGTTCCCTTTAGAGTCCTCTTCTGGCACCATTTCAACATACTTCGATGTTCGTGGGCGGCAGTTGCAGCTGTCGATACCAGTGGGTTGGGCACGGTCTCTTGTTTTAGGCGATCCCGCAGCTGCCTGAGAACAGCTTATCTGTCCGCCACGCGGCTGGCGTCGCAGCGGCGCTGCGCGAGCTGCAGGCCGAGCGCGATGACGCGCCCTGACAATTCCTCATTACCCTCCACGACCGCGCGAACGGCCAGCCCCCGGACCATGTTCCACAGGAAAACCGTGACATGCCTGGCCATGTCCGCGCTGATCCCGGTTGCCGCCAATCTTTGCGCCCACCCTTGCCGGGTGGTCGGCTGGAGCCGCTCTGCCAGCGCCTTGCGAGTGTCCGCCAGCGGCTTTTCCTTGGCCGAGGCGACGAGGATATCGAGCATAACCTTGTAGGAATCGGAGAAAAAGCGCGCGCGGGCGTCCTCGACAATCGCCTCCAACAACCCATCGTCCGGTGCAGTCTCGATCCGCTCCCAGCTGGCGCGCTCCATTTGCAGGACGATGCGTTCGTAGGTGGCGGCGACGAGGTCCTCCTTGGTCGGAAAGTGATGCAGCAGGCCGCCGCGCGAAACACCTGACAGCGTCGAGACATTCGCCGAGCGCAGGCCGGCATGGCGCGATTCCGACAAGATCTGATAGGCGGCGCCGAGCAGTTTCTCGCGCGTCGCAGCGCTGCGGGACTCCTGCTCTTCCGAGCCAAGATCCGGGCGCGCGACTGGCGTTATCGTTTCGTTCAACTTCGTGCTCCTGGCCATCACGCAGTCAGCGCCGCCCCGTTCGCGGCCGCTATCTTTCGCCAATCCGCAGCCGGTTCGATTGACCTCGGGGCGAGATCATTTAGACAACTCTCGTTCCATCGGGCAAGTTCGCCGACATATGAGCGGGCCGGGACGAGTGTCCTACAAAGCCGGGACAGGATAAAGGTCGTTCCAGCAGCGGGCGAAGTGAGTGGGGCAGTAGTTGACATCCTCTAGCCAGAACAAACAGCCGGGTGGCAGGAAACGGCGGCGTACCCAGCAGGAACGGCGCGCGGAAACGTCCGAAAAGTTGCTCAAGGCGACGATCGATATGCTCCTCGAACGGGGCTATTCACGGTTTCGGATCGCCGATGCAGCTGCGAAGGCCAAGGTGTCGCGCGGCGGGCAGACTCACCATTACGCGACCAAGAACGACCTGATCGAGGCGGCGATCGAACATCTGTTTGCCGGCGAAGTCGGGCAGACCCAGGCCGAAGCGGCCAGCGCGGAGGATGACGAGATCTTTCGCACGACCGCGCAGCATGCCGATGACTTCTTCTCCAGCAAGCTGTTCCAGGTCTCGCTCAACATGCTGATCTCGATGGACGATCAGGAGCAGATGGCTGATGGTGTGCGCGCGATCTCGGCGCGCAGCCGTGCCCCGATCGAGGCCGCCTGGGTCAACCGGATCGCCAAACTGGGTGTCGATATCCGCGAGGCCGAGACCGTCCTCACCCTGTTGTGGAGCGTGCAACGCGGGTTCTCGATCGGGGGGCGTATCGAAGGCGTGCCGACCGAGGCGGCCGAAGGCGCACTCGAATTCACCATCGACCTGCTGGAAGAATATTTCGATGACATCCGGTCGCGGGCGGCCTAGCCTCAACGCGGTCGATTACAGTTACGGCCTGCCCATCGCGACCGGCGGATTCGGGACGAGATTGCCCGGCGTTTTCAGGATTTGATCTCGCGCATTTGCAAACCGTCTATCCTGTCGATATTTGTATGTGCAGAGGCACCCGCTCATTCGGGCGGGTGCGGACCTAACAAACATCATGAGAGCAGGGATCGGGATATGAGCAAGCGGGCAGAGGCTATCGCGGAACGCGTTGAACAGTTCATCCGGACGGAAATCGTCCCCTATGAGAAGGACGAACGACGTAACCACCATGGTGCCCCGACCGAGGAGTTGGTCGCCGAGATGCGTGCCAAGGCCGGCGCGGCAGGGGTCATGACCCCGCATATCCTGCCCGATGGCAGCCACCTGACCCAGCGCGAAACCGCGCTGGTCCTGATCAAGACGGGTCTGTCGCCGCTGGGGCCGGTCGCCTGCAACACGGCCGCCCCTGACGAAGGCAACATGTACCTGCTCGGCCATGTTGCCAGTGCCGAACACAAGGAACGGTTCCTCGCCCCCCTGCTGACGGGCGAAGCGCGCTCGGCCTTCTTCATGACCGAACCGGCGAGCGAGAACGGCGCGGGCTCCGATCCCAGCATGATGCAGACGACCTGCCACAAGGATGGCGATCACTGGGTGATCAACGGGCGCAAGGCCTTCATCACCGGGGCGTTGGGAGCAAAGGTCGGAATCGTCATGGCCAAGGCTGAGGAAGGCGCCTGCATGTTCCTGGTCGACCTGCCCGATCCGGCGATCACTTTGTATCACTCGCCCAACACGATCGACAGCGCCATGCCGGGCGAGCATGGCTTCTTCGTGATCGACAATCTGCGCCTCCCGGATGATCAGTTGCTGGGCGAGACGGGGCAGGGCTTCGCTTATGCCCAGGTGCGCCTGTCGCCCGCGCGCCTGTCGCATTGCATGCGCTGGCTGGGGGCCTGCATCCGCGCGAACGAGGTGGCGGTGGACTATGCCTGCAAACGCATGGCCTTCCGCCAGCTGCTGATCGATCACGAAGGGGTCGGCTTCATGCTGGCCGAGAACAAGATCGACCTGAAGCAGGCCGAACTCATGATCGACTGGTGTGCCGACGTGCTCGACACCGGCTCGCTGGCGACGGTCGAAAGCTCGATGGCCAAGGTGGCGGTGTCCGAGGCGCTGATGCGCGTGGCCGATCGCTGCGTGCAGGTGATGGGCGGCATGGGCGTGACCCAGGATACCATCGTCGAACAGGTGTTTCGCGAGGTCCGCGCCTTTCGGATCTACGATGGTCCCACGGAGGTCCACAAATGGTCGCTGGCGAAGAAGATCAAGCGTGGCTGGAAGGAAGCGCAGGCCTGACACGGGGCGGGCCGCGCGCCTGAGTGCCGGGTAGATCGACTAGGGTGCGGTGGGGGCGATACCCTGCTGCTCGAAGGCCTCGGCCAGGTTGGCTGACATCCGGTCGAGAACCGACAGGCAGATATCGATTTCGGCCTGGTCGATTCCCTTCTGCGCGATCTCGTTGAGCCGCGTCGCATAGCCCAGAACTTCGTCTTCGAGGGCCTTGCCGCGATCGGTCAGCGAGATGCGGAACTTGCGCCGGTCGTCCGGATTCCGGTCGCGGTTGACGAGGCCTTCGGCCGCCATGGCGTTGATCAGCGCCGCTGTGGTGTTCTCGGCGGTATTGGTCATGTCGCTGAGATATTTCTGGGTGACCCCGTCGCGGATCCACAGGATCCGCAGATAGTACCAGAAGCCGCTTTTCAGATCGTGCCGCGCGAGAAAGGCGTGGAGCAGCCGGTCGAACCGCCGATGGCAACGGCGGACCTGGTATCCGGCGCTCAGTTCCGGTTGCAGCGTGATGGGCTCCTGCGGCACTGCGCTTTGCTCCTCGAACGCGAGCAGAGCGCGCCCCGACGGGGTCGGGGCGCTCACCTTTTGCTCCTGCTCAGATCACGAATTCAGAGAAGGTCTCCGGCGCGAACATATCCTCGACGGTGAGACGACGCGACGAGAGGCCCTGCTCGTGGTGGTAACGGGTGAAGGTCTCGATCACATGGCGGTTGGGCTCGACGCCATAGGGCCACCAATTTTCGCCCATGGTCGCGATCGTGTCTTCCAGCGAGGCGACCTGCCAAGGCAGCATGGTCTTGAGCGAGGCGGTGACCTTCAGCTGCTCGTAGGTCAGCTTCTGTGCTTCCTTGAAGGCCTTGAACAGCGCCTGCGCGATCCAGCGGTTCTTTTCATAGGTTTCGCGGCGGATGGCCACGACGTGCATGATCGGGAAGATGTTGGTCTTCGCGTAATAGGCCTTTTCCACCTCGACGAAGTCGGGGAACAGGCGACGCACATTTTCGGGCTCGCTGTAGAAGGTGGACGGCGCGCGGGCAGTGTGCAGCGCGTCGATCTCGCCATCGGCGAGCATCCGGGTGAGCGTATCGGTCGGGCCGATCGGCTCGACCTTGAACTTGGCCGGCAGGTCGAGCTTCAGCTTCTCCTCACGCCCCGGCGATTCCTCGCCGCCGGTGACATAGGTCACCGACGACGGGTCGATCCCATATTCGTCCTGCAGGATGCCGCGGATCCAGACCGGCGCGGTCATCTGGTATTCGGGCACGCCGATGCGCTTGCCGACGAGGTCGGAAGGCTTCTCGATGCCGCTCTTGGCCGACACGAAGATGCACGAGTGGCGGAAGAAGCGCGACGGGAACACCGGAATGGCGATGAACGGCGGATTGTCGCGCGACAGGGTGACGCAATAGGACGACATCGACATCTCGGAGACGTCGAATTCCTGGTGCTTGGCCTGGCGGAAGAAGGTTTCCTCGACCTCCAGCGCCTGGAAGTTGAGGTCGATCCCGTCGGGGCGGACCTCGCCGGTCTGCAGGGCCTCCGTGCGGTCGTATCCCCAGCAGGCCAGCGAAAGATTAAGGCGTGACATTCAGTAGTTCTCCGAAGGTTTCAAACCGATAGGTTGTTAATGATGGCGCCGGGCGAGATTTCCTCTCCCGTCCGGCTCGATTCGAGCAGGGCCTCGCAGCAGGCCATGGTATCGACGCCCCAGCGTCCATTGTGAACCGGGGTAATTGCGCCGGTGATGGCGCCGACGAATTCGTCGATCACCTCGATACGCGGCAGGCGCGGCGGCGGGATGTCGATCACCCGCCGTTCGCTATTGCCATAGACCGTGATCTCGGTCGGCGTCACCTTCAGGTCGGCCTTGTCGCAGCTGACGAGGAGGTAGCCGAAATGCTCGTGGTGCGGCGCGCGCGGCGGGCTGTCGGATTCGCTGCCCGGCCCGTAGGTGCGGCTGACCTTCGCGGCGATCTCGTCCTCGGGGGACATATCGGCCAGCTTGCGGCGAGCCGCGCCATAGGCCTCCGGATCCTTGTCGAAGCCCAGTTCGGAGATCCAGCCAACCAGCTCATCGACATCGTAATGGGCATAACCGCTATAGGTCATGGTGGCCCAGGGGCCGCCTTCGAAGGTCATCAGGGCGGAGTAGGCCCCTTCGCTGGGCCGCTTCGGGTCCCAGTTCGCGGCGGTCGCCCGGATCGTGGAGACCGGCAGGCCGGCGATGCGCCGGACCAGGTCGATCTGGTGCGCCGCCTGGCTGTAGACCACGCCCCCGCCGCGCGACGTATCGAGTTCCTCCGGGCGGCGCGGGCGATACATGAAGTCGGTGAAGTTGAAGGTCGTGATCATCCGGAACGCGCCGAACTCGCCCGAGGCGACCAGTTCGGCGGCCTTCTGGATCGGCGCATCGAAGCCATGGCTAGGCCCGACGATGATGATCTTGCCGGCTTCCTGCGCCGCCGCCTCCATGGCCATGCAGTCCTTCAGGCCGATCGCCATCGGCTTTTCGACCAGCACGTGCTTGCCGGCGCGCACGGCGGCGATCGTCTGCTCGGCATGAATTTCATGCGGCGTGGCGATGTAGACCGCATCGATCTCATCGAGCGCCAGCAGCGATTCGAAACTGTCGCAGGCAATGGCGTCGAACTGCTCGGCAAAGTGTTCGCGCGGTTCCGTCCGCAGGGAGAAGGCGGCGCGCAGCCGGACCGCCGGGTTGTCGCGCAATGCGGGCAGGGTCAGCATGAAGCCGCGGCCAAGCCCGACAATTCCCAGGTTCACAGCGCGCACTTTTACCCCTCCAGAGTCACTCAACGGAAATCTTGCAATGGGCCCTACTTCTATATAGAAGTAATGGCAACCGATAGGGACGTATTCGCTCGCGAAGGCACTTTCGACAAGAGCGGAGCGCTCCTATATAACTGCAAGAAACTTGCGAATTAGGAGTTGGCGATGACACCCGAACAAAACGACCTGCTGTGCCGCGTGGAAGGCGATGCCCCGATGGGCACCTTGATGCGTCAGCATTGGATGCCTGCGTGCATGATCGAGGACGTGGCCGAACCGGACGGCACGCCGCGCCGCATTCGTCTGCTGGGCGAGAACATGGTCGTGTTCCGCGACAGCGAGGGCAAGGTGGGCGCGCTTGAGGAAATGTGCCCGCACCGCCGCGCCTCGCTGGTGTTCGGTCGCAATGAGGAATGCGGCCTGCGCTGCCTCTATCACGGCTGGAAGTTCGACGTGAACGGCAATGTCGTCGACATGTCGTCGGAGCCCGAAGGCTCGCACATGAACAACAAGATCAAGGCCCGCGCCTTCCCGGTGATCGAATCGGCCGGGTTCGTGTGGGTGTGGATGGGCGATCCGGACAACGTGGCCGAATTCAATGCGCCGCAATGGTCGTCGGCGCCCGACCACAAGATCGCGATCGTCAAGATGCACGGTGCCTGCAACTGGGCGCAGATTCTCGAAGGGTCGATCGATTCCTCGCACAGCTCCAGCCTGCATTCGAGCAACATGCCGACCGCCGATGTGGAAGGTTCGACCGCGCGCGATGGCGCCTGGCTGCGCCCCTCGGCTGACAAGTCGCCGCGCATCGAGGTCGAGAAGGCGCCGTTCGGTTTCCGCTACGCCGCAATTCGCAAGCCGATCAAGGACGCCGACAAGCAGGACTATGTCCGCACGACGCTGTTCATCGCGCCCTATACCGTCGTCATTCCCTCGAATGACCAGTATCACCTGAGCCAGATGCTCGTGCCGATCGATGACGTGAACACGATGTTCTACTGGGTCGCGTGGCATCCGGACGAGGACAAGGGCATCTCCACCGACGACTGGCGCAAGTTCTGCGGTGCCGAGATCGGCAAGGATGTCGAGCCGGTGACCTACAAGAAGGTCCGCAACTACGATAATTACTACCTGCAGGATCGCGCAGGGATGAAGGCCGGCGACTTTACCGGCATTTACGGCATCCCGGCGCAGGACATGGCGATGTGGGAATCGATGGGCCAGATCGCCGATCGCAGCGAGGACAACCTCGGCACCAGCGACAAGGCGATCTTCACTTTCCGCACGATGATGTATCGCGCGGCGCAGGCTGTCCAGAAGGGCGAGCCGGCGATCGGCACGGCCCCCGGTACGGTGCTGCCGCACGCCACGCTGAGGTCCTACCAGGGCATGATCCCCAAGGGCGAAGACTGGAAGGAATACAACATCTCCGATGAGGAGCGCGCCATGCGCGAGGCGAAGGCCAAGTCGTCCAGCACGGTGAGCGAGCCGGCTGAATGACGACCAGCCGCAGCCCCGTAGCGGGCCTTGATGCGGCGGCTCTGGAAGTGTTCCTGGCGTCCGCCCTTGCCGAGGATCTCGGTGAGGGCGGCGACGTCACCAGTGCCGTCACCGTTCCCGACGATGCCCGCCTTGAAGCCGAGATCGCCACCCGCGGTCCGATCGTGCTGGCGGGTATCGAACTGGCCGAAGCCTTCTTCCGCAGGCTTGACCCGGATGTCCGGATCGAGCGGCTGGAAGAAGATGGCGCGCGGCTCGACGCCGGAACGCCGGTCATGCGCCTCGCGGGTCATGGCCGCTCTATGCTGTCGGCCGAGCGCTCGGCGCTCAACACGCTGCAGCACCTGACCGGCATTGCCACGCTCACGCGGACCTATACCGATGCGATCGAAGGTACGGGGTGCACGCTGCTCGATACGCGCAAGACCATTCCCGGCCTGCGCGTGCTCGAGAAGTACGCCTCGCATGTCGGCGGCGCGACCAACCACCGCATGCGGCTCGATGACGGGATCCTGATCAAGGACAACCACATCGCGGTCGTCGGCTCGCTGGAGGCAACGGTGCGCGGCGCCGTCGAGGCCAATACCGGGCTTGAGGTTCAGGTCGAGGTCGACCGGATCGACCAGATCGAACCGGCGCTGTCTGCCGGGGCGCATCGCCTGCTGTGCGACAATATGGGGCCGGAGCTGCTGCGTGAAGCAGTCGCGCTGGTGGCCGGACGGGTGCCGATCGAGGCTTCGGGCGGTGTCCGGCTCGACACGATCCGCGAGATTGCCGAGACGGGCGTCGACTTCGTTTCCGTCGGGCGCATCACGCAAAGCGCACCGGCTGCCGATATCGGCCTGGACTACGCGCAGGCCTGATCAGACTCACACCAAGGGTGGGCTTGCGGAATGCAGGTCTGCCTTTGCTTTGTCTTTGGGGCTGCATCCTTGCAGCCCATGGCTGCAAGGATGCTACTTGCCTGCATTTTCTCGCCTGCCAAAAGGCATCAGTAAGGGGATGGTGCGACAAGTTCGTGGCCAATCCTTCCGGGCACAGACGAACCGAAACGGGGAGAGCTAATGGATATCAACGGACTGGCAGCAATCGTTACTGGCGGGGCGTCCGGCCTTGGCGGGGCGACGGCGGCGCATCTGGCTTCGCTGGGCGCGAAGGTGACCATTTTCGATCTCAATGCGGAGCAGGGCGCAGCCCATGCCGAGGCAATCGGCGGCCGGTTCGCGGCGGTGGACGTCACCGATGAGGCCGCCGTAGCCGAGGCGCTGGAGGCAGCCGCCGCCGCGCATGGCGAGGCGCGGATCCTCGTCAACTGCGCGGGCATTGCTCCGCCCGCCAAGGTGCTCGACCGCGAAGGCAAGGCGCTGCCCGTGGCGGGGTTCAGCAAGATCGTGTCGATCAACCTCGTCGGTACCTTCACGATGATCGCGAAATTCGCCGAGCGCATCAATGCCGCCGACCCGGTCGGCGAGGAGCGCGGCGTGATCATCAACACCGCCAGTGTCGCGGCGTTCGAAGGGCAGATCGGCCAATCCGCCTATGCGGCGTCGAAGGGCGGCGTGGTCAGCATGTCGCTGCCGATTGCCCGTGAATTTGCCCGTTACGGCATTCGTGTGATGACTATCGCGCCGGGCATCTTCCTGACGCCGATGCTCGAATCGCTGCCGCAAGAAGCGCAGGACTCGCTCGGCAAGCAGGTGCCGTTCCCCAGCCGCCTCGGCAAGCCGCAGGAATATGCCAGGCTGGTCGAGAGCATCGTGACCAATCCGATGCTCAACGGCGATGTCATCCGGCTCGACGGCGCCATTCGCATGGCCCCGAAATAGGGCATAAGGGTATCTAACGCGGCCTGAGCATGGCTGGTAGCGTGCCTAGAAGACTTCAGGAGATGGATAGATGAGCGAAGAGCCGGTTCTGTTTTCGATCGACGGCGCGGTTGCCACGGTGACGCTCAATCGTGCCAAGGCGGGCAATGCAATCGACCTGCCGCTTGCCCAGGCCCTGCTGCGGGTGGCTGCGCGGTGCCAGGCCGACCCGGCGATCCGCTGCGTCGTCCTGACGGGCAATGGCAAGCTGTTCTGCGGTGGCGGCGACGTTGCCAGCTTTGCCGCGGCGGGCGAGGAGGCCTCGGCCTTCATCAGCGAACTGGCCGGTACGCTGCACCTCGCCATGTCGCGCTTCCTGCAAATGCCGAAGCCGTTCGTGGTGCTGGTAAACGGACCGGCGGCCGGGGCTGGCCTCGGCCTGGCCGTTTCCGGCGATATTGTGATCGCCGCCCGTTCGGCGCAGTTCAGCTCCGCCTATGGCCAGGTCGGCCTCACGCCGGATGGCGGAGCCTCGTGGCTGCTGCCGCGCCTGATCGGGCTGCGCCGCGCGCAGGAGGTGCTGATCGGCAATCGCAGTCTCTCTGCCGAGGAAGGTGCGGAGATGGGCCTCGTCACCCGCGTGGTCGACGATGAGGAGCTGACCGAAGCGGGGCAACAGCAGGCCGCGAAGCTGGCGCGCGCGCCCAATGTCGCCTTGGGGCGGACGCGTATGCTGATGCTCGAAGGGGCGAGCGATTCCTTCGAGAGCCATCTCGAACGCGAAACGCGCTCTATCGCGGCGGCAGCTGGCAGCAAGGATGGTCGCGAAGGCGTGGCGGCCTTTCTTGAACGCCGCAAGCCAGTCTTTACTGGCGAATAAGCGCCGCATTCGCGCGGCGCAGCCGGGAAGATGCGGGCTGAAAGCGGAGAACTTATCGCGATGCCCGGCATTTAAGGCGCTCCTTCCGCCCGGCACAAACCAATTGGGAAAGCGTCACTGGACGAATAGCATCGTCCAGCATATCTTTACGCCTTCGGGACATCCCGAAAGTGACCGAGTTGCACGTTCGGTTGCGGTAAGATTTTCGCCTAGCAATCCTTGGAATGCCGGTCATGAATGCGACAACCACAGCTCGACGAGGCCGTCCGCGTAGTTTCGACCGCGACGCTGCGCTGTGCAAAGCCATGCGGCTGTTCTGGGCCAATGGCTATGAAGGTACGTCGATGAACCAGCTGGTCGATGCCATGGGCATCGGCTCGCCCAGCATCTATGCCGCCTACGGTTCCAAGGAAGAGCTGTTCCGCGAAGCTGTCGATCTCTATCTGGCCACGCAAATCGATCCGGCGTGGCAGAAGCTGGAGGCCATCGATGACGCGCAAGAGGCCGTTCGGGCGATGTTTGCCAGCAGGCTCGACTTGCTGGCCGATAGCGAAGCCGCGCCCGGTTGCCTGATCATGCTTGGCGCCGGGCATCTGGGCTGCGGTGATGAAACCGTGCGCGCTTTCCTGCGCGAGCAAAGGATGCGGTATCGCGATAGACTCGTTAAGCGCCTGCGCCGAGGGGTGGCAGAAGGCGACATTGCTTCCGATCGCGATCCGGAAATTCTCGCCGACTGCATTCTGGCCTTCTCAGCCGGTATGGCCATCAAGTCGACCGACGGTGCGCCGCTCGCCGAGATCGCCGATTCCACCGAACATTTCTGTCGCCAGATTTTCTAGCCACCGCGCTTTTTTGTAGTGCTCGACAGAAAAGTATTGCGCTCCCCATTTTGCCTATTTATGTGATGCCCAGCACAAAATATTCTTAGTGCTTGGGTGAGGGTGAGGGTGAGGGCGGAAAGTTCCATTCCCTGGGGTGGTGCGCGAACAAAACTTGTGCACCTGCGAAAATCGGCGTTCTGCTGACGCATCCAGATACCCCGATCACCTGCAACAGACTGAGCGAGATATCGCCAGAGGGAGAGTGGGGAATGCGAAAGAAAATCCAGTTTATCGGTGGAAGTGTTGTGGCCCTTGGTTGTGCCATCGCCTCCATCCCTGCTGCCGCTCAGTCGAGCGACGACGTGACCCAGGCGGCACCGACCAACGACAACTTCATCATCGTCACTGCCCGCAAGAAGGCTGAAAGCGACCTCAATGTCCCGATCGCCATCAGGGCATTCGGCGAGGACCAGCTGCAGCGGCAGGGCATCCAGTCACTTTACGACGTCGCGGCGACAACGCCCTCACTGAACATTTCGGCATCGGCGAGCGACGGCGGCGGCGCGATTACCTTGCGCGGCATCGGGACGCCGACGGCCGGGTCCGGTCCGGACCAGGCTGTCGCCATCAATCTGGACGGCACGACGATGTCGGACGGCGTTTCCGTGCGCCTGGGCCAGTTCGACATGGCGCAGATCGAAATCTTGCAGGGCCCGCAGTCGCTCTATTACGGCAAGAACTCGTCGGGCGGCATCATCTCGATCACGACCGCCGATCCGACCGATGCGCCCTATGCCATGCTGCGGGCGGGCTACGGCTTTCAGGCGCGTGAAATGCTGACTGAGGCCGTTGTCGCCGGGCCAATCACCGATACGCTGGGCGCGCGTCTGGCGTTCTATCGCTCGAACATGCAGGGCTATTTCAAGAACCCGTTGAACTCCCGCTATGCAATGGGGGTTCCGACGCCAACGCAGCTCGCCCTGTTCGGCCCGCTGCCTTCGGCCGTCAGTGCGCGGGCCCCGAACGAGACCGTGACCGCCCTGCGCGGCACGTTGAAGTTCGAGCCGACCGAGGCGCTGACCGTTCGGCTCAAGGGGCACTGGCTGCAGCAACGCGGGCTGGACTCCTTCTCCTCCGGTCAGAAGTTCAACTGTCCGGCGGGTGTGCCCGCTCCGGCCAGCCTCGCGAATGTTGCCGGCATCGAGGATTGCGAGATCAACAAGTACTCCGCCGCCGTTGGTCGGAACACCACCTCTGTCGAGGGTGGCGCAGCGTCCTATCGGGACGGCACGCCCTATGCGGAGCTGGACATGTTCCTCATCTCGGGGTCGATCGATTACGAGCTGTCCGATGCCTTCCTGCTCAGCTCGAACAGCAGCTATTACGAGACCAAGCTGCGTGAAGGCGACGTGCAGACGCATTCGCCCTATCCGCTGCTCGGCTCGACCGTCCGCAACGTGCGGACCGACTTCCAGCAGGAACTGCGGGTGACGAGCGACCTTGATTCGCCGCTGAACGGGATGGCGGGCGTGTATTTCCAGGATGGGACCTATAGCGCGCATCCCGAAGCCCATCTGGCGGTGCTCGGAGCCTTGCCGACGCCTTACTACTACGTCGATTCGCGCACCTATGCCGTGTTCGGCCAGCTGACGCTCGACCTGCTCGACGACAAGCTGCAGCTGTCAGCCGGTGGCCGCTATTCGGACGAGAAACGGACGCTGGAAGCCGACCTGCTGGGCATGGCGGTTGAGGACGTCTTCGCCTCCAAGGAAGTGAACTCGTCGAGCTTCTCGCCTGAGGTGACGGTCAGTTTCCGGCCCAATAACCGGACCAATTTCTTCGTTACCTACAAGAAGGGCGTGAAATCGGGCGGCTTCGCCATCGTCTCGGTCCTGCCGCCGGACATCACCGACTTCGACCTGTCGTTTAGGGACGAGGTTGCCGAAGGCATCGAAGGCGGCGTGAAGACCGTGGTGTTCGACGACCAGCTGCGCTTCGACCTGACGGCTTATCGCTACGACTACAGCGACTTCCAGGTGACGGTGTTCGACCCGACCACCTCGACCACCGGCGTTCGCAATGCGGCGGAGGTCCGTACCTGGGGCGTGCAGCTCAACACCAACTTCGCCCCGGATAGCGTGCCTGGCCTCAATATCGGCGCCTCGGTGAACTACGGCAATGCCCGCTTCCGCGAGTATCTGGCCAATTGCTACACCGGCCAGACGCAGGCGGACGGCTGTATCTACCGACTCGACGGCACCGTGGTCGATCCGGTCGCTGATCCGACCGAGCGGGCCTTCAACCAGGACCTGTCGGGCCGGCCGCTCAGCGCCGCGCCGGACTGGACGGGCAACATCAACGCCAATTACGACTTCGACATTTCCGGGGGCGGGACGCGTCTGGGCCTGTCGGCCAGCGCCACCTACCAGGACAAGTATGAGGTGCTGTACAACCAGCCGCCGGGCTCGCAGCAGTCGAAGGCCGTGAACGTTGATGCGACGCTCCGCCTGTTCAACGACGATGACGGTTGGGAACTGGCGCTGATCGGCAAGAACCTGACCGACCAGTTGCGCGTACGCTGGGGGGCGGAGGTGTTCTCCGCACCGGGCCTGACGGTCGATCCGCTGACGGGGGTATCGTCGGGCGATGGCATCCGCTCGGACAATCTCGGTTTCACCAATGCGCCGCGGACCATCATGCTGCGGCTCACCTTCAAGCCGTTCGGCGATAACTGAGCAAAGGGGGCTTCCGGTGACCTGTCATCCCCGTATCACCGGAAGCCCATTGCCCTCGTGGGCTAACGCGAGGGCACCTTCCAGGGTCTCCATCCGGCCTGCCGCTGAACTGGCGGGCCGTTGGAGCCCCCAATTTGCGAATTCGAGCAAGAGGACACAGCAGTGATCGACATCCATTTCACGCCATCGCCCAACAGCCTGAAGGTCCTGATCGCGGCTGAAGAACTCGGGCTCGAGTACAAGATCATCAAGTACGACCTGTACAAGGGCGACCACCTCAAGCCGGCGTTTCGCGACATTAATCCGAATGTAAAACTGCCGGCCATCGTGGACTACGATCCGGCGGATGGCGGCGAGCCGTTCAACGTGTTCGAAAGCGGCGCGATCCTGCAGTACCTGGCGGAGAAGTCAGGCAAGCTGCTGCCCGCCGACTGGCGCGAGCGCTGGCAGGCCATCCAGTGGGTCACCTGGCAGGTCGCGGGCGTGGGGCCGAATATGGGGCAGGCGGGCCACTTCCTGCGCTATGCCCCGCCGGGCGATCATACCTATCCGAAGCAGCGCTTCGTCAACGAGTCGAAGCGGCTGGTGCAGGTGCTCGACAACCGGCTCAAGCGCGCGGCTTATCTGGCGGGCAGCGAATACAGCATCGCCGACATTGCCTGCTGGCCGGTGTTCCAGATGTTCTCGCCCTATCTCGGGATCGAGCTCGCTGAGTACGAGCATGTGGCACGGTGGCGCGATGAAATCATGGCGCGGCCCGCCATCCAGGCAGCCATGGGCAACCCGGTCATGGGGGGCGGCAGCAGCCGCGAATATGACGCGCAGCCGGAGCTGACCGAAGAGGAATGGTCGAACAATTTCGGCGAACGGATGCTCAACGCGGTGCGCGAAGACTGACGGCCAAACACCCGCAGGCACTGGCTATAGTGGGGCAGAATAACGAGGAAAGCATGGCTGAAGCACGTACCTATATCGTCACCGGCGGCACCGGGGGTGTCGGCGGCGAGACAGCCCGCGTGCTGTGCGGGGATGGCCACCGGGTCATCTTTACCGACATTGCCGACCCGGACGAGAAGCTGCAGGCCGCCTTGGAGGGTCTTCGGGGAACGGCGCATTTCGTGAAATGCGACATCACCGATGAAGCTGCCGTCGCCGCGCTGGTCGATGAGGCTGTGAAGCTTGGCGGCAGGCTGGACGGGGCGGTCAATTGCGCCGGGGTCGATCAGGGAATCGTGCCGCTGGCCGATATCGATCTGGCGCTGTGGAACCGGACCATCACGATCAACCTGACGGGCATGTTCCTGTGCATGAAGCACGAGATCCGCGCCATGCTGAAAAGCGGGGGCGGGTCGATCGTCAATATCGGTTCGGCCATGGGCAGCGTCGCGGCGGGCCACCAGAGCTGCTACGTCGCCTCGAAGCACGGTGTCGCCGGGCTGACCAAGGGCGGTGCGCTCGACTATGCCGGGCAGGGCATCCGCGTGAATGCGCTGATGCCGGGCGTCATCGACACGCCGATGATCCAGCAGCACGCGCATGAGCCATGGATGGCCGACTTCGAAGCGACCGTGATCGGCGCGCATCCGCTGGGCCGGATTGGCCAGCCGATCGAGGTGGCGGAGGCAGCCAGGTGGCTGCTGTCGGATGCGGCATCCTTCGTCACCGGCAGCCTGATGCCGGTCGATGGCGGCTACACCACACACTGAACGGGCCCGACCGGGCATGACGAGGAGAACGACACGGTGATCAAGGTGTTCGGGCTGGCCAAACGCAAACCCGGCATGAGCTTCGAGGAGTTCTCCGCCTATTATCGCGAGCGGCACGCCAAGCTGGGCGAAACCGTGCTGAAGCGGGTCGGCGCGGTCCATTACAAGCGCAATTACGTCGTGCCCGCCGCTAACCAGTTCCATGGCGAACCCCAGGAATCCGACTTCGATGTGGTGGTGGAGTTCTGGTTTCCGGACATGGCCAGCTTCGAGGCCTGTTTCGATATTGTCGGCAATGAAATGCGCGACACCTTCATCGAAGACGAGCTGAACTTCGCCGAGCGGGATTCGATCCGGATGCTGATGGTGGTCGAGGAAGACGAATCCGACATGACGGCGCAATGATGCATCGGCACGGGTAGCGCCGGGCCGGAATGCTATTAGCGCAACAGATGCAATCGGCGGAGGCAGCAGGCCGGGCCGTCACACAGGAGAGATGCAATGGGTAGACTGGACGGCAAGGCAGCCATCATCACGGGCGGCAATATGGGCATCGGGGCTGCCGCCAGCCGGTTGTTCGCCGAAGAGGGTGCGAAGGTCGTGCTGGCCGCGCGGCGCGTGGAAGAGGGCGAGGCCGTTGCCGAAAGCATCCGCGCTGCCGGTGGCGACGCCATCTTCGTGCGAACCGACGTTTCCAAGGCGGCTGATTGCAAGGCGTTGGTCGACCGCACGGTTGCCGAATACGGCAAGCTCGACATCGCGTTCAACAATGCCGGGATCGAGCAGGTCGGTACGCCGCTCGTCGACCTGAGCGAGGAGGATTTCGATCAGGTAATCGCGGTCAACCTCAAGGGCGTGTTCCTGTGCATGAAGTACCAGATTCCCGAGATGCAGAAGAATGGCGGCGGGTCTATCGTCAACACGTCGTCGTTGGCGACCATCGTGACCAAGCCCGGCCTGTCCGGCTATGGCGCATCGAAGTTCGGCGTCATCGGGCTGACCCGCTTCGCGGCGGTCGAATATGCCCCGGACAAGATCCGCGTGAATGCGCTGGTGCCCGGCGCGACGCTGACCGAGATGTTCGGGCGCTGGCTCGAGATTCCCGGCGTCAAGGAGCAGATCCTCGCCGGGCAGCCCAATGGCCGCTTCGCCGAGCCGATCGAGCTGGCGCAATCCGCGCTCTATCTGGCGAGCGACGAGGCCTCCTTCGTGACCGGCCACTCGATGGTCGTCGATGGCGGGGCGGCGCTGCCCTGAGCCGACCGACCACGGCAAACGCATTCATCTTAGCGAGGACGCAATGATCGACTTCTATTTCGCCCAGACCCCCAATGCCGCCAAAGTGCTGATCGCGCTCAAGGAACTGGGCATGGAGTACCAGATCAAGCCGTTCGACCTGTATCAGGGTCAGCACCTCAACGCCGAGTTTCGCAAGGTCAATCCGAACCTCAAGATTCCGGCGATCGTCGACCTCGATCCCACTGATGGTGGCGAGCCGATCCCGGTGTTCGAGTCTGCCGCGATCCTGATCTATCTGGCGGAAAAGGGCGGGGCGCTGATCCCGGCCGATGCGCGGCGGCGGATGGAGGCGCTGCAGTGGCTGTCATGGCAGGTCGCCGGGCTCGGGCCCTATATGGGGCAGGCCGCGCACTTCCTGCGCTATGCCCCGCCGGGACCGCACGAATATTCGACCGAACGCTATGTCAAGGAATCGGTCCGGTTGCTGCATGTGATGGACTACCGGCTGCGGAGCGAGCCGTTCCTGGCCGGCAAGGACTATTCGATTGCCGACATCGCCTGTTTCCCGGTCGTCCATTATTTCGACCAGTATTTCGAGTTCGACTTCCAGTCGCTCGACACGATCAAGCGCTGGTACTCGGCCATCCTCGAACACCCTGCGGTACAGGCGGCGCTCAACGGCCCCGAGATGGACCCGGGCCGCTATTACGACACCGCCCCGGTCCTGACTGAGGAGGAATGGTCCAACGTCTTCGGCGAGCGGATGCTGAAGGCGTCGATGGGCGACTAGCACGCATTGTCCGGGCGGGCCGCCGGATGCGCTTCGCCCGCAGCGACTGAACAAGGAGAGGAATCAGTGAGCAACGACTACCCGAAGAAGAGCCCCCCGGGGAGCATCGCGATTTTCGGTGCCGGTGGCCGGATGGCGAGCCATGTCGTAGATTACCTGCGCTACAAGGCCCCTGACATCCGCCTGCGCCTGCTGGCGAGTTCGGAAGCCGGGCTGGCCTCGCTGGTCGAGCGCTATCCCGACGAAGAGAGTATGCTGGGCAATTACTTCGATCCGGCCTCGCTCGATGCCGCGCTGGACAGCATGGAAGGGGTGTTCGTCGTCACCGCGTCCGGCATGGACGAGAAGGTCGGCATGGACAATTTCGTCGCCGCCGCAAAGAAGGCGGGGGCCGCCAGGCACATCATCCGGCTGGTCGGCTATGCGCCCGAATCGAACCCGGACAAGCTGCCCGCCTGCGCCGCGCCGTGCAGACCCTGCGGGTGGAGAATGCGGGGGAGGATCAGGGCGGCAGTTTCGGGACGCATGTGCCGGTCGGCAGCGTGGTCTCGCGCCGCACGCTGATCCACTGCGCGCCCGCCCTGACCATTGGCGAGGCGGCGAAGCTGATGGCGCGCGAGGACGTATCGGTCCTGCCGGTTATCGACGATAGCGGGCTGGTCGGTATCCTGACCGACAAGGACCTGCGAAAGCGGGTGCTGGCGGTCGAGCTCAATCTCGGCACACCGGTGGGCGAGGTGATGACGCCCGACCCGATTACGCTTGGCGGCAGCCAGACCGTGCTGTCCGCGCTGCTGACCATGACCTCGCACCATATTCACCACCTGCCCGTCGTCGATGGGGCTGGCACGGTCACCGGGATCGTTTCCTCCAGCGACGTCCTCTCGCAGCTCGGCTCCAATTCCTTCCACCTCGCCCGCGAGATCGAGACCGCGCGCGACCTGCCCGCGCTGATCGAGGCGAGCGCGCATCTGCCGCGAGCCGTCGCCGGGCTGGTCGAGGCGGGCGTCGATGCCGATCCGGTGGCGCGCTATGTCAGCGCGATCGGGGAGATGGTGCATCGCCGGGTGCTGGCATTGGCGCAGGATGAGCTGGGACCGGCCCCGGTCGGGTTCGCTCTGGTCTGTTTCGGTTCCCTTGCGCGCCATGAGGTGTCGCTTGGTTCCGATCAGGACAATGGCTTCATCTTCGGCGAGGACTATATCCCGGCGGAGCACGATCCCTATTTTGCCGAGCTCGGGCGGCGGCTCGCCGACGGGCTCGACAGCGCGGGCTATCGCTATTGTCCGGGCGACATCATGGCCTCCAACCCCGAATATCGCGCGACTGTGGGCGAGTGGACGCGCCGCTTTGCCGGGTGGATCGAGCGGCCCGACCCGCAGGCGATCCTGGAGAGCGGGATCTTCTTCGACATGCGCCCGGTCGCGGGCGAGGCAAAGCTGGTCGAGCAATTGCGCGAGGCGACATTTGCCGCGGCGAGCGAGAACGGCATCTTCACCTCCTTCCTCGCCCGCGCGGCTGCCGGATCGGCGGTGCCGCTGGGCTTCTTCCGCAATTTCCTGCTCGAAAAGGATGCGGTGGAGGGCAAAGTGCTCGACCTGAAGACGCAGGCGATCACCCCCGTCATCGACCTTGCCCGCACCTATGCCATTGTTGGCGCGCTCGAGGCGACGAGCACGGTCGACCGGTTGCAGGCCGCGCAGGAACAAGGAGCGCTCGATGCCGAGGCCGCCCGCGATCTGGCGGCCTGTTTCGAATTCGTCCGTAACGTCCGCTTTCGCCACCAGGCGGCGCAGATCAGGCGCGGAGAAGCACCGACCAACAAGCTCGATCCGGGCGAGCTGTCGCGCTTCGACCGCGAGCATCTGCGCGATGCGTTCAAGCTCATCCGCAGCCAGCTCGACCGGCTGCGCTCGGCCTATGCGGGCGGGCTGACCTGAGATGTTCGACCGGTTCTTCGGCGGCCCCACGCACAAGCTCGAACGGGCCTTCGAAGACGCGGCCCGCCACGCGCCCGAGGGCCCGCTGGCCGACTATTACCGCGCCGGGCTGGCCGATCTGGACACGCCCGCGAACGGAGCCACTTTGCTCGCCATCGACCTCGAAACCGACGGGCTCGACCTTGGCAGCAGCACGATCCTGGAGGCCGGGTGCATCGCGCTTCGCCGAGGCATGATTGCCAGCGACAGCGCGCGCCGGATCCGCTTTCGCAGCGATAGTCCGCTCGACCCTGAAGCGGTGGTGATCCACCGCATCACCGACGATGCCGCCGCCGCCGCGCGCCCGTTCGAAGAGGCGCTGGCCGAGGTCTTGCGCGAATGTGCGGGCAAGGTGCTGGTCGCGCATTTCGCCGAGATCGAGGCGGGTTTCCTCGATGCCGCCTGCCGCCTGGTCTATGGCACGGGCTTGGTCGCGCCGTTCATCTGCACGATGCAGCTAGAGGCGCGCTGGTTCCCGCGCACCCGCGCCGCCGACCGGTTGCGGCTGGGCAAGCTGCGTGCGCAATATGGCCTGCCGACCTATCGCGCGCATGACGGGCTGACCGATGCGCTGGCTTGCGGGGAACTGTTGCTGGCCCAGCTGGCGCATGCGGGGCGTGAAAATGTGCCGCTGGCCGAGCTGCTGCGCCGCTGAACCCGGCCCCGGAAGCCTCCGGCCGATATACGACCAAAGTCGCGATAGGAAAGACCGCCCTGTTCTCTACGCTTGCCAGCGGACCGTGGGAAAGCTGCGGCACTCGCGATTATCATGTGGGGGAGAACACCATGTCTGAAGACGATCCCAAGGGCGCAGCGGCGGGCGCTTATTGGAAAGCGAATATCCGCCTGCTCGTGACATTGATGGCGATCTGGTTCGTCGTGTCCTTCGGCGCGGGCATCCTGCTGCGCGATTTTCTGGACCAGTTCATGATCGGCGGCTTCCCGCTCGGTTTCTGGTTCGCCCAGCAGGGTTCGATCTACGTCTTCATGGCGCTGATCTTCTACTACACGTGGAAGATGAAGAAGATCGAGCGCGACTTCGATCTCGACGACTGAGGAGGGGACTATGTCTACACAAGGTCTGATCTACCTCTTCGTCGGCATCAGCTTCGCGCTGTATATCGGTATCGCGATCTGGTCGCGCGCCGGTTCGACGAAGGAATTCTATGTCGCGGGCGGCGGGGTGAACCCGATCGTCAACGGCATGGCCACGGCCGCCGACTGGATGAGTGCGGCCTCGTTCATCTCGATGGCGGGCCTCATCGCCTTCCTCGGCTATGACGGCTCGGTCTACCTGATGGGCTGGACGGGCGGCTACGTCATGCTGGCGCTGTTGCTGGCGCCGTATCTGCGGAAATTCGGCCAGTTCACCGTCCCCGACTTCATCGGCACAAGGTACTATTCTAAGGTCGCCCGCACGGTGGCCGTGATCTGCCTGATCTTCATCAGCTTCACCTATATCGCCGGGCAGATGCGCGGCGTGGGGATCGTGTTCTCGCGCTTCCTGGAGGTGGATGTGACGCTTGGCGTGATCATCGGCATGGCGATCGTGTTCGTCTATGCGGTGCTGGGCGGCATGAAGGGCATCACCTACACGCAGGTGGCGCAATATTGCGTGCTGATCTTTGCCTATATGGTCCCGGCGATCTTCATCTCGCTGCTGATCACGGGCAATCCCGTGCCGCAGCTGGGGCTGGGCTCGATGGTCGATGACGGATCGGGCATGTATGTGCTGCAAAAGCTTGACATGTCGCTGCAGGATATGGGCTTTGGCCCCTATACCGATGGCAGCAAGTCGATGATCGACGTGTTCTGCATCACCGCCGCGCTGATGATCGGCACGGCTGGCCTGCCGCACGTGATCGTTCGCTTCTTCACCGTTCCCAAGGCCTCCGACGCGCGCAAGTCGGCGGGCTGGGCGCTGCTGTTCATTGCCCTGCTCTACACCACGGCCCCGGCGGTTGCGGCGTTTGCGCGGATCAACTTCAACGAGACGGTCGACCAGACCGCCTATGAAGAGGCTCCGGGCTGGTTCAAGAACTGGGAAAGCAACAAGCTGATTGCCTGGGTCGACAAGAACGACGATGGCGTGATGCAGGTGGCGAGCGGCGATGCCTTCAAGGGGGCACCGGACTACACCGGCGAAACCGGTGCGCTCGGCCAGCAGCTGGTCGCGAATGAGGTCGTCGCCGACAGTGCCAACGAGGTCTATGTCGATCGCGACATCATGGTGCTGGCCAATCCGGAGATCGGCAATCTGCCGGGCTGGGTCATCGCGCTGGTGGCGGCGGGCGGCCTTGCGGCGGCGCTGTCGACGGCAGCAGGCCTGCTGCTGGTGATCTCCACCGCGGTCAGCCACGACCTGCTCAAATCGACCTTCAAGCCGAACATTTCGGAGAAGGGCGAATTGCTGGCAGCGCGTGTCGCGGCCACGGCGGCGATCGTAGTGGCCGGTTACCTCGGCATCTATCCTCCGGGATGGGTGGCGCAGGTGGTGGCCTTCGCCTTCGGTCTGGCGGCAGCCTCGCTGTTCCCGGCCATCTTCATGGGGATCTTCTCCAAGACAATGAACAAGGAAGGCGCGATTGCCGGCATGATCACGGGCCTCGCTTTCACCTTCAGCTACATCTTCTACTTCAAGCTGATGAACCCGGAGGCGAATGTCGCCGAGAACTGGCTGCTGGGCATCTCGCCCGAAGGCATCGGCGTGATCGGGATGGTGCTGAACTTCGTCGTTGCCATCGGCGTGGCGAAGGTGACGGCGGCCCCGCCGCCGGAGATCGACCACCTGGTGGAATCGATCCGCGTCCCGCGCGGTGCGGGCGAGGCCCATGTACACTAGGTCACTCGGGAGAGTGCCTAACGGCGGGGGTGGCACGAAACTGTCGCCCCCGTTCGCATATCCGGCTAGTCTCCGGCGCTGAGGGAGGGATGTCAGGCCCATGTCATCGTGGCCCATTTCGTCGTGGTTCGTGCCGGCCATCGTTGCGATGGCCTATGCGGCGCTGCTGTTCTGGATCGCCCATATGGGCGACCGGCGGCCCGTCAGCGATTATTCCAGCCGCTTCGCCCGCCTGACTTTCGGCCTGTCGCTGGCGGTCTATTGCACCAGTTGGACCTTTTACGGCGCAGTCGGGACGGCGATGGGCGGCGGCCTGCGCTACCTGCCGATCTATCTTGGCCCGGTCATCATGTTCGTGCTGTTCCCACGCTTCCTTGGCCGGGTGCTGCAATTGGGCAAGGCGCAGCATTCCACCTCGATCGCGGACTTTCTGTCCGCCCGCTATGGCAAGAGCGCGTGGGTCGCGGCGCTGGTGACGCTGATCGCGCTGTTCGGCGCGCTGCCCTACATGGCCCTGCAGCTCAAATCGGTCAGCCAGACGCTGGCCGCGCTCTCGCCCGAGATCACCACCTATCTGCGGGCGGAGGAGATCGTGATGGCGGTGGCGGCGACGATGGCGGCCTTTGCGGTGCTTTTCGGCACCGGGCGGCTCGACCTGACGCAGCACAATCGCGGGATGGTGCTGGCGATCGCGGCGGAATCGGTGGTCAAGTTCATCGCCATCGGTGCGGTCGCGGCCTTCGCACTGACGCTGCTGGTGACGGAGACGAGCATTGCCGAGATGCGCGTGACGGCGGCGGCGACCTTCTCATGGGGGCAGATCGATGCGCGCTTCGTCACGCTGACTTTCCTCGGGGCGATGGCGATCCTGTGCCTGCCGCGCCAGTTCCACATGCTGGTGGTTGAGGCACAGGATGACCGGCTGCGCGGCGCCATGCGCTGGCTGTTTCCGGCCTATCTGGCGCTGATCTGCGCCGCCGTGGTGCCGGTGGTGCTGGCCGGCGCGGCGCTGATGCCGGGCGGGGCTGCCGCGGATATGCTGATGCTGAGCCTGCCACAGGCCTATGGCTCCGATATCCTTGCCCTGCTGGCCTTTATCGGCGGGTTTTCGGCAGCGACGGGCATGATCATCGTCACCAGTATCGCGCTGTCGGGCATGGTCACCAACGACCTGATCGTGCCGGTGTTCTTCCGTGAGCGCCTGCGCCAGCGGGGCGAGCGGCAGCTGGTCGGCCCGGTGCTGATCCTGATCCGGCGCGTCACGGTCGTGGCGCTGCTGGCGCTGGCCTATCTCTATGTCCGGGCGGTGGGCAGCGGCTCGACGCTGGCAGGGCTTGGCGAGATCGCCTTTGCCGGGGTCGCGCAATTCGCGCCCGGCCTGCTGCTGGGCCTGACCTGGCACCGGGCCAACCGCATGGGGATGATCGCCGGGTTGATCGGCGGCTTTGCCGGCTGGCTGTTCCTGCTGGCGGCCCCGGTGCTGGGGCCCGGCACGGTGCCCATTATCCTCGGCGATGACGTGCTCGTCTCTGGCACGGTTCTGAGCCTCGCTGCCAACACGCTGCTGCTGGTGGTGTTCTCGCTTGCGGGCGAGACCAGCCTTGCCGACCGGGTGCAGGCGCTGGCCTTTGTCGGCCAGCGTCCCGCGCTGCCCGATCCCGACGATCTGGCGAGCGAGGCGCGCGTGGCCGACTTTCGCCTGCTGCTCGAGCAATTCGTGGGCGAGGAAAGGACCCGCTCGGCCCTGAACGCGCTGCGGCTGGAAAGCGGGCGCCCCTATCGCGATGCGGACCGGGCCGATGCGACGCTGCGCGATGCCAGCGAGCGGATGATCAGCGCGATCATCGGCAGTTCCTCGGCCCGCGCGCTGATCCAGTCGACGCTCGAAGGAGACCCGGTGTCGCTCGAACGCGTCGTGGCGATGTTCGACGAGACCTCGCAGAAGCTGCAATTCGGCGAGCGGCTGCTGCGGATCGCGATCGAGAATATCGACCAGGGCGTGTCGGTGGTCGACAGCGAGCAGCGACTGGTGGCTTGGAATTCGCGCTATGTCGCCATGTTCGACTATCCGCCCGGCCTGGTCGAGGTAGGCCGACCCATCGCCGACCTGCTGCGCTTCAACATGCGCGCGCTCGATTTCCCGCCCGAGACGATCGAGGACGAAGTGGCCAAGCGGCTCGGCTATCTGCGCGCGGGGACGCGGCACAGCACCGAGCGCGTGCTGTCCGACGGGCGGGTGCTGCGTGTGCTGGGCAATCCGTCGCCCAATGGCGGATATGTCACCAGCTATTCCGACATTACCGCCGACCGCCAGACCGAACAGGCGCTGGAGGCCAAGGTCTACGAACGGACCGAGCAGCTGCTCCAGTCGAATGCCGCACTGGAAGCCGCGACCCGGTCCAAGACGCGCTTCCTTGCTGCGGCCAGCCACGACCTTGTCCAGCCGCTCAACGCGGCACGGCTGTTCGCCAGCGCACTGGGCGAGGAGATCGACGGAAAGCGCCCGCGCGAACAGCAATTGCTCGGCCAGATCGACCGCTCGATCCGCACCGCCGACCGCCTGCTACGCGCGCTGCTCGACGTCTCGCGGCTCGATGGCGGCAAGGTCGAGCTGGAGCGGACGCGCTTCTCGCTCGATCTCGCCTTTGCCGAGATGGTCAACGAGTTCGAGGTACAGGCCGAAGCCAAGGGGCTGCAACTGGTCGTCCAGCCGTGCGGGTTGTGGATCGAGACCGATCGCGGGCTGTTCGTGTCGGTGCTGCAAAACCTCGTTACCAATGCGGTGCGCTATACCGGGCGGGGCAAGGTGCTGGTCGGTGGCAAGAGGCGCGGCGATCAGGTGCAGATCGTCGTCGCTGACGAGGGACCAGGTATCGCGCCGGAGGATCTCGGGCGCATCTTCGACGAGTTTACCCGGCTGGAGCGCGGCAGCGACGGTGAGGGGCTGGGGCTGGGCCTCGCCATCGTGAAACGCATTGCGGCAATGCTGGGGACCGAGGTCGTGGTCCAGTCGCAGCCGGGCAAGGGCAGCTGCTTTTCGCTGCAGATGCCGCAGGTCGCGCCCGCGCCTGAACCCGCGTCTAGCGAGGATCCCGCGCCGCGCTCCTTAGCGCGCAGCGGCGCGCAGGTGCTGTGCATCGACAATGACCAGCCCAGCTGCGAGGGGCTGGTGGCGCTGCTGCAACGCTGGGGGCTCGACGCGATCGGGGTGCAGCATCCGGGCGAGATTCCCGCCGACGCCGCGCCCGCGCTGGTCCTGCTCGATTACCGGCTCGACGACGGCCTGACCGGCGACCGGGCCTGCCCCATGCTGGCCGAAAGGTTCGGCGACCTGCCACCCGTCGTGCTGTTGACCGCCGAGGATACGGAGGAGACCGCTGCTGCGGCCAAGGCCATCGGCGCGCAACGGATGATCAAGCCCGCCAATCCGGCGGCACTGCGCGCGCTGATCAATGCTTTATTGCAGGTCGACGCCTGACGGGTCGCCAACGTCGAGCTGCCTGGCGACCAGCACCGCCTGTGTGCGGTTGGTGACGCCAAGTCGCCGGAAGATCGCCGTGATATGCGCCTTCACCGTCGCCTCGCTGATATTCATCTCATAGGCGACCTGCTTGTTCAGCAGCCCTTGCGAGACATAACGCAGGATGCGCGTTTGCGCCGGGGTCAGGCTGGCCAGCCTGGCCGTGATATCGTCTGCGCTATCGCCGCTGCCGGGGCCCGTGCCGGGGAAGGCGAGGTCACCCTCGCTGACCTGTCGCAGGGCCTCGGTCATGGTGGCCAGCGGGGCAGTCTTGGCGATGAAGCCCGATGCGCCCAGTTCGCGCGCGCCCGCCACGACGCGCGCATCCTCGCTGGCGGAAATGACCACCACTGGCACCGCCGGGCACAGTTTCCGCAGCTCCATCAGCACGCTCAGCCCGTTACTGTCCTGCATGTGCAGGTCGAGCGTGGCGAGATCGACATCGCCGGCGAGCATTTCGGCTTTCGCGGCGGCGGCATCCTCCACCTCGACGATGGCATGGCCGGGCCACACCTTCTCCACTGCCGCGCGGATTGCGCCGCGCATCAGCGGGTGGTCGTCAGCGATGACAATCCGGCGGGTCATGACCTTTCCGATCCCTTACAGATGCCTCATCGATTGAGCCGCCCTTCGATCAAGGTTTCAACGATGCTCGGGTCGGCCAGCGTCGAGGTGTCGCCGAGCGAGCCGAATTCGTTCTCGGCGATCTTGCGAAGAATGCGGCGCATGATCTTGCCCGAGCGGGTCTTGGGCAGCCCCGGCGTGAAATGCAGGTGGTCGGGCGTGGCAATCGGCCCGATCTCCATGCGGACCCACTGGCGCAGCTCGGCGGTGAGGTCGGTGTCTTCATGCTCGCCAGCATTGAGCGTGACGTAGCAATAGATGCCCTGGCCCTTGATATCGTGTGGGAAGCCGACCACGGCCGCCTCCGAAACCTTGGGGTGCAGCACCAGCGCGCTTTCGACCTCGGCGGTGCCCATGCGGTGGCCGGAGACGTTGATGACGTCGTCCACGCGGCCCGTGATCCAGTAATAGCCATCGGTGTCGCGGCGGCAGCCGTCGCCGGTGAAGTACTTGCCCTTGTAGTGGCTGAAATAGGTCTGCACGAAGCGGTCGTGGTCGCCGTAGAGCGTGCGCGCCTGCCCCGGCCAGCTGCGGGTGATGCACAGGTTCCCTTCGACCGCGCCATCCAACACCGCGCCGTCATTGTCGACCAGCTGCGGGCAGATGCCGAAGAACGGCTTGCCCGCGCTGCCCGGCTTCATGTCGTGCGCGCCGGGCAGGGTGGTGATCATGATGCCGCCGGTTTCGGTCTGCCACCAGGTGTCGACGATCGGCGTGGTGCCGCCACCGACATGGTCGTGATACCAGCGCCAGGCCTCCGGATTGATCGGCTCGCCCACCGAGCCGAGCAGCCGCAGCGAGGACAGGTCGTGCTTGTCGACATTGGCATCGCCCTCGCGCATCAGCGCGCGGATCGCGGTAGGCGCGGTGTAGAAGATGTTGACCTTGTGCTTCTCGATGACGGCCCAGAAGCGGTCATTGTCGGGATAGCTGGGGACGCCCTCGAACATCAGCGAAGTGGCGCCGTTCTGCAGCGGGCCGTAGACGATGTAGCTGTGCCCGGTGACCCAGCCGATATCGGCGGTGCACCAGTAGATTTCGCCCGGTCGGTAATCGAAGACATAGCGGAAGGTGGTCTCGGTCCACACGGCATAGCCGCCGGTCGTGTGCAGCACGCCCTTGGGGCTGCCGGTCGAACCCGAGGTGTAGAGGATGAACAGCGGGTCTTCCGCGTTCATCGGCTCGCACGGGCAGTCAGCGCCAACATCGGCGGAGAGCTCGTGATACCAGTGGTCGCGCCCGTCCTGCATCGTGATGTCGCCGCCGGTATGCTGGACAACGAGCACTGCCTTGACCGAGCACTTCTTCAGCGCGGCATCGATATTGGCCTTGAGCGGCACGTGCTTGGCACCGCGCAGCCCCTCGTCGGCGCAGATGATCCAGTCGCTCTTGCAGTCCTCGACCCGGCCGACGATGGCGTCGGGGGAGAAGCCGCCGAAGATCACCGAGTGGACCGCGCCGATCCGCGCGCAAGCGAGCATGGCAAACGCGCCCTCGGGGATCATCGGCAAATAGAGCGTGACGCGGTCACCCATCTGCACGCCCATCTTCAGCAGCGTGTTGGCCATGCGGATCACCTCGCTTTGCAGCTCGGCATAGGTGATGTGGCGGACCTCGCCGTCGGGCGAGTCGGGCTCAAAAATCAGCGCGACGCGCTCGCCGTGGCCCGCAGCGACATGGCGGTCGACAGCATTGTGGCAGATGTTGAGTTTGCCATCCTCGAACCACTTGATCTCGACCGGGTCGTAGGACCAGTTGGCGATTGTGGTCGGCTGTTCATACCAGTCGAGCCGCGCGGCCTGTTCGGCCCAGAAGCCGTCCGCATCGTCGAGGCTGTGCGCATACATCGCGTCGTATTGTTCGGCGGTGCACGCTGTCCCCTCCAGCGCGCTGGCCGGCTTCATGACCCATTCGTGATCGTGAGCGGTGTTGCTCATCCAGGCTTCTCCCATTTTCTGCACGTCGCACAGATCGCTTATCGTGCATGCCTATCCCATGCCTGCGGTCATTGCCTTACGACCTTAGTCTTATAGACCATCCGCTGATAGATAAGTGCCCCGCATATTGCGATTTTCCCGCCCACAAATCGAAAACGATGGGAGGGAGTGTTCGTGGCCAAGGTTATCTCTGGGGTTATCTCTGGAACGCGTCTGGGGAAATATGCCGCCGGTCTGCTGGCGGCCAGCATGCTGGTGCCAGCCATCGCGATGGCCCAGACGGCCGATGACGAATCGATCGAGGATCGGCTGGACCGGCTGGAGGCGATGATCGTCTCCCTGCAGGAGCAGGTCGCCGGTCAGGCTGCTGCCACGCCGCAGCAGGCCGAGGTGGTCAGCCAGCTGAGCACCGCCGTTGCCGAAACCCGCGCCCAGAACGAAGCGCTGGCAACCCAGCAGAGCGTGACCGAAGAGCGGCTGGCGAAGGTCGAGAAGGATTCGACCAACGGCTTCCGCGTCGGTGACACGACGGTGAAGATCGGCGGCTATGTGAAGCTCGATGGAAAGAGCATCAGCACCAGCGGCGGCGAATTGCCCAGCGGCAGCGCCGGGCTCGACTTCCTGATCCCGAGCCTCATCCCGGTCGGCGGCAGTTCCTCGGGCTGAGACACGCATTTCCATGCGCGCCAGAGCCGTCTGGTCGTCAGCACCAGCACGCCAGTGGGCGACAAGGCCGTGGGCACGCATCTGGAAATGGACTTCATGGTCACCGGCGGCGGCGACCAACGTGTCTCCAACAGCTACACGCCGCGCATGCGCCAGGCCTTCATCACCTATGACGGCTGGACCTTCGGGCAGGCGTGGTCGAACTTCCAGAACGTTGCCGCGCTGCCCGACAGCGTGGAGTTCGTCGGGACGATGCCGGGCACGGTCTTCGTGCGCCAGCCCATGATCCGCTACAAGCATGCGAGTGGCTTCTCCGTCTCGCTGGAGAACCCGGAGACTACGCTGACGAGCAGCACGGGCGGACGGATCCTGCCGACCGACGACCAGATCCCCGACGTGATCGTGCGCTACGATGGCAAGGGGTTCGCCATTGCCGGGATCGTGCGCCAGCTGAACGCCTCGGACGCGGTCCTGCCGATGGGTTCGGACACGGCCTATGGCTATGGTGTCAGCGTTTCGGGCCGCATCCCGATCGGCAGCGGCGGCGATGACTTCCGCTTCATGGGGACGGTCGGCGAAGGGCTGGGGCGCTATATGGGCGCCAATATCGTGAACGACGCGGCGATCGACGCAAATGGCGAGCTGGACACGATCGCGACCTATTCGGGCTTTGCCGCCTTCCGCCATGTCTGGGGGCCGCGCCTGCGCTCGAGTGTGGCGGGCAGCTATTTCAAGGCGGACAACCCGGTCGCGCTGACCGGCACCTCGCCAACGGATGAGGTCTGGAACGTGCTCGGCAACGTGATCTACACGCCGGTGCCCAAGCTCGATCTGGGGCTGGAGTACATGTATGCTGAACGCACCAACGAAGCTGGCCTCAGCGGCAATTTGCAGCAGGTCCAGGTGATGGCCAAATATAGTTTCTGATTTTTGCTCCACTCACGTGGAGGCGGCACCTGCCCACGCCCCCACCCGACCTCCCAAGGTTCACCCTATCGGGAGGTTGGGTGGGGGAGCGGGCCGGAGCCGCACCGGTTTCAGTGTAACTGAAACAAGATGTACGGGTGGTCCCGGATGGGGCCGCCCCATGAGCTTGAAAAGGGCAGGAGGAAGCATGTCGTTTGCAGATGTCGTCGCACGGGCCGAGAGTGATGCGGAAGGCTTCTGGCTGGAGGCGGCCAAAGGGCTGGACTGGGCGAAGTTCCCCCAGATCCCGCACGACCGGGAAAACGACATCTGGTTCCCCGATGGCGAGCTCAACACCTGCTTCAATGCCGTCGACCGCCATGTCGAGGCGGGACGAGGCGATGCACCCGCGCTGATCTATGAAAGCCCCATCACGGGATACGCGGCCACCTACAGCTTCGCCGAACTGCAGGAGCGTGTCGCGCGCACGGCGGGCATGATCGCGGCGACTGGCGTCAGCAAGGGCGACCGTGTCATCATCTACATGCCGATGGTGCCCGAGGCGGTCTTCGCCATGCTCGCCTGCGCCCGGATCGGGGCAGTGCACTCTGTGGTGTTCGGCGGGTTCGCCGCGCGCGAGCTGGCCAAGCGGATCGACGATTGCGAACCGAAACTGGTGCTGAGCGCCTCCTGCGGGTTCGAGCCGGGGCGCACCATCGCCTACAAGCCGTTGCTCGACCGCGCGCTCGATATCGCCGCGCACAAGGTGGGCAATGTCATCATCCACCAGCGCGAGGGACTGGCGGCCGAGCTGGTCGAGGGGCGCGACCATGACTGGGCCGCCGCCTATGCCGCCGCCGAGCCTGCGCCATGCCTGCCGGTGGGGTCGAGCGACCCGCTCTATATCCTCTACACCTCGGGCACGACCGGCACCCCCAAGGGCGTGGTGCGCGACAATGGCGGCCATGCGACGGTGCTGCACTGGTCGATGAGCGCGATCTACGGGATGGAGACCGGCGACACCTATTGGGCCGCATCGGACATCGGCTGGGTCGTGGGGCACAGCTATATCGTCTACGGCCCGCTGCTGAAGGGCTGCGCGACT
>CAYOSE010000004.1:0-59918 GCA_964406535.1 uncultured Sphingomonadaceae bacterium
CTGACCGACGATGCCGACACCATGGCGCAGAAGGTCCGCAAGGCGCGTACCGACCCCGAACCCTTGCCGAGCGAGATCGACGGGCTGGAAGGCCGCGCCGAGGCGCTGAACCTCGTCACCATCTATGCCGCGCTCGACGGCTCCACGCCTGAGGCGGTGCTGGCCGCGCATGGCGGACAGGGCTTTGGCGCATTCAAGCCCGCGCTGGCCGAGAAAATGGTCGAGGTGCTGGGGCCGATCCGCGACCGCTTCGTCGAGTTGAAGGACGACCGCGAAATGCTCGACGCGATCCTTGCACGCGGGGCGCTGCAAGCACGCCAACTGGCCGCGCCCACGCTCGACGCCGCTTACGAGGCGCTGGGGCTGGTGCGCGGACGCCCCTGACATGACACGCCTGACATTCAGGCCGTGAGATTTCGTCCAAACAGCTTTAATCGGGCGGTTTTTCAGCAAGCTGTCAGCTTTGTGTGGTTCAAGCAGCGTTCACCCCACCCTTGCTAGGCAACGGGTCATCGTAGACAATCCTGCGCGCATGGCGGGACTCGCGTCCGCCTTGCGCGTTTCGGGTCACACACGCGTCACCCTCGGTGGCGCACGCTGGGAAGAGAACACAGACAATGACCGCCATTCGCTCCATCGCCCGCGCCTGTAAACTGGCTGCCGCGCCGCTGCTGCTTGCCACCGGCCTTGCCGCCTGCGCCACACCCTTCAAGGCTGACGTGTCGCGCTTTGAAAGCCAGCTGCCCACGCCCGAGGGCCAGACCTTCGCCGTCGTGGCCGACGATCCGGCACTGGCAGGCGGGCTGGAATTCGCGCTCTATGCCGACCGGGTGGAAGAGCAGATGGCAGCGCTCGGCTACACGCAGGCTGCCTCGCCCGAGGACGCGACGCTGCTCGTTCGTTTCGACTATGGCGTCGATCAGGGCCGCGAGAAGGTCCGCACGTCCAGTCTCCACCGCGACCCGCTCTACAGCCCGTGGTACGGCTATCGCCCGCTCTATTACCGTCCACGCCTCGGCTATTATCCATCGCGCGCCTGGGGCTATGGCTGGTACGATCCGTTCTTCGACGGCGGCTATGACAGCTACACCGTCTATACCAGCGGCATCGACCTGAAGATCGACGACGCGGCCACGGGCCAGCGGCTGTTCGAGGGCAAGGCGGAGGCCGCCTCCACCTCCAACCGGCTGCAATATCTGGTGCCTAATCTGGTCGAGGCGATGTTCACCGACTTCCCCGGCAATTCGGGCGAGACGGTGCGAATCTCGATCGCGCCGGAAGACCAGCCGGTCAAGCGCAACGAAGGCAAGTAAAGCGCTGACAAGTCAAACGAAGGGGGCTCCTGTACGACGCAGCGACCCCCTTCGCGCATCTGGTGATGCTATCTGTTGTCGAGCTGTCCCCGCACGGCCTCCAGCCCGCGCCGGGTGATGCAATAGGGGCGGCCGCCACGGCTGATGATGAGCCGCCGCTTCCGCAACCGGGCGAAGACGGCAAGGCTGCAATCCGCCAGCCGGAACCCTTCGCGGGTCATGCAATCGACTGCGACGATCTTGCCGCGATCATCCTTAATATGCCGGATCTGCCCACCTTGGGCGAGCGCGTGGAGGACGCGCTGTTCGTGTTTTGAAACGTTCACTGAAGTTCTCGTTCGCCTGGATCGAATCCATGCGCGCCAGCGATGCGCGGCCTGAATCAGACCCCGGCATGGCGCACAGCGAACTCCCCGCGAAAACGCGGCGAGTTGCGGTCAGCTGAGAACAATCTCTTTCATAGAGCCTTTTGGCGTGAACGAAGGCCTGCGGTGTAGGCGTAGTTCCGCCGAACGGTCAAGCGGGCCCCGGAGCTTCGTCCTGGAGCTTGGCCCTAAAGTTTGGCGTGGCCGCCGGTCGAGCCGAACCCGCCAGCGCCCCGCGCCGTATCGTCCAGCTCGGCAACCTCGTCCCATGCCGCCAGCGTCACCGGAGCGAGCACCAGCTGCGCGATGCGGTCGCCGCGCGCGATGGTGAAGTCCTCGGACCCGAGGTTGATGAGGATCACCTTCAACTCGCCGCGATAATCGGAATCGATTGTGCCGGGCGTATTGGGCAGCGTGATGCCGTGCTTGAGGGCGAGGCCGGAGCGCGGACGAACCTGCACTTCGTAGCCATGGGGAATCGCCATCGCGAAGCCGGTCGCCACCGGATAACGGCTACCGGCTGGCAAGACGACGTCCTCGGCAGAAACCACATCCATCCCCGCCGCGCCGTCAGTGGCATAGGCGGGAACCGGCAGGCCTGCTCCATGCGGCAGCCGCTTCAGCTGCACCGCTATCGGCTCAGGCATTCGCCACCGCCAGCTTGTCCGCCACTTCGAGCACCAGCCGCATGGCCACGTCCTGCTTCGTCATCGGCTCCCACTCATCGACCTTCTTCTCGCGCACGATGTGCACCTTGTTGTTGTCGCCGCCCATCACGCTTTCACCCGGCGGGCCCGAGACATCGTTGGCGACGATCCAGTCGACGCCCTTGCTCTTGCGCTTCTTCTTGGCGTTCTCGACCACATGCTCGGTCTCGGCGGCAAAGCCGATCAGCAGGCCGGGCCGTTCGGGGCTGGCGGCGGTGCGGGCGAGGATATCGGGGTTCTCGGTCAGCATCAGCGCCGGCGGGGCCGAGCCGCGCTTCTTGATCTTCTCGCCCTTGAAATCGCGCGGGCGCCAGTCGGCCACAGCGGCGGCCATGATCGCACAATCGACCGGCATGGCGGCCTTGACCGCGGCGGCCATTTCCTCCGCACTCTCGACATCGATGCGGTCGACGCCAAGCGGCGTTTCGAGGTTGACCGGTCCCGTCACCAGCGTGACCTGCGCCCCGGCGGCGGCGGCGGCGGCGGCAATGGCAAAGCCCTGCTTGCCCGAGCTGCGATTGGCGAGGTAGCGGACCGGGTCGATCGGCTCATGCGTCGGCCCGGCAGTGATGAGGATATGCTTCCCGTAGAGCGGGCGGTGCTCGATGTCCTGCTCGAAGGCGGGCTGGCCCGCGAGCGGATCGAACGCGGCCTTCGCCATCGCAGGGGCCGGAGCAGGCGCCTGTGCCGGAGCTGCCGCGGGCGCGGGCGCCGCCTCGGGAGCCGGAGCAGCAGGCGCGGCGGGAACTTCCTTGGCGGCAGGCGTCATCTTGCCCACCGGCGCGGCAGCCTCCTCGCCTTCAAACGGTTGCGGGGCGCTCTGCCGGGCATTGACCTCGTGGTTCATCGCTTCGCGGTCGGTCGGCGGGGCCGCCGAGGCGGCACCCTTGCGCGCCAGCAGCGCGTCGGCATCGCTGAGATCGGGTTCGGGCAGTTCGGGGCCGGTCGAGGGTTCGCCGCCTTCCTCGTCGAAATGGACATCCTCGTCGTCGATCCGCTTGGGGTTCGAGCGCGGTATGATCGAGGCCAGCAGGCCGCTGAGGCCACCGCCCTTTTCTTCCTCTTCAACGGCAGGCGTATCGTCGTCCTCGTCGACCGGCTCCTCGTCCTGGTTGAGGTTCCGCAGGATCTTCTCGATTTCGCTCTGGCCCGCATCGCCGGGATCGAGGCCGAGCATTTCGGCGATCTCCAGCCACACCATTTCCGGTTCGGGCAGGCGTCCGGGGCCGAATTCACCGCAGGCCATGGGGCCCTCGTCGGGCATCATGATGCGGACGCCGGACTCAGCCAGCGAGGCAAGGTTGCGCTGGGTCGCCTCATGCTCCCACATCCGCACATTCATCGCAGGCACGGCGAGCACCGGCTTGTCGGTGGCGAGCAGCAAGGTGGTGCCGAGGTCGTCAGCAATGCCGGCATTCATCTTGGCGAGCAGGTCGGCGGTCGCCGGGCACACGACCACGAGGTCGGCTTCGCGCGAGAGCTGGATATGGCCGATCTCGGCCTCGTTCTTAAGGTCCCACAGCGAGGTATGGACCTGGTTGCCCGACAAAGCGGCAAGGCTCATCGGCGTGACGAATTGCGCGCCGCCATCGGTCAGCACGCAGGTGACATCGGCCCCGCCCTTGCGGACGAGACGCACCAGTTCACAAGACTTGTAGGCGGCGATGCCACCGCCAACGACCAGCAGGATGCGCGGGTTCGTCATATCGTCGTCCCGGTCCCCCCGGTTAATTGGTGTCTCTAACAAGCTAGGCCGCCTGACTGGCTACCATGCGAGCCGCGATTTGTGTCCTTTTGTGCGCCGACAAGGCGCGAGGCAATAGTAAGAGTGGCGCTCTTTCAGCGCCGAGCAACGCAGTCGGCGCGCAAAAGGCCCAAACCCCGGCGGGGCCGGGGCCAAAAGACGTCATTTGGGCGTCGTTCGTCCTCGAATATGCCCGCATGTCCATCGCCCTCACTCCTGCAACCGCCGCTTTTTGCCACCGGTCGCGGCCGCATGGCAGCCAGCCAGGCGGCCTCGGCTCCGGCAATTACCCCTGGCCAGCCATGTCACACCATGGTTAAGGTTTGCTTGACCGTATGATTTTCGTTTCAGGCAAGCTGAAACAGGTTCGGCGCCGGCCCACTCCCCCGCCCGACCTCCCAAATCATACCTTGTCGGGAGGTTGGGCGGGGGAGCGGGCTGGAACCGCTTCCTCACCAGAGGATCCAATCTTCTGGCGCAAGGCAATCAGCGTTTCGAAAAGGGCGCGCGGCACCAGCGCCAGCCCCACCGCATAGACGGGCAGGACCAGCATCACCCAGTAGTAGTTCTCCACCCGCGCGAACAGGGCCATCGCCAGCCCCATTCCGGCGAAGAACAGAACGGCAAAGGCACCCGTGTGCCCGCCCAGACCGAGCCACCCGAACAATGGCAGCAGCGCCAGCGGCGCGGCCCATGCAGGCGGCAGGAACAACAGCGGGGTCAGGCGCGAGAGGCTTTGCAGCACCCAGTCCACGCCCAGCATACCCGTCCAGCCCGGCGAGTGCTGATCGCTCGGCAGGCGCACCGCCTCGACCGCCTGGGCGTGAAAGAACAGCGCCACGGCAAAGACCACCAGCAGCGCGGCGATCGCCCCCGCCTCGCGCCAGCGCCGTTCGGCCAGCGCAAAAGCCAGCCACAGCAGCACGAAGGGCGCCGCAATCTCGCGGATGAAGATCGCGGCTCCGGCCACCAGCAGCGCGGGCCACCACACGCGGCGGTGATACAGTCCCATGGCCAGCGACAGCAGCAGCCCGGCCGGGATATCGTGCATCAGCAGGACATGCGGCGTGAACACCGTGGTCGCACTCATGAACAGGCAGATCGCGGCGAAGGTACGCTCGGCGAGATTGGTGCGAGGTGCCAGCTTGCGTTCCCACGCCAGCACTGTGGCCAGCAGCACCAGCCAGCCGAGGATTTGCAGCCCCTTCTCGCCGACGAGCTTATGGATCCAATAGAGCGTCGGCAGGCGCACCGTGACGAAGGGAATGGTCGGGTAACTCGCCGCGCGATGCTCGTCGGTCGCCGCGATGTAATAATCCTCGCCCGCATCCACCCGGTCGGCGATCCGGTGATAGAGCGCGAGATCGCCATGCTTGCGCGGACCGCTTTCGCCCGTCGCTTCCTGCGCGTCATCGTGCTCGCGCGGAGGTGGCGGTGCGCTGGCGGTCGCCGCCGCCAATGCCAGAGCCGCAGCGAGGCCGAGCAGCAGCGCGACCGCCCCCCGGCGCGGCAGGCGTGCGAGCGGGCGCTCCATCGTGCACCACCAGCCGAGGGGATCTTTAAGTGCCTGCATCACTGCCATCTTGCGCGCCCCGCCAGTGCGCCTCAACGGCCCTTGGCCGAATTCCACAGCGCAGCGAGCGCACGCGGTGTGTGGACCAGCCCCATGAAATAGGCCGGAACGACCATCAGCCCCCAGTAGAAATTGTCCGCCCGCCCGGCGATCATGAACAGCACCCCATAGCCGAGATAGAGCAGGAAGCCGGTCAGGCCGAGGTCGCTCTTCCACCCCGCCCAGCCGATCAGCGGCAGCAGCGCCAGCGGCGCAGCGATAATCCCGGGCAGCGGCCAGAGCGGGCTGGAGAGCACGATGTTGCCGGTCCACCCGGTAAAGCCGCGCAGCGCCAGCCAGCCCGCCGAGGCCCCGTCGGACTCGCGCGTTACCGCCTCAACCGCATTGACATGGGCCAGCATGATGACGGCAAACACCGCCACCAGCAGGCCCCAGGCGCCGGCCTCGCGCCAGTCGCGGCGCAGCAGGGCCAGCGCGCCGAGCAACAATACGAAGGGCAGCGCCAGCTCGCGGATCACCAGCGCTAGTGCGGCAGCGCACCCTGCCGGAATCCAGTTCGCCAGATCGCCGCCGGGCCGGTGCAATGCCAGCGCGAGTGCCATCAGCGTGCCCGACCAGACCTCGTGCAGGGCGAGATAGTGCGGCTTCAGCCCCATCACGGTGCCGATGAAGACAAGCAGCAGAGCGATCAGGATATGCCGCTCGCCGCCCGGTTCCTCGGCCAGACGCCACCACCACGCCGACAGCAACGCGATCCACAACGCCCCGGCAGCGATCAGCAGGCCCGTCTTGCCAAGGATCGCACTGGCCCAGGCAAGCGTCGGCGGGCGGACCGTTAGCGGCGGATGCAACGGGAAGCCGGCCGCGCGATGCTCAGCGGCAGCGGCGGTGTAGTAGCTCTCGCCTGCTGCGACGCGGGCGACGACAGCGTCATAGACGGCGAGGTCGGCATCGCTGATACCGCTGATCGCCGGGGCGGCGCGCGTGACCTCCCCACCGATGGTCTGCGCCGGGACCGGCAGAATATCCGAACGGTCGGTGATCGCCGCTGCCGCCAGCAGCGCGACGATGAGCGCGAGGACGAGCATCGCCGCGCCCGGTGCCCAGTGGGAAAAGCGGTCCCACGGGGGCGGTCGCCGCCCTAGCCCAGCCATCCGGCTGCCATGCCGCCATAGACCAGCGCCGCGCCGCAAATGGCGGCCAGCACGTAACCGAACCAGCTACGCCCGGCGCGCCGGTTGCGCCGGTCCCACACCAGCTCGATCTCGGGCAGCGGCGGCGGTTCGGGCGCGCCGCCCTTGGGCGGGAACTGCTCCTCCAGCCGCCGGACGAGGGCGGGCAGGCGCAGCAGTGTCTCGCCATCGGTGCGGAGGCGGTCGGCCAGCGCCGCCTCGGGCCCCAGTTCGTCGCGGATCCAGCTCCTGACATAGGGCGCGCTGACGTCCCACATGTTGATTTCAGGGTCGAGCTGGGTGGCGATCCCCTCGACCATCACCATGGTCTTCTGCAGCAGCAGCAGATGCGGCTGGGTCTGCATGTCGAAATCGCGGGTGATGGCGAACAGCCCGTCGAGCATCTGGCCGACCGACAGCTCGCTCACCGGCTTGCCGCGCATCGGCTCGCCCACGGCACGCAGGGCGGTGGCGAATTCCTCCATCGAATGGTGGCTGGGCACATATTGCGCCTCGAAGTGGATCTCGGCGACGCGGCGGTAATTGCCGGTGGTCAGGCCATAGAGGATTTCCGCCAGCCATTGCCGCGCGCGCCGGTCGATCCGGCCCATGATACCGAAATCGATCGCGACGATCTCGCCGCCGGGCCGCACGAACAGGTTCCCCTGGTGCATGTCGGCATGGAAATAGCCCGCGCTGATGGCCTGCGTCAGGAAAGCGAGCACCAGCCGCCGGGCGAGGTCGGGCAGGTCATGCCCTGCCGCGACAAGCGCGTCGGTGTCGGAAATCTTGATCCCGTCGATCCACGCGATCGTCAGCACCCGGCCATTGGTGCGGTCCCAGTCGATTGCGGGGATGGAATAGCGCTCGAACCCCTTCATCGCCTCGGCCAGTTCGGACGCCGAGGCCGCCTCGCGCCGCAGGTCCAGCTCGCGATTGGTCCAGCGCTTGAAATTGGCGATGGTCAGCGCAGGGCGCAGCCGCTTGGCCTCGCCGCCCAGCGCCTCGAGATGCGCTGCCGCCCATTCATAGGTGGTGATGTCGTGCTCGAACTTCTCGCGGATGCCCGGGCGCAGCACCTTGATCGCCACCGCGCGGCCATCGGTGGTGACGCCCTTGTGCACCTGCGCGATGCTGGCTGCGCCGACCGGCACCGGATCGACCTCGGCGAAGAGCTCTTCCAGCGGGCGCTCAAAACTGCGCTCGATCTGTTCCCTGATCGACTCGAACGAAACCGGCGGCAGGCTGTCCTGCAGGCTGAGCAGGTTCTTCGCCGCTTCCTCGCCGACCAGGTCGGGCCGCGTGGCCAGCGTCTGGCCGAGCTTGATCGCGGCCGGGCCGATGGCCTGGAAGGCCGCGGCGTAATCGGGCGTCGGCGGCTGCAACGTGCCGAAGCGCGCAATGCGGACCAGTCGGCGGACCGGCGGCGGGGTGTTGGCGTCGGCCTCGATCCCGCGCAGGGCGCCGTGCCGCGCCAGCGTGCGGCCCCACTTGAGGAGCCGGAAAACGTGAGTCGACGGACGCGTCACTGGATGTTTTCCGGCCTTTGGCAGGCCCGTCGATCATGGAGAAGCAGCGAGGCCGGGGCGGTGCCGGCCCGCTCCCCCGCCCAACCACCCGATAAGGTGTTAGGGCATGATCGGGTGGTTGGGCGGGGGAGCGGGCTGGTGCCGCAAGCCAGGGGCGGATGCCCCTGGCGCACTCCAACAGGAAAAGCCGCCACTATATCTTCCATCCCGAATGGATTGCGACGAGGCCGCCCATGATCGGTTCTACCTTGGTCCGCACAAAGCCCGCCTCTTTAATCATCCGCTCGAAAGTCGGCATGTCGGGGAAGCGGCGAATGCTCTCGATCAGGTAGCGGTAGCTGTCCTCATCATCGGCGACGATCTTGCCGATCTGCGGCACGAGCTTGTGCGAATAGGCGTCGTAGACCTCCTTGAAGCCCGGCCAGGTATTGGTCGAGAATTCGAGGCAGAAGAACCGCCCGCCATAGTTCAGCACCCGGTGCGCCTCGGCCAGCGCCTTGTCGATATGGGTGACGTTGCGGATCCCGAAGGCGATCGTATAGGCGTCGAACTGGCCATCGGGATAGCTCAGCTGTTCGGCATTCTGGCATGACCAGCTAAGGCCATCTATCCCGCGTTCCAAAGCCCGCCCGATTCCGACGTCGAGCATGTCCTGATTGATGTCGGCGACGACGACCTCGGCCCCCTTGGCCGCGTGCCGGAAGGCGATGTCGCCCGTGCCGCCCGCCATATCGAGAATGGCCTCGCCCGGCTGCGGCTTCACCCGGCGTACGAAGGCGTCCTTCCACAAACGATGCATGCCGCCCGACATGGCATCGTTCATAATGTCGTATTTGCGCGCCACGTTGGAAAACACCGCGCCCACGCGCGCGGTCTTCTCGTCCGCGGCGATATCCTCGTACCCGAAGGAGACCGTTTCTTCGCTCATGGCCGGTGCTCTAGCGAGGCCTTGGCTCACGCGCCAGTGGCTTGCCTGCGTCCGGCAAAGGCGCTGGCCACGATACCGAGCAGGATCAGCGCCATCCCGGCCAGGTGATAGAGGTGCAGCGCCTCGCCCAGCAGCGCCGCCGACAGCAGCGCACCAAACAGCGGCATCAGCGTGATCGCCTGTCCCGCCCGGCCCGCGCCCAGCGTATGCGTCGCCCAGTTGTAGATCGAATAGGCGATGATCGAGGGCAACAGGCAGACATAGGCCAGCGCGCCTATCGTCCCGGCGCTCCACACGATCCGCTCGCCCGCAAGATACTCAGCCAGCGCAAAGGGCGCCATCACCAGCATCCCGATGATGAAGGTGGCGGTCAGCAGGCTCAGCGGCGCGACCTTCGGCGCATGACGCAGCCACACCGTGTAGAGCGCCCATGACAGGACAGCGGCCAGCACCAGCGCATCGCCCCGGCCCAGATGCAGCCCCAGCAGCCGGGCCGGATCGCCCTCGAACACGATCACTGCCACGCCCAGCGTGCTCACCCCCACGCCCAGCCGCTGCATGGTCGGATGGCGCACCCCGTTGAGCAGCCGGTCGGCGACCAGCACGCCCGCCGGGATCGCCGCCTGCAACAGCAACGCATTGGTCGCGGTGGTATGATGGAGGCCCGAATAGAGCAGCCCGTTGAACCCGCCAATGCCGATCACGCCCAGCGCCAGCACCACCCGCCAACTGGCCCGCAAGGCCGGCCGGTCGCGCACCAGCCCCCGGCCAGCAATGGGCAGCAGGACCACCAGCGCGCCCGCCCAGCGTATGAAGGCCAGCGTCGAGGGCGGAATGTCATCGCGCACCGCCCGCCCGATGATCGAATTGCCCGACCATAGCGCCATCACCAGCACCAGCAGGGCAAAGGCGGTCAGTTCATTGCGGGAGAGCGAGCGCATCGCCGCCGCCTCTAGCTGTATCATCGGGGAGTGGAAAGCGTGGCCTTGCGCGGCTAGATGACCGCAACCATGCCCGAACTTCCCGAAGTCGAAACCACCGTGCGCGGCCTTGCCCGCTTCCTCGAAGGCGAGCAACTCGCCAGCGTCCGCGTCAACCGGCCCGACATGCGCTTTCCCTTTCCCGAGGGGCTGGTGCAGGCGCTGACCGGGGCGCGCGTGACAGGGCTCACGCGGCGGGCCAAATATGGCCTGATCCACACCGACCGCGCGCGGACCATGATCTTCCATCTGGGCATGAGCGGGCGCTGGCGGATCGACCCGGAGGCCCCCGACAAGCACGACCACCTGCTGCTGGAAGCCGGCGGCCACGCCTTCGCCCTCAACGATCCGCGCCGGTTCGGCTTCGTCGACCTGGTCGATACCGCCGCGCTCGACCTGTGGCCCGCCTTTGCCGCGATGGGCCCCGAGCCGCTGGGACCAGAAGAAGAAGGGGCGCTGACCGTCGCCCACCTCAAGACCGCGCTGAAGGGGCGCAAGCAGGCGGTCAAGCTGCTGCTGCTGGATCAGCGCGTGGTGGCGGGACTCGGCAATATCTATGTCTGCGAGGCGCTGCACCGGGCGGGCATCTCGCCCCGGCGTGCCGGGGGCCGCGTGACCGGGCCGATGCTCGAACGGCTGGTGCCCGCGATCCGCGAGGTGCTCGAACAATCGATTGCCGATGGCGGCTCGACCCTGCGCGATTATGCCCAGCCCGACGGCGCGCTCGGCTATTTCGCGACGCGCTTTGCCGTCTACGGGCGCGAGGGACAGCCCTGCCTGACCTGCGGCGAGGGTACCATCCGCCGTATCGTGCAGGGCGGGCGCAGCACCTGGTATTGTGGCGCGTGTCAGCGTTGAGTTGCGCTTCATGGTGAAAGCAGCACCGGATCGGTGCCCAGTTCGGAGTCTTGGTCGCGGCAGCCAGAGCGCAAATGCGCGTCCGCAGCCGCCCCGCAGCGTCAGCGGAGGGAAAGCGGCGAGGATAGCCAAGCGCGCGGATGCGCGCGCCGGCGCTTGAGGCCTCAAAATCCTAATCCTTGACCCGGAGCCCGCTCGACGCTAAGCGGCCCGCTTTCCGGTGCATGGGGCTTTATCGAGTCTGCTGCGCCCGGTGTTTTTAGAGCACAGTGTTTTTCGAACACAGACCAGACATTAGACTCAGGTTGCCCGAAACGGTGACCCACCAGAACGCGAGACGGAAACTTTAGATATGGCCAACACGCCGCAATCCAAGAAGCGCATTCGCCGCAATGCCAACCGTGCCCAGATCAACGGCGCCCGCATGAGCCGCATCCGCTCCTTCATCAAGAAGGTCGAAACCGCCTGCGCCAGCGGCGACAAGACTGCCGCTGCCGACGCACTCAAGTCCGCCCAGCCGGAAATGGCCAAGGGTGTCGCCAAGGGTGTGCTGCACAAGAACACTGCGGCTCGCAAGCTGAGCCGGCTGAGCAAGCGAGTCGCCTCGCTCTGATTCGAAATTCCTGCTCCGCTTCGGCGGAACACAAAAAGAACAAGGCCGGTGGTTTATCCACCGGCTTTTTTTGCATCTGCGAAGGGGAAGGCAAGCTGTGGTTAACGCTATGACGTAACCCTAGGAAATTCCACGATTCGCGGCATTGTCACAAAATAACCGATTAAAAACATATACTTGAACGGAAGCCTGCGGCCTTCAGGGGTGTCAAGAAGGTATATTTCAAAAATTTTGCAGGCGGCCCCTTGCCCGAATTTCTGAGGGGTCCATAACAGCCAAACGGTCGCTGCCGAGCGCAGTGATCTCTAACAGACGAGCCCCGTTTCGCACAGCCTGTTGGCGCGTTTTTTCCGCGCTTTCGGGATGGGGAAACTATTGTCTTCACCAGGTTCAAACTGGCGTGGACGGGGCTCAGGGCAAAAACCAGGGGCAGGCCTTTTTTCGGACGGGAAGAGTTGGCGATGATCAGGATGGGACCGCATGCCGGGCGGGGTTCCTCGGCAGGGCGAAAGGTTGAAGACGTGAGTATGGAAGAGCAGGAGGCACTGGACCTCGCAGCGGATTGGTCGGACATCAGCCAGGGGCTGCGGAAGGATCTGGGTCACCAGCTGTTCGCGCAGTGGATCCGACCGATCCAGCTGGGCACGTTCAACAAGCAGAACGGTACGCTGGAACTGTTCCTGCCGACCGAATTTTCGGCCAACTGGGTGCGCGACCATCTGCACGACCGGCTGTCGCTGGCGTGGAAGATCGCCCGCAGCGAAGTGCGCCACGTCGCCATCAAGGTCCATCCTGGCCGCCGCAAGCTGGCCGACCTCGACCTGCGCGGCGAGGACGGCTTCGGCCATCGCGCCGCCAATGACGCGACCATGGCGATGGAATCGATCGGCGACGACGGCTTCACCTCGTCGGTCGGCCTCGACCCGTCGCTGACCTTTGCGGCCTTCGTCTCGGGCACTACCAACGTGCTGGCCAAGAACGCCGCAGAGCGCATTGCCAAGCCCGAGCGACCGCAGTTCTCGCCGCTCTACCTCAAGGCCGCGACTGGCCAGGGCAAGACCCACCTGCTGCACGCGATCGGCCACGCCTATCTGCAGTCCTTCCCGCGCGCGCGGATCTTCTACTGCTCTGCCGAGCGCTTCATGGTCGAGTTCGTGCAGGCGCTGAAGTCGAACGAGACGATCGAGTTCAAGGCCCGGCTGCGCGGCTTCGACCTGCTGCTGGTGGACGATATCCAGTTCATCATCGGCAAGGCCAGCGCGCAGGAAGAACTGCTCTACACGATCGACGCGCTGCTGGCCGAGGGCAAGCGGCTGGTCTTCGCCGCCGACCGCGCCCCGCAGGCGCTGGACGGGGTCGAGCCGCGCCTGCTCTCGCGCCTGTCGATGGGCCTCGTCGCCGACATCCAGTCCGCCGACATCGAACTGCGCCGCGCGATCCTCGAATCGAAGCTGACCCGCTTCGCCCCGCTCGAGGTCCCGGCCGACGTGATCGAGTTCCTCGCCCGTACGATCAGCCGCAATGTCCGCGAGCTGGTGGGCGGTCTCAACAAGCTGATCGCCTATGCCCAGCTGACCGGGCAGGAGGTGAGCCTGCAGCTGGCCGAGGAACAGCTGACCGACATCCTCTCGGCCAATCGCCGCCGGATCACGATCGACGAGATCCAGCGGACCGTGTGCCAGTATTACCGCATCGACCGCTCCGAGATGTCCTCCAAGCGGCGTGCCCGCGCGGTGGTCCGTCCGCGGCAGGTGGCGATGTATCTGGCCAAGGTGCTGACCCCGCGCTCCTACCCGGAGATCGGACGCAAGTTCGGCGGCCGCGATCACTCGACCGTAATCCATGCGGTGCGGCTGATCGAGGAGCTGCGCCAGCGCGATGCCGACATGGACGGCGATGTCCGCAGCCTGCTGCGGCAGCTGGACAACTGAGCGGATAACCAGGCGGAAAACCTGTGGCCTTCGGGCGGCGGCGCGGGCGACCGTGCCGCCCGTCCCCGGCCGTGGCCGCGCGGAATCTGTCCACGCTGCCTAGTCCACCACCTGTGCACCGCCGACCCACGGGCCTGTCCGCAGGCTTGTCTACAGGCCATCCACAGGGGGCATCCACAGGCCCTGCCCCGCTTGTAAACCGAGTGCGAACAGCTTCTCGCCGAAGTTCACATCAGGCGCACAGCCCGCCCACAGGCCTTGCCCAACCCTGTCCACCGGCTGACCGGGGCGCGCGACAGTCATCTTGCGCCTGATCTGTCCTTCCCCCCGCCGCACCACTGCTCTAACGCGCTGGCATGACGAGTCCCCCCGAACACTCGAACGATAGCCGCCTGCCGGTCAGCTTCTGGCATGCTGCCGCGCGCGGCGCGATTGCCTTTACATGCCCGCGCTGCGGCGAAGCGCGACTGTTCCGCAAATGGCTGAAGCCGGTCGATCGCTGTCCGGCCTGCGGGCAGGACTGGAGCCTGCAGCGGGCCGACGATTTTCCGCCCTATGTCTCGATCTTCGTCACCGGCCACCTGCTGGCGCCGCTTATCATTGTCCTGACGCTGGATCTCGAACTCTCAGTCCCTGCCCTGTTCGCCATTATCGTGCCGCTGGCCTTCGCGTTGATGCTGGGGATCCTGCAACCCGCCAAGGGGGCCATTATCGCCCTGCAATACTGGTTCGGCCTCAATGGCTTCACCCAGGAACGCCATGTTCCGGCTGATAATAGTGCGGAGGACGGCCCCGCCGCATGAGCCTGGCGCCTGATCGCCTCGACCGCTTTGCCCGGCATGTCGTGCTGCCCGAGATTGGTGGCGCGGGCCAGGTCGCGCTGACGCGGGCGCATATCGTGCTGGTGGGTCTCGGCGGGATTGGCGCGCCGGCGCTGCAATACCTCGCCGGGGCAGGCATCGGGCGGCTGACACTGGTCGACAACGGCACGGTCGAGGCGAGCAATCTCCAGCGCCAGACGATCTATTCCGAAGCCGATATCGAGACCGGGAAAACGGCCGCCGCCGCGAACTGGCTGGGCCGCTTCGATCCGGCGCTGGTGGCCGAGCCGCGCACTGTCGCTGTGACGGCGGACAGCGCCGCCGGGCTGGTTGCGGGGGCCGATCTGGTGATCGACGGGACCGACAATTTCGCCACCCGCCTGGCCACCTCCGACGCCTGCGTGTCAGCCGGGGTTCCGCTACTCTCTGCCGCGGTCGGTCGCTTTCAGGGTCAGGTCGGTGCCTTTGCGGGCCACCAGCCCGACCAGCCCTGTTATCGCTGCTTTGTCGGCGATGCTTTCGACACCGATGATTGCGACACCTGCGCCGAGGACGGCATTCTGGGCGCGATGGCGGGTTGGGTCGGGAGCTTCGCGGCGATGCAGGCGGTGCGCCTGTTATTGGCCAATATCAGCGGTTTCGGCGACCCGCAGCTGGGCAGGCTGCATATTCTCGATGGGATGAAGCCGGGCATGCGGACGATTTCGATCGCCAAGGACCCGGCCTGCAAGGCGTGCGGGAACTAGGCAGCGTGAAGCTATCTCAGACCCGGCTCAGAACTGGCGGCTGAACAGTCGGGCGATCAGGCCGGGCTGTTCCATCGGCTGGATCTTGCCAAAGACCTGGCGGCGCAGGCTGGGATCGGACAGGCCGGATTTGCGCGCCATGGCCGAACTCGACAGCGCCGAGGCGGTGCCCGATTGATAAAACTGCTTCGACATAGCCCTGACTCCACCCCTGGTTAGCGCGATTCTCTATGCCACATATTGCCGCCAAGCTCGACGAATAGTTTTCCCCAATTTTAAGAATATAGCTTCTTATCAATATATTAACAGGGTTTTTCAGGAATCTAACCGCGCTACTTTCCCCATGAGTGAAGCATTTGTGCCACCCATTGCGGCACCACTTCGCTTGCCGGGCCAAGCCGTGTCTCGTCGAACAGGCGCGAGCCCAGGCTGGGTTCCAGATTAAGCTCCAGCGTGCGCGCGCCATTCTCGCGGGCATATTGGACGAAGCCTGCCGCCGGGTAGACCGCTCCGGACGTGCCGATCGAGACGAACAAGTCCGCCCGGCCCAGCGCGCCGAAAATCTCGTCCATGCGATAGGGCATCTCGCCGAACCACACGATGTCGGGCCGCAGGGCGGCGGCCCCGCATGATGGGCACGGCGGATTGTCCAACAGCGGCTCGACCCAGCGATGGCGCGCATCGCAGGCCGTGCACCAGACGCTGAGCGCCTCGCCATGCATATGCAGCACGCCATCGGCCCCGCCCCGCTCGTGCAGATCGTCGATATTCTGGGTGACCAGCAGCAGTTCGCCCCGCGCCTCCTCGCGCCAGGCGCGGTCCAGTTCCCCCAGAGCGACATGCGCGGGATTGGGCTGTGCCGCCAGTACACCGGCCCGCCGCGCGTCGTAGAAGCGCTGCACCAGCGCCGGATCGGCGGCGAAGCCTTCAGGCGTCGCCACCTGTTCCACCGGGTGGTCCTCCCACAGGCCATCCTCGGCGCGGAAGGTCCTGAGGCCGCTTTCTGCGCTGATTCCGGCCCCGGTGAGGATGACGATGTTGCGGATGTTCACCATTGCCCTCAACTAGCGAAGCGGTAGGACGGGACAAGGCCCGCAGGTAGCGAAGCGTTAGGGCTGGGAAAGTATCATAAGCAACGGCGACGCAAACAGGGGCAGAAATGGCACGGATCGGGATCATCGGCAGCGAAGGGCGCATGGGGCGGGCGCTGGCCGAGGCGGTGAAGGCCGCCGGGCACGAGGTCGCCGGCGGCGCGGACAAGGGCGCGGATGTCGCCAGCCTCGCCGATGCGAGTGATGCGCTGGTCGATTTCTCCGCGCCCCCGGCACTGCAGAACAACCTTCATGCCGCCATTGGCGCAGGCATTCCGATCCTGATCGGCACGACCGGGCTCAGCGACACGCACCACCTGGCGATCGACCATGCCGCACAGGCCGTGGCCGTGCTGCAGACCGGCAATACCTCGCTCGGCGTGACGCTGCTCGCGCATCTGGTGGGTGAGGCGGCCAAGCGGCTCGGCCCGGACTGGGATATCGAGGTGCTGGAGATGCACCACCGGATGAAGGTCGACGCGCCATCGGGCACCGCGCTTTTGCTCGGCGAGGCTGCGGCGGTCGCGCGCGGCACGCACCTTTCTGCCGTGGCCGAAAGCGGTCGTGACGGGATTTCCGGCCCCCGTGCGGAGGGTGCAATCGGCTTTGCCTCGCTCAGGGGCGGGACCGTGGCGGGTGACCATTCGGTGATCTTCGCGGGCGAGCACGAGCGGCTGGTGTTGAGCCACGTGGCCGAGAACCGCACGATCTTCGCCAATGGCGCGGTCAAGGGCGCCGAGTGGCTGATCGGCAAGTCTGCGGGCCGCTACACGATGCAGGACGTGCTGGGGCTTTGATGCCAAGCCTGCGCCGCAAGACTTACGGCCAGCTGTTCGCCTCTGCCCGAACCGATGGCGGCCTCTCACTGACCAACAAGGCGATTATCGCCGTCATTCTGGTTTCGGTGGCGTTGGCGGTGCTCGGCACCGAGCCGGGGATCGTGCGCGAAAATCGCCAGCTGTTCATTTTCGCCGAGATGGGCTTTGGCGTGGTCTTCCTGGTCGAATATGTCGCCCGCATCTGGTCGGCACCTGAGGCGGATTCCTCACAGAGCAGCTGGGCGCAGCGCTGGACCTTCATCAAATCGCCCTTCGGCATCATCGACCTGATCGTCGTGGTCGCGGCGCTGTTCCCGTTCCTCGTCACCAGCGCGCCGATTCTGCGCCTCCTGCGGTTGCTGCGGCTGGCCGCGCTGATGAAGTTCGGGCGCTTCAGCCTCGCTCTGCGCGAGATCGGTTTCGCGATAGCCGAGCGGCGCTATGACCTGTTCGTCACGCTGGCACTGGCCATCGGCCTGCTGCTGTTCGGTGCGACCGCGCTCTACTGGGCGGAGGGGCGCATCCAGCCCGAGGCCTTCGGCTCGATCCCGCGCGCGATGTGGTGGTCGATCATCACGCTGACCACGGTGGGCTATGGCGACGTCTCGCCGATCACCCCGCTCGGCAAGATACTGGCGGCCTTCGTCGCGCTGAGCGGCATCGGGCTGGTCGCGATGCCCACCGGCATTATCGCGGCGGCCTTCTCCGACGCGATGCAACGCCATCGTGAGAAGAACGAGGCGCTGGCCGGGGACCAGGCTGGCCAATGACCAAGGACCAGATCTTCGAATTCTTCCGCCGTCTGGCCGAGGACAACCCCTCGCCCGAGACCGAGCTGGAATATGGCAATGCCTACCAACTGCTGGTTGCCGTGGCGCTTTCCGCGCAGGCGACCGATGTGGGCGTCAACAAGGCGACGCGCGCGCTGTTCGCCAAGGTCGAAACGCCGCAGCAGATGCTCAGGTTAGGCGAAGAGGGGCTGAAGGAGCACATCAAGACCATCGGCCTGTTCAACTCCAAGGCGAAGAACGTCATCGAGCTGAGCCGCATCCTCGTCGAGCAGCATGGCGGCGAAGTCCCCGACACGCGCGAGGCGCTGGTCGCGCTGCCCGGCGTCGGGCGCAAGACCGCCAATGTCGTGCTCAATTGCTGGTTCGGGCAGGAGACCTTCGCGGTCGACACGCATATCCTGCGCGTCGGCAACCGCACCGGCCTCGCCAAGGGCAAGACCCCGGAACAGGTCGAGGCGAAGCTGGAAAAGCGCGTGCCCGCCCCGTTCCGCGTGGGCGCGCATCACTGGCTGATCCTGCATGGGCGCTATGTCTGCAAGGCGCGGACGCCCGAATGCTGGCGCTGCCAGGTCGCGGACCTGTGCAGCTTCCGCAAGAAGGTGCTGGAGCAGCCGAGGGGGCGGTGAGGTTCAGCGCGTAATAGCGACCGGGTCGGCACCTCGGCCTTGTCAACGGCACGCGCCTTGGCCAAGATCACAGCACTTCTGGAGAGAGGGACAACGACACCTTGTCGGCCTGGCATTGCCGGGCCTCTACTCTGGAGGAATTCTTGGCCGAGATTTTCGACTTCATCGTCATCGGGAGCGGCCCTGCCGGGCGCCGCGCGGCCATTCAGGCCGCAAAGCTGGGAAAATCGGTACTGGTGGTCGAGGGGCGTGCGCGGGTCGGCGGCGTCTCGGTCCATACCGGCACCATTCCTTCCAAGACGCTGCGCGAGACCGCGCTCAACCTGTCGGGCTGGCGCGAGCGTGGCTTTTACGGACGATCCTATAGGGTGAAAAAGGAGATCGGCAGCGAAGACCTGTCGATCCGCCTGTCAAAGACGCTCGCCCACGAAGTCGACGTCCTCGAACACCAGTTCCTGCGCAATGGAGTGCAGACGATGGCGGGATTTGCGCGCTTCATCGATGCGAACAGGCTGATCGTCACCTCGCCCGACGAGAGCGAGCTGGTGGTGGAGGGCAAGCGCATCCTCATTGCCGTAGGCACCGTACCGCACCGCCCCGGCGAGATCGACTTTTCCAACCCGCATATCCTCGACAGCGACGGCATCGTCAGCCTGCCGCGTCTGCCGCGTAGCCTGACCGTAGTGGGTGCAGGTGTCATCGGCCTCGAATATGCGACCATTTTCAGCGCGCTCGACATCGCGGTAACGATCATCGAGCCACGCGACAGCGTGCTCGATTTCGTCGACCGCGAAATCGTCGAGGAATTGGTCCACCAGCTGCGCGATCGCGGGGTTACCTTCCGGCTCGGCGCGAAAGTCTCAAAGGTCGAGGCGGAGGCCGACGGGCGCATCGCCACCACCACGGCAGACGGCCGTTCGGTTCGCACCGAAATGTTGCTCTATTGTGCGGGGCGGAAGGGCGCGACCGAAAGCCTCGACCTCGACAAATGCGGGCTGGAGGTAGACGGACGCGGGCGCCTGACGGTCGATGCCGATACGTTCCAGACCTCGGTGCCGCATATCTATGCGGCTGGCGACGTGATCGGTTTTCCCAGCCTTGCCTCGACCTCGATGGAGCAGGGACGCATCGCCGCGTGCCACGCCTTCGGCCTACCATTGCCCCCGGCGCCAAAATATTTCCCCTACGGCATCTATGCGGTGCCCGAGATTTCCACCGTCGGCCTGAGCGAACAGGAAGTGCGCGAGATGGGTATCCCCTACGAATGCGGGATCGCCCGCATGCGCGAGACCTCAAGGGGGCACATCATGGGTCTCGATCAGGGGATGATGAAAACGATCTTCTCGACCAAGACCGGGCGACTACTGGGCGTGCACATCATCGGCGAGGGGGCGACCGAACTGATCCATATCGGTCAGGCGGTGCTCAATCTGGAGGGCACGATCGACTATTTCATCGAGAACACCTTCAACTATCCGACGCTGGCAGAGGCGTACAAGATCGCCGCGCTCGATGCGTGGAACCGGATGCCACACTAGGGTCAGGACCCTAGGCCGGGCTCCGATATCAAACGTCGTCCGCGCTGACCATCTCCTCACGGTCGATCTCGTTCGTCAGCACCGCCACGCTGGTCGTCACCGCGCCGTCGCCGGTCACATTGGTCGCGGTCCGCATCATGTCCATGATCCGGTCCACGCCCGCCACGAAGGCGATCGTTTCCAGCGGCACGCCGACCGCGCCGAACACCAGCGCCATCATGATCAGCCCCGCGCCCGGAATGCCTGCCGCGCCGATTGAGCCGACCGTCGCCAGCAGCGAGATCAGCAGATAATCGCCGAAGCTCAGGTCCACCCCGAAGATCTGCGCGCCGAACAGCGTGGCAAGGCCCAGATACATCGCCGTGCCGTCCATGTTGATGGTCGCGCCGAGTGAGGTCACGAAGCTGGAGGTCGAACGCGACACACCAAGGTTGCGCTGCACGCAGCGCAAGGTGACCGGCAGCGTCGCGCTGGAGCTGGCGGTGGAATAGGCGACCGCCATCGCGTCGACCATGCCACGGAAGAAATCGTGGATCGGCAGCTTGGCGACAAACTTGATGAGAGCCGAATAGACCACGCCGATAATCAGCAGGCAGCCGAGGTAGTTGAGCCCCACCAGCTTGGCGAGCGCGATCAGTGCGTCCTGCCCCAAAGTGCCCGCGACCCAGGCGATCAGCGCGAAGACGCCAAACGGGGTCAGCTCCATCACGATCATCGTGACCTTCTGCATCACCACCGCGCCGCTATCGAAGATGCGCGCGGCAGGCTCGCCCTCCTCCTTGGCCATGACGATGCCGATGCCGACCAGCAGCGCGAAGACGATCAGCGGCAGCACCTGCGCGTTGGCCATCACCGCCACCGGGTTTTCCGGCACGACCGAGAGGATCATGTCGACCGCCGTGGTCGGATTGGGTTCGGGCGTGGCGCCGCGCTCGATCGCCGAGGTGTTCAGCCCCTCACCCGGCGCGAAGATCGTGCCCAGCCCCAGCCCCAGCCACACGGCAATCTGGCTGGTGACGAGGAACATCAGCACGGCCCGCCAGCCGACCGCACCGAGTTTCCGCAAATCGCCAATCGAGGCGACCCCGGCGACAATCGAGAGGAAGATCAGCGGGACGACCAGCATCTTGATCGCCTTGATGAAGAAGTCGCCAATCCACTTGATGCTCTCCGCTTCGGGGCCCCAGATCAGCCCGGTAATCACACCAAGCACCAGCGCGGCAATCACGCGCTGCCAGAGGGGAATTGCGAACCACATTTTCATCTAGCATTCCCCTTGTCATCGCCGGGTTCCGCACAGGAAATGGCGATCCTTGCACTGAAATTACGGCGACCGGCCCATCGGCTGATGGAATCTCCAGCCACGCTCGCAATGTAGCGTGCCAAGGTCAAGCAGTTAGCGCGGCCTGCGCGATCCTGCGGTAGATGGCCGTCAGCGTGGCGAGGTCATCCACCGCCACCGCCTCGTCGGACTTGTGCATGGTCGCATTGACGAGGCCGAACTCGATCACCGGGCCCAGCGCCTTTAGGAACCGCGCATCGGACGTACCGCCGCTGGTCGAGGCTTCGGGCACAATCCCAGTCTCGGCCTCGACCGCCTCGGCAACGATGGCCGAAAACGCGCCGGGTTCGGTCAGGAACGGCTCGCCCGAAATGACCGGCTTGACCGTGCCGCCATGGCGCTTGGCAATTTCCTCTATCTTCTGCACGAGGCTGGCACCCGAATGCAGGTCGTTGAAGCGAATCGAGATGCGCGCCTCGCCCTTGGCCGGGATCACATTGGTCGCCGGATTGGGCGCGCTGATCTGGGTGATCTCCAGATTGCTCGGCTGGAACCAGTCGGTTCCTTCGTCAAGCACCAGCGCGTCCAGCTCGGCCAGCATCGCCACCAGCCGGGGAAGCGGATTGTCGGCGAGATGCGGATAGGCGACATGGCCCTGCACACCCTCAACCGTCAGCGTGATGTTGACCGAGCCGCGCCGCCCGATCTTCATCATGTCGCCCAGCCGGTGCACGCTGGTCGGCTCCCCCACGAGGATCAGGTCGGGGATGTCGCCCTGCGCGCGCATGAGCTCGATCAACGCGGTCGTGCCGTGCAGCGCCGGCCCTTCCTCGTCGCCCGTAATGATCAAGCTGAGCGTGCCCGCCTCGGCCGGAATGTCCGCAGCAGCCGCCACCATCGCCGCGACCGCACCCTTCATGTCGACCGCGCCGCGCCCGTGGAGCAGCTCGCCCCGGATTTCGGGTGCGAAGGCCTCGCTTGCCCAGCCACCGCCGGGCGGGACCACGTCGACGTGCCCGGCAAAGGCGAAATGGCGCGCGTCCTCCGGCCCCTTGCGGATGGCAAACAGGTTCTCGACCGGTGCCTCGTCGCTGCCTTCAGGCCCATCGCCCGCCACAAAGCGCGTGACCGCGAAACCGAGCGGGGCAAGCATCGCCTCCAGCGCGTCGAACACCGGCCCACGCGCGGGTGTGACGCTCTCGCAGGCGATCAGCCGCGTGGCGAGGTCGAGGGCAGTGTCGCTCATCCCTGCTCGACCACTTCGAATTGCGAAATGGTCCATTCTTCGGCCTGCGCGGCCTCGATCCATTGCTGCATCCAGTCATGCTCCCAGATCGCCTGCATATAGGCCTGCGCGAAGCCGGGCACGGGCACCTGGTAGCTGATGAAGCGCGAGACGACCGGCGCGTAGAAGATATCCGCCGCGCTGAACGTGCCGAACAGGAACGGGCCGCCCTTGCCGAAGCGCGCGCGTGCCTCCGCCCACAGGCCGAGGATCCGCACGATATCGGCCTGCGTCTCCTGCGTCAGTTCGGTGGTGAGGCGACTGCGGACGTTCATCGGACACTGGCGGCGCAGCGACAGGTAGGAAGAGTGCATCTCCGCCACCATCGCGCGGGCCATACCGCGCGCGCCGTCCTCCTTGGGCCAGAAGCGGTCGCGCCCGACCTTGTCGGCCAGATATTCAAGGATCGCGAGGCTGTCCCACACCACCACGTCGCCATCCCACAGCACCGGCACCTTGCCGTTAGAAGGGAGGAACTCGCCCTTTTCGCGCTTTTCCATCTCCCAGTCCTCGCCATAGAGCGGAACTGTCAGTTCCTCGAAATGCAGGCCAGACTGCCTGGCCGCCAGCCAGCCGCGCAGCGACCAGCTGGAATAGTTCTTGTTGCCGATAATCAGCTTCATCGAGACATCCCTGTTGACCGCAGGCAGTGCGCGAGCCGGGACTAGGCATTCACACAAAGTCTGTCGAGCGTGAACAGCGCACGCCCGGCGGTAACCAACTATTTGTGCGGATTGCAATTGCTGACAGCTTTGTCAGACCTTTGTTTACCATCGTGTGTCAAAGAAAGAGCCGAGTAGCGAACGGGTCGACGACACAGGGTAAACGGAAATAAGGATTAATGCCCAAAAAACGGGAACATAGCGAGGCGATCGAGAGGTTTCGCCAGGCCGGTTGGTCTGGCCTGATCGCGCTTGTGCTGTGCGTCCTGACCGTTAATGCGCTGATCGACCAGTTCATCTGGATCACCCAGAAGCAGTTCATCTCCTTCGAAGCGTCGGGCGATATCGTCTATGTCGGTGCCAGTGAGGACCTCGCTGATCCCGACTTTCCGCAACGCCGCGAACAGCTGGCGCAGATGCTTGACGACATGCGCGATGCCGGTGTCGATGAGGTCTATCTGGATGTCGTGTTCGATGCGCCGAGTACGGCTTCGGCTGATGAACAACTGAATCTCGCCATGCGCGCATGGGGCGACAGCGCCTATCTTTCGCGCGACTACCGAACGGGCCTGGATGGCGTCGATCGACTGAGGGCGTCAATCCCGGCTGTTCGCGAGGGTATATCCGAGACCGGCAGCGACCTGCTGAAGAACTACCTGCAGCTGGTCTGGTTTGTCCCGTATGTCGTTACCGACGGAGAGACAGAAGTCCCTAGTATTTCGGCAAGTCTGGCAAATGCCAAACTCTACCGGGACGTGCTCCATCCGATCGACTACCTTTTCGATCTTTCCTCTATTCCGACATATGAATTGAGTGATCTGCGAAACGACAGCAGCCTGCTAAACGAGCTTAGCGACAAGCGGGTCGTAATTGGCGTTTCAACCCGCGCTGATCAGAATACCCTGGCCATTCCGGGTCAGCAGAATGTGGCGCGCTCGATTGTTCACGTTTACGCTGCCGAAACGCTGAAGGCCGGGCACACGGGGACGATCAACCCCTATATGGTGCTGATCGTCGCAATGACCGTTCTGTCGCTGGCAACCTGGCTGAAATCCAGCCGAGCTCGGTACGCTGCCTACACGGCAATCTGTCTGTTGCTGCCAATAGCGATTTATGCGTCCGGAGCCAGTGGAACGCAAATCCACGCGGCCAGCGCGCTCTTGCTCCTGATCGCCTATGCATCATTTCGGCTGCGCGCACGCTGGAAGAGCAGCTTCCGCCTAATTGATGCAGACACCAACCTGCCAAGTTTTGCCGCGCTGGAAAAGGACCGCTCCGTCAGCGAAACTGCGCCGGCCATCATCGTCGCGCGCATTCACCGCTTCGAAGAGGTCCGCAAGACGCTCGTAGCCGAACTGCATACCGAATATATGCTGCGGATCGTCGACCGCCTGAAGGCGGCCGAACCCGACGCCACGATCTATGTCGGCCCCGGGCACCTGATCGCCTGGACCTTCGCGGAGAAGGAACCCGCGCTGATCCGCGAGCACCTGGAAGGCCTGCGGGCGCTGTTCTCGGCCCCGCTCAAGGTTGGCGACGCACAGGTCGATGTCGGCATCACTTTCGGCGTCGACATCACGCCCCATCCCAACGTAACGCGCCGCCTGGCCGCCGCCATCTCCGCCGCCGAGCGCACCAACGAGACCTACGACCCGATCGAGATCACCGAACTTGGCAGTGACGAGGACCTGTACTGGAACATCTCGCTGCAGGCGCGGATCGACGCGGCACTGGACAATGGCGAGATCTTCCTCGCCTTCCAGCCCAAGATTCTCGTCCAGACGGGCGAGCTGATCGGCGTCGAGGCGCTCGTGCGCTGGTGCGATCCGGCCCGTGGCATGATCCCGCCCGACCACTTCATCAAGCAATGCGAAAGCGCCGGACGCATGGCGCATATCACACGCTATGTCCTGCGCGAGGCGTGCCGCGCCAGCGTCGCCTTCGAGGATCGGGGGCAGCAGGTCCCGATTGCGGTGAATATCTCGGCCACCCTGGTCCACGAATTCGCCATCGTCAGCATGGTCCGCGAAGTGCTCGAAGAGACCGGGCTCAACCCGCAATGCCTGACGCTGGAGATTACCGAAACCTATCGCATCTCCAATTTCGAGCGCGCCGCCGCCATTCTCGGCGAGCTTGCCGCCTTGGGCCCCAAGATCTCGATGGACGATTTCGGCGTCGGCGCGGCCAGCCTCGAGGCGCTGCAGCGGCTGCCGTTCAACGAATTGAAGATCGACCGCACCTTCACCTCAGCGATCAGGACCAATGCCAAGGCCGCCGGGATTGTCCGCAGCGTCCTGCAGATGGGCCGCGAACTGCGAATCATCGTGGTCGCCGAGGGCGTGGAGGACGAATCGACCTTAACCATATTGCGCGATTCGGGCTGTGTCGTGGCCCAGGGCTACGCCATTTCGCGCCCCGTCTCCTTCGATGAAATCCTTACATTCCAGATGGATACGGAAACTGAACCGTTAAAGAAAATGGTTTAGGCTTTACAAACAGACATGGTTAACGCATTACGGACCCAAGCAATTGGAGGTCGAACAATGCGTGATATTCTCAATACGCTGCTTGGCACGAGCCGCTAAGGCTAACTGCCACGACAGTTTTCCGAAGGGCGCCGCAAGGCGCCCTTTTTGATTCCGGTTTTGGTTCGCGAGGGCCAGGCTGCCCCCACCGCCGCAGGGCTCAGTTCTGGATATCCGCGAGGATCGCCGCGCGCAGCTCAGCAATCCCCATGCCCTTCTCCGCACTGGTGACATGCAATTGCGGATAGGCCGCCGGGTGCTTGCGCGCCTCTACCTCGGTCGCCGCGCGGACCTTCTCCAGCTCGCTCGCCTTCACCTTGTCGGCCTTGGTCAGGACCAGCCGATAGCCGACCGCCACCTCGTCGAGCATTTTCATCATCTCGCGGTCGCTGTCCTTCAGGCCATGGCGGCTGTCGACCAGCACCAGGGTCCGCTTGAGCGGCACCCGCCCGCGCAGGAAGGTTCGCACCAGGCTGCGCCAGCGCTCCACGACCTTCACCGGGGCCTTGGCAAAGCCATAGCCCGGCATATCGACCAGCCGCAGCTGCGTGGGATCGCCGACCTCGAAGAAATTGAGTTCCTGCGTCCGGCCCGGCGTCACCGAGGCGCGCGCAATTGCCTTGCGTCCCGTGATCGCATTAATCAGCGAGCTCTTGCCGACATTCGACCGCCCGCACAAGGCCACCTCCGGAAAATCGGGCTCGGGCAGGAATTTGAGCTGGGGGGCCGACAGCAGGAACTCGACGCGGCCTGCGAACAGCCGCCGTGCCTCTTCTGTCAGGGCCTGGTCAGCCGCATCGCCCTCTTGCTGCCCCTCTTCGCTCACTCGGTCTTGCTTTCTGCGGCACGCGGCTTGTCGGCCGCTTCCTTCTCCGCCTGCGCGCGCAATTGCGGATGCCGCGAGTAAAGGAAGCGCTGCTGCGCCAGCGTCAGCAGGTTAGAGGTGATCCAGTAGATCAGCAGGCCCGCGGCAAAGGGCGCCATCACGAACATCAGCACCCACGGCATCAGCATAAAGATCTGCTGCTGCATCGGGTCCATCGCCGCCGGGTTGAGCTTGAACTGCAACCACATGGTCAGGCCCAGAACCACCGCCAGCGGGCCAATGGCGAGGAAGCCGGGCGGGGTGAAATCGAGCAGGCCGAACAGGTTCAGGAAGTGCAGCGGGTCGGGCGCGCTAAGGTCGCGAATCCACGCCACGAAGGGCTGGTGGCGCATCTCGATCGCCAGCAGCAGGGTCTTGTAGAGCGCGAAGAAGATCGGGATCTGCAGGAAGATCGGCAGGCAACCCGCCAGCGGATTGACCTTCTCCTCCTTGTAGAGCTTGGCCATTTCCTGCTGCAGTTGCTGCTTGTCGTCCTTGTGGCGCTCCTGCAGCGCCTTCATCTTCGGCTGCACGGCGCGCATCTGCGCCATGCTGGCGAACTGTTTCTGGGCGATCGGGAACATCAGCCCGCGCACGATCACCGTCAGGCAGATGATCGCGACGCCGAAATTGCCGACCACGTCGAACAGGAAGATCAGCACCTGCCACAGCGGCCAGGCGATGAAGCGGAACCAGCCCCAGTCGATGGCAAGGCCAAACTTGGGCACGCCCGCATCCTCGTAATCGTCCAGGACTGCACTCTCCTTCGCCCCGGCGAACAGGCGGGTCGTGCGCGTCAGCGTCTCGCCGGCATTGACCACCACCGGCTCGTAGAGGAGGTCCGCACGATAGGTGTCGCCGCCGGTCGCGCGGAAGGCGCCGGTCGCAGGCACACCCTGCTCACCGATTACCGCAGAGAGCCAGTAGATGTCGGTAAAGCCGATCCAGTCGGTATCGCCCTCCAGCGTAACCGGGCCGTCCTCTGCGACTTCGTCATAATCCCAGTCGAAATTGACCGAATCCCCGCCCTCGGCAATCGGGCCGGAATGGACGGTGAAGGTGCTCGGGCTAGCGGTCGCCGAGGTCCGGCTGACCAGCGCATAGGGCCTTAGGCCCACCGCGCCTTCGCCGTTGTTGGTCACCTCCTGCGCGACGGTCAGCATGTAATGGTCGTCAACGCTGAAGGTCATCGTGAACAGCTGGCCCGCGCCATTGTCCCAGCGCATGGTCAGCGGCGTCGCCTCGGTCAGCGCCTCGCCCTCGACCGCCCACACGGTATTGGCATCGGGCACGGCCACGCCCTCGCCCACCCAGCCGAACTGGGCATATTGCTCGACCGGGGTCCCGGCAGGCGCGAACAGGCGAACCGGGCCGCTGTCCTTCTCCACCGTCTGGCGATGGGTGGTGAGGTCGATATCGTCGACCCGCGCGCCGACCGGATTGAGCGAACCGACGACCTCGCTCGCGCGGATCGGCACGCGACCGGCGGAGGCCAGTGCAGTGTCGAGATCGAGCGGTTGGCCCGCCGTGGCCATCGGCGCGTCGGGTGCACCCGGCGCGCTGGCCGCCACCTCGGCACGCTCGGTCGGCGTGTCGGCGCGCGAGGCGACTTCGGTGACGGCATCCTGCTCGGGATAGAGGCTGCTCATCACCAGGTCGAAACCGAGCAGGAGAGCGGCGCACAGCACCACGGCAAGAATGAGATTACGCTGGTTGTCCAATGGTCTTTTCCGTGCGGCCTGGCCCCTAGAGGCGTTGCTTGGATGCTTCTTACGGCACCGGGTCGAATCCGTGTCCCCCCCAGGGGTGGCAGCGCATTAGCCGCTTCAATGCCAGCCATCCACCCTTCACGGCACCATATTTGCCGAGCGCGTCGATCGCATACTGGCTGCACGAGGGTTGATAGCGGCAGGTCGGCGGCAACAGGCGCGACGGGCCCCATTGCCACGCTTTCGCCACGAGGATGAGCAGCTGCTTCATTTCCGGCGCCCCTTGAACGGTCTGGGACGGTCGCCCTTCCCCGCCGCCGCGCGCTTCAGCGCCTCGGCCAGTTCCTCGCCCATTCTGACGAAATCGCGTTCGATCCCGCCCGCGCGGCCGATCAAAACATGGTCATGGTCGGCGAGGCCATGCGTCGGCAGCTGCGCGCGCAGCAGCTCGCGAAAGCGGCGCTTCATGCGATTGCGGACCACCGCATTGCCGATCTTCTTGGTGACAGTGATGCCGAAGCGGGTGCCCTGCCCGTGATTCGGGCGGGTGAGCAGCACGAAGCCGGGCCGCGCGACGCGCAGGCCCCTGTTGGCGGCTAGGAAATCGCCGCGCTTGGTGAGCACCGAGAGGGTCATGATTGTGTTTATAGCCTCAAGCGCCGGCGCGGGCCATCCGGCCCGCTTGGCTTCCGGCCTGACCGGCCGACGCGCATTCGCGCTTTGGCTACCGCGACCAGGAACCGGAAACATGCTGTCAGGCTGGCGCTGAAACGGCTCGCGTCCAGCGAGCCCAAAGGCCGAATGGCCGTCCGCAGCGGCCCCGCAGCCGGAACGAAGTCCCGGCGGAGGGATTAGCCGCGAGGACGCTCACGCGGATGCGTGAGCGTAAAGCCAATCAGGCGCAGAGGTTCTTGCGGCCACGCTTGCGGCGGGCGCGCAGCACCTTGCGGCCACCCACGGTGGCCTTGCGGGCGAAGAAACCGTGGCGACGAGCGCGCACGAGATTGCTCGGCTGGAAAGTGCGCTTCATGATGACCAATCCTCAAAATCACAAACGAAAAGAGCCGCCCGCGAGGGCGGCCTTCTGTATGGCGCGCGAGTTATAGGCAGGCGCCCCGCAAGTCAAGCATCGCGATTCCCCACCGCCGCCGCTCCATGCGCTCGACATCCAGGGGATATCCCCTAATACCCTGAGCGAAGGGGGATTCTCGCTTGGTAGCTCTGGTTTCGACGGTCGCCTATCTCGGGCTCGAGGCGCGCAGCGTCGAGGTCCAGTGCCAGGTCGCCGCCGGGATGCCGCGCTTCGCCATCGTCGGCCTGCCCGACAAGGCCGTGGGCGAAAGCCGCGAGCGAGTGCAATCCGCGCTCGCTGCCATGGGCCTGTCGCTCCCTCCCAAGCGCATTACCATCAACCTGTCACCGGCAGACCTGCCCAAAGAGGGATCGCATTACGACTTGCCGATCGCGCTCGCGCTGCTGGGGGCGATGGGCATTGCCGATGCCGAGCAACTGGCCGATTTCGTGGCGGTGGGCGAACTCGCGCTGGACGGGCGGATCGTCGCCTCGCCCGGCGTGTTGCTCGCCGCGCTCCATGCCAGCGAGGCTGAGAAGGGGTTGATCTGCCCTGCATCGCAGGGCTCCGAAGCGCGCTGGGCGAGCGATGTGCCGGTGCTCGCCGCGCCCGACCTTGTCAGCCTGCTGGGCCATCTGAAGGGCGATTCGCGCCTGCCCGATCCGCCCACGGGCGAGGTGGAACAGGCAGATCACGGCCCCGACCTCAAGCGCGTGAAGGGGCAGGAAAGCGCCAAGCGCGCGCTCGAAATCGCCGCGGCCGGTGGTCATAACCTGCTGATGTCGGGCCCGCCCGGTGCGGGCAAGAGCCTGCTCGCCGCGTGCCTGCCGGGCATCCTGCCGCCGCTCACGCCATCTGAGGCGCTGGAGGTGAGCATGATAGCCTCGGTCGCGGGTACGCTGGAGGGCGGGAAAATCAGCCGTGCGCGCCCGTTTCGCGCCCCGCATCACTCGGCCAGCATGGCCGCGCTGACCGGCGGCGGTGACAAAAGTCAGGAAAAACGAGATTCCTTGCCAAAAACGGTGAGATTCTCATTGTTCATGGCAAACGATTCAGGCAATTTAGTAGTTTTCTAAATGACTTATATCAACTTTCGATAGCACGCCCCATTTTTTTACCAAAGACAAACTCTGGGCCGGGAGTAGACGGTCGGCTTTTGGTAGCCCCGGCGCGAATGACTGACTTTCGGTAAACGTGCCCGATCGAGACGTTCGAAATCCACCCGAACAGATTTTACTTCCAGTGGCCGCGCCTGTCGCTATCTCCTCGGCATGATCACTATGGTAACGGACAAAGACGATGCGAATAAAGGCTATTTTCGGTCTTATTCGCATGCACTCTGTCGAAGCCGAATGCGAAACTCTCTCACAATATCAGTATCTTGCTTTTTCACAGGCTGGAATCGAAAATTTTCGTTTGCCAAGCGGCTTTTGAGATGACGGCGAACGCGGCCTCTGTCGGGTTCCAAGGGTTCAGAGCTCGTCATGTGGATGTCGAGTGTTCGCTCCGTCCAGGCCTGTCATCTTTTGAAATCAAGGGCCTGCCAGGTTCATTGGCCACTGGCGCGAAGGCCCGGATTTTGTCCGCGTTCAACGCTGTCGGCCTCGCGCTACCCGCGCAGCGAATAGTGGTGGACATGGTTTGCGCAAAAACTATGATTTTAGGACCACATTGTGACCTTGCAATCGCCACAGCTCTTCTTTGCGAACTCGAGCTTGTCGACCGAGAGACAGCCTCTGAATTCCTGTTTGTCGGACAATTTAGCAACGATGGAGGAGTTAAACCTGTTGTTGGTACGGTGTTGGCGGCATTGCATGCGGAAGAGTGGGAACTCTCCTTAGTAGTGGCATCAGAGCAGATGGGAGTGCTGCAACATGTCCCAAACGTTCGGATAATCCCGGTGCATTCGTGCCACGAGCTAATCAGCTTCCTGAAAACCGGGCGATCTAGTGAATTCGAGACAAATCACGCTGACGTGCGACCTTTGCCCCAACTAACAGAGACGAGCTATGACCCGCCTTGGAACGGCATCAATTTGCTGGAAACCGAGATCATCGCGCATCTCAAAGAGCGAAGAGAGCGCTAGTTGCACCAGAGAAGCATGGAAACATGATGCAAACGTGCCATCGCAACGATCATAAAAAAGTAGGCAGCAACTCCATCAACAGCCAACTCGAAAACGAACACAGCAACATTGGCAATAGCGACATCGAATGCTACATTGAAAACATGACAAGAAACGCAACCAATAGACGCTTCGTCACGACAATGAGGAAACCCTCGTCGCAGGAAGCTGCATCGAAATTCGCGGAAGGCGCCAAGGCGTTTTCGGCGAAGCACACCACATCGAAGGAATCTGCCCGCGCAGTTCTTTCTGAGGTGCTGTCAGTCTAACGCGAACTCGTCTCCGTTGGGCAGAGAGCACCCTGCCCTCGCCAATATCTCAAGCCATGAGGTTTTACCACTCAGCCAGGGCGGCTGAGCGGTTGGTCTTGTAGGTTCGTCTGTCAGTGAGATAGCGGTCTTGGTTGAAATGGTTGTGGACGTTGGCGTGAACTGAAGCGAATTTCTGAAGTGACTTCATTCGCCGAAATCGCTGCATGACACGCTCTCGTCTTCGTAGCGGCAAGTGAGAATTCTCGGCTCTGTTGTTCTTCCACCGCCCCATGCTTCGACGATCCTCAATACCGAGATCATCGAAAGCAGCAGGGTAAGAGCGAAGCCCATCGGTAACGACTTCAACCGGGCTGCCGTTGCTCTTCAGTGCTTTCTTCAAGAAGCGAAGTGCAGCTTTCTTGTCGCGTTTCTTGGTGACGTAGCTCTCCAGAACCTCACCCTCGTGATCGACTGCACGCCAGAGGTAGTGGGTTTCGCCGTTGATCTTCACGAAGATCTCATCGAGGTGCCAACGCCAGTGACAGAAACCGCGCATCCTGCTGATGCGCTGGCGCTTGATGTCCGCTGCAAACATTGGACCGAACCGGTTCCACCAGAACCGCACCGTTTCGTGGCAAATGTCGATGCCACGCTCAAACAGCAGGTCTTCGACGTTCCGCAAACTCAGGGGAAAACGGACATACATCATCACAACCAACCGAATGACCTCGGGCGATGAGTTGAAGCGTTTGAACGGGCTATCCGGATTGCGACGTCTGGGCATCCAATCGCCCTACCCTCGCCACCTTAATCCGCAACAGGTGCAGTTTGTCTGACAACACCCTTGGCACGGATCACCGAGCCTCGCCGATGTAATGATTGCGAACAATCATCTACACTCTGGTCATTCGGAACCAGAACGAGGAACGGGAACGACCGCTGCCTGGGATCACCAATCGCTCTATGAAAAGGCCTCGGCCGGTGAATTCAATCCCAAAGGAGCGCTTGGTGCAAATCTAGCTCCTCCTGTACTGAAGTTCGACATGAATGGGATTGCACGAGCGCATATGGATGCGAAAGGCGCCGTTGCGTTATGATACCGGGTGCCGCCGGTCTAACGACAACTTGTCTCCACTTGGCAGAGGTGGCCCTCCCCGATCAGCCAGTTTGCTTTGACAGTGCCGTATTGGTTGCAAGGGTATCACGGTTCCAAGTTGGCTAGCGCAAATCAAAAGTGCTCGATAGCATGTGACCTATGTCAGAAACCCGCGTCGATCAAATTCTTGCCAGACTGAAGAACAATCGTGTCTTAGCCATCGTCGTCGTCTTGGGCATCATTATCACGACAGTTTCAGCGGTAGTCGGTAGCATCTTCAATCTCACAGACCGTTTCTCGAGCCTCAAAGCTAGCGAGGAACCATATACCGGCCATGCTGGAGCCTTTGCCGTCCAACTTCACGTGGAGGGGCCCAACAATGCTGAATGGTGCTGTCGTCTAACGGCAACTCGTCTCCCATTGGCAGAACTCTCCCAACCCAAGGCTCCGTTTATGCAGCGAGGTTTTGCCACTCAGCCAGGGCGGCTGAGCGGGATGCTCTGTAAGTTTGACGATCTACGAGATGGCGATCCTGGTTGAAGTGGTTGCGGACATTGGCGTGGACGGAGACGAATTTCTGCAGACTCTTCATCTGTCGAAATCTGAGCATCACGCGCTCTCGCCTTCGGATGGGCAAGTGTGAGTTCTCGGCGCGATTGTTCTCCCATCGCCCCATTTCGCGACGATCTTCAATGCCAAGATCCTTCATCGCCGCAGGGTAAGATCTCAACCCATCGGTGACTATCGTTTCGGGACTTCCATGCCGTTTCAACGCCTTCTTGAAGAACCGCAACGCCGCAGCTTTATCCCGTTTCTTGGTAACGTAGCTCTCGAGCACTTCGCCTTCGTGATCCACTGCACGCCAAAGATAATGCGTCTCGCCATTGATCTTTACGAACACCTCGTCGACGTGCCAGCGCCAATGGCGAAAGCCCCTCATTCTCGAAATGCGCTGCCGCTTGATATTAGCTGCGAACATTGGTCCAAACCGGTTCCACCAGAAGCGAACTGTTTCGTGGCAGATATCGATGCCTCGCTCGAAGAGTAGATCTTCGACATTTCGCAACGACAGCGGAAACCGAACGTACATCATCACGACCAGGCGAATAACTTCCGGCGAAGAGTTGAAGCGCTTGAATGGACTGGCAGGTTTTCGAGGTCTGGGCATCGCGTGGCCCTACCCCAACCCGCTCAATATTCAATCAGGTGCAGTCAATCTGACAGTGCCGTTTGAACGGGCTGTCTGTTTTGGCTCTCGACTTACAGCTCATAAGTTGCCGTTAGCCGCGGACGCCCTTGCCTGCCTAGTTAAACTGATAATACCGTTCTCTTTATGCGAACCAATCGCTTTGTCCGGTCTGAAATTCCCGATCGGCAGTATTTCCAACACCCCGCTTATCTCCAAAAGCGGCCATATCTTGGACCATCAACTGGAGTTTTCGTTCGATTGGATTCAGCGTCGCAGCCAAAGGCGGCTGCTCGAGCGCCGCAAGGGTCTCGCGTTCCGGAGGCAGGTCTTGGGTAGACCTATTTGCCACAGCAAAGCCATTATTGGTTGGTTCATACTCGCCACTCTCTAAAAGCGCTCCTGTGGATACAGGTTGGCGCCGCAGTGGCCTTTCATCACCCCAACCGCTCGCGAACGGCGATTTGTTTGATGACAGACCGAGCACATCGCGCAAATGGATCATTCTTCCGGCATGCTCATTTCTGCCGCCAGATGGCGATCGCTTGGAGCGGGTATGCTGGAAATCACCATTGGAGTTCGAGCCAACCGAGTGCATTACGGCAGATAGATTTGGGAATGCCTGCCTAACAGGTTGAGAAGCCTCAGGCGAAGCAAAGTAGGTTAGCGCCGCATCAAAATATTCCCGAGTTTGCCCGTCTCTCAATGTGTACTGGCCGACATTAAGGACCGCGACATCACCAAACTCAAATTCGCCCTGATGAGACGTTGCCGACAGGTTCAATGACTGGAAACCAATGTTAGTCAGGCTGGCAACCTCGTTGTTGCTCACGAACCCATTGCCGTCCAAGTCTTGCCACACCCCAAAGTCAGCAAAACGCTCGTCAGCAGCGGACAGGGTGCCGTCTTCGTTGCTATCAAAGGCTCTCAGACCATCAAGGTCGGACATGGCATCCGGCACGTCCCCTATGAATGACAATTCGCTAGCGGAGCTTACGGTGCCATTGCCGTCACGATCAAGGAAGAGGAAGCCTTCGGTAGACCCGATCCAACTCGTATCGTCGGCTATGCCGTCTCCATTAAGATCAAAAATAGCTGAACTCTCAGCGCTGTTCAGCGTTTCGATTCCATTCCCATCAAGATCGAGCACGATGGGTGCTGCCACCGATACGGTTTCGCCATTCTTGAAGGAAAGGACCTCGACTCCAGCAATTGTGTCCGTGCCATCATCTCCATCGTTGATGGCATCATTGTCAGTAACGGTGAGTGTGCCTGCATTAGTCACGACTGAGTAGGTCGACATTTCGCCGGCGAAAAACGCGGTGTCAGAACCTGCTCCGCCCATCAGGACGTCGTTGCCTGCGCCCCCTGTCAGACTATCATTACCATCCTGCCCGAACAGTTGATCATTGCCGACTTTACCCTCCAGCAGATCATGATGCTCGGAGCCGGTCAGGTTGTCATTTCCACCTGCTCCAACAACCCGCAGCCTCCAAGAATTTCCAGACCATGTATTTAGGGAAGGGCCAACGATGGTTGTGTCCGCATCAAGCCCCGCAACAATATCCAGGTTTCTTTGCAGGCTTGATCCTGAGAGATCAAAATAGTCGAACTCAATGGTAAATGTCGCGGAGTTATCTGGCGTATTTCCGGCTACAATGGTCTCAACGTCTGCGAATGACTGCAAAGTAATATCATCGCCGCCATACATATAGATCGCGTCGTTTCCGGCACCACCATCGATATTAAGACCGAGCAGCCCGTTCGAGACTGAGAACCTGTCGTCTCCCTCGTCGCCAAGAACGGTCGCAAAGTTGCCAAAAATGCGCAGGTCATCATCACCAGCACCACCTTCAACATAGTCGTCCAAACCAGCGAAGACGGCATCGTTCCCGTTCCCGGCGAACACGAAGTCTCCGGTATCATCATTCTTTACGTGCCAGAAATTGTCGTCTCCGGCTCCACCATACAGTGTGTCGACACCAGCGTCGCCGAGAATACTATCATTGCCATCTCCGGCATAGATAACATCATCTCCGCCGAAACCCCTGAGGAAATTGTTTCCGTCGTCCCCTTCGATCCAGTCATCAAAATCAGTGCCTTCAACGCCTTCGATATCGATGTAGATATCGCCACTTGCACTACCGGCGGTGCCTCCCGTCAGCAATGAAGCGGCGATGCCAGTTGTCGCATACCAGCGATAGGTAACGATATCGTAGCCTGCCTGAGAGCCTCCGTCGACTAGATCTGCTCCATCACCAGGCGCAAGACGATCATCTCCTCCCAGGCCTTCGAAATGGTCGGCACCAATTGTGCCCGCAAGAGACTCATTCCCTTCTGTTCCGACGATATGGTTGTACTGAGGGGCAGCAAGGCTCAAGACAAAGTTCGTACTTGCCTGCAATTCCCCATCTGACGCGGACAGAGCGATCGAATAGTCGCCCGTTTCGGAACCAGGCACCGTTCCAAAAAACTGTTCGCCGTCATATGCAAGCCAACTTGGAAGTGAGTTGCCATCAGAAAGCGAAGCCGAAACAACCAGACTATCGCCGTCGGGATCGGTGAACTCCAAGTCTCCAACACCAAAGGCAAACGTCTGATACGGAACAAGCTCAATGTCCGAAACGCTGCCAGAAAAAACCGGCGCATCATTTACTGGTGAGACGTTCAGATCCAGTTGGATCGATGCCGTACCGGTGCTGGTGGTCGATACCAATTGCAACGTGATTTGACCATTGAAGTCCTGTGGTGGTGTGCCGACAATTTCATTGTCAACTATCGAGATCCAATCAGGAGCTGGTTCGCCGTCTGGACCTTCCAGAGTTAGATCTATCGGATCTTCATTCGGATCTGTGAACCAACCAGCATCGATTTGGAGACCAAAAAAGTCATCCTCGACCAGATCGAAGGTGACATTGCTGACGGTCGCGGATGGGCCAGCCAAGGAATAGGTTTCAGTGGACCCATCGTCAGAAAGGAAGATAAGTTCACCGATCCGTACAATATGATCAATGTCTTGTCCGGAACTATGAAGATCTTCAACGCGGAACCAGCCATTTCCAGCTGCAGTAATTGTATACTGGTCTCTAGAGCCAGTGTAGTGAACTCGATCAGTGTTTCCGCTGATGGCGCTCCATCCCTCAGCTTCAACAAACGTTCCAACATCATCAAGAGTAGCAACACCTTCGCCGATAATCAGGTCGCTGCCGGAACTGCTGAAAAATTCATCGAGACCTTGACCACCGAGCAGGGTGTCGTCTCCCATGCCGCCACTTATTTTATCTGAACCGCCGTCACCTGACAGTAGGTCGTCCCCGGATCCGCCATTTATTTCGTCATCACCCTCCCCACCTTCAATTGTGTCTTGGCCAATTGGCGCTCCCATACCTGGACGTCCAATCGAAAAGCCAAACAATACATCGTTGCCGTGACCGCCGGTAATGAAGTCACTTCCATCACCACCAAAAATCAGGTTGTCCAGATCGTTACCAACAATTTCCGTACCGTTTGAATGCCCAAAAACCGTTTGTGCGCCGGCAAGCAAGACGTAGCGTTCAATAAATTGTCCGCCCCCATAAGACGCGGCAGAAACATAGACTGTATCAAACCCAGAATCGGCTTGCTCAAACACAAAGTCCTCGGCGTCATTCACAAAATAGATGTCGTCACCGACGCCACCCATCATGTCATCGGCACCTAGACCGCCATCCAAGGTGTCGTTTCCAGAGCCACCATTCAGTTCATCATTATTCTCGCCGCCATAGATCTCATCATTTCCGTCGCCACCTTCTAGCGTGTCGTTGCCACCACTTCCCGCAAGGTAATCGTTGCCGCTTCCTCCAATGAGAGTTTCACCGCTTGAAGTTAGAGGGTTGTTATCGTCCACCAGCAAGGCGTCATTGCCGCTGGTGTTAAGACCGTTTGCATACAAACGATCATCGCCATCACCGCCATGCAGCGTATCTCTTCCTGATCCGCCTTGCAGCACATCATTTCCAGAACCGCCGTTCAGATTGTCGTCGCCAGCCCCTCCGGTGAGAGCGTCGTTCCCGCTCAGACCAAATATGTCATTGTCTGCGCTGTTGCCGGTGATGCTGTTGTCCGAACTATTACCAGTGCCCGAAACTGCATCGTCCAGTAGATCGAGATCTTCAACGTTCGAACCAAGTGTGTAATCGAACGCCGCTCGAACACGATCACGACCTTCGTCGGCCTGCTCCACAATTGAATCGCCTACGTCGTCAATAACATAGGTGTCATCGCCTCGTCCTCCGGATAGCGCGTCTGCACCGCTACCGCCATCAAGAGTGTCATTACCATCGCCGCCTACAAGAACATCACTTCCGGACCCTCCGTAAAGCCCGTCGTCACCATCACCGCCATCTAAGTGGTCATTGTCACTACCGCCAAAAAGGTAGTCGTCGCCTTGCAGGCCACTAATCTGGTCGTTGCCAGCTTCACCAAAAATCAGGTCTCGCAGTTCTGTGCCGTCGATGATGTCATCATCTTCAGTTCCGTACACATCTCCGCTGGACGCCAGACTGGCAATAAGATCTACAAAGTCTTGCGGAGTGTAGGTAATGCCTTCCGAGACGACATAGATTTCCTCAAAGTCGCTTACGACGGTGGTGCCAAGTGTGCCCCATTTGTCGGTTACAGAAAGGTCAGTCCCATCGAGGGACGCGACAATCGTATCCAGCGACCAAGTCACCAACAATCTGTCGGTTCCCAAACCACCCGCAAAAACATGATCGCCGCGCGCAAGTAACACATCCTGATCATCAGAGGTGCTAGTTGTTGACGTGGCTACCGTAGGAGTAGGAGCCGTCATCGCCGCAGCAAAACCACTTGTGCTAATACTGGACTGCGATGGCGCCGCAAAGTTAGACGGCCCTTGGAGCGTAGGTTCGTCGACGGCCACATCGATAGAACCTACACCATCAGAAGTCGTAAAGCTTGCCTCAAGACGAATATGGCCCGGAGGCACATCGTTCGGTTGGGCACCGGTAAACCCGTACACGCCTTCAACCAAGATCGAACCACCATCTGCAAACTGCACTTCCAAATCGCCTTGCAGCAAATGTACCGGTGGGGAATCCAGATTGGGAAGCAAAAGCCAAATGAGCTCCTTGCTGGTCTCATGATACGTGAAGCTGACTTCTGATGTTGAGTATTCTGAAAAATCGAATGTTAGTGTCGGCTGCCGGAAATAACCTTCTGGTGGCGTATTCATATCACCAGAATATTCAAACGAGGCCGTACTTCCCAAAGTGACATGATCAGACCCATCGCCAGCTTGGTAGCGATAGAACACTTCGCCAGTGTTGAATTCCAGAGTGACCGTGTCGTCACCGGCCCCTGGGTCCAGAAGGTAAATAGGGCGGCCTACCCCATCGAATCCCGGAAGGGTTGGGTTCCCGTTCTCATTATCAACCGGGTTTCCTTCCCCAATCTGGGGAGTTGATTCAACAACGGAGACAACGATCTGATCATCGCCTGCCCCTGCATCGATTGCGCCGATCCCATTTCGTTTGTTGCCACGCCCCCAATCAAACAGCAGTTCACCGGCAATGACGGCATCCTCGTCAAGTTCCAGGAAACTTCCGGTTAATTCCGAGTAATAGACCGGCAGAACAATGCCTTCGAGAGCGGACGAATTATGGTCGATTATAACGTCATCACCATCCCCGCCCAGAATACGATCAGAGCCATCATCGCCAAAAAGGACTGAACCCGCAGTGGTACCGGCAATTGAGATAATGTCATTGCCGCTACCGCCAGAAATGAACTTCTCCTCATCACTGAAGTCGATAAGTTCATCATCAAAGTCGGTTGCAATAATCTGCGTGTTGAAATTTTCGAGCAGGATGTTGCCGCCGGTTTCGCCGTTACCGATGCGGTTCACTCCGCTATTCAACCTGATATCCACACCGTGACGAAGGTTGTTTGCAGAGATTACCTGACTCAGCGCGGGGCTGACTTGCCCTCCTTTAACCGCTGCAATCGTGACGTTTGCATCGCTGCCTATTGTGCCAATTACATTAAAAATTGTCCGCGCAGCAGTGACCTTGACCATTTCAATCTGGTGCAGTTCATCGGCGCCAAGATCGCCATTTGTCCGAATGACGCCGGTATCTCCCAAGCCATCATATGTAACAAACAAGGTGTCGAGATCATCATAAACGACCGTATCGTATCCGGTGCCCGATCCGTCTGCGGCGTCACCATAGATTTCGTCTGCCCCTTCTCCGGCAAAGAACCAGTCATTGCCCTCGCCGCCGACAAGGGTGTCGTTGCCTGACCCGCCAATCAGTGCATCATCCCCAACCGAACCGAAGACCGTATCGTTACCCTCAGCTGTGATGACGATTGCCGGAGTTCCATCGATAAGGAAGTTCTCGCTTCCATCCGAGCCAACGATCAGCTGCCGATTCTGGGACTCTGGATGTTGATAGAGCCTGCCCGGTTCTAGCGAAAAGCTGATGAAGTCTATTTCTTCAAATGCTGAAGTTTGAGTGTCTGAGCCGTTGGCCAGCAACCAGCCCTTTAGTTCAGACAAAAGGTCGCTTGCCCTCTCTTCACCAAGAGTTCCTTCCAAGGAACCAGTAATTATGGACTCTACCAGAGATGCCGCACTGATATTTTCATATACTTCTGGGAGTCCTCCATCCAAACTCCATGTTGAGTCGGAAAGATCGACACTGAGACTAGACTCGGCTCCGTCATCATCAAAATCAAGGACACCATGAACAGCACTGTTCCAGTCAGTTTGCAGAAGGCCTGAAGAAGCAAGCAGCCCTGCGAATTCAACAACAAGTTCTCCAATTTCAAAATGGATATCGTCATCGACGAAGGCCGGTAATGAAACAAGCGCGTTACCAAGATCTTCCATGTCGCCGAACATCGCCCGGATCCCCGTATCACCAAATGGACGTTCGCCCTCATCCAATAGGCTGTAAGCGATCATCGCGGCCATTTGTGATCCCGATGTAGCCACACCAGAATCGACACCTATTTCGAGGTTCTGGGCGATCGATTCAGAATTGATTGCCGGCAACACGAATCTGGCGCTAAGTTCCCACTCGTTCGAGCCTCCCTCGTCTACATCTACCCACTGCAGCTGGCCAAACAGCAACGTGGTAAGCAAAGCCATCGAGTGCGCGTTCACTGGATCACGAAGAGGGCCTCCTCCCAAATCGGTTCCGCGAAGGCCAATTTCCTCCTTTGCGACCTCTTCTTCCAGGATTGCTGTGGTTACACCAATACTCGCAATGTACCCGCCAAGTGCGGCACCGATGATCGGAAGTCCCAAAACGTTCAGGACTCCAGCTAAAACATCTCCGCCTGCGACTTGGAATTCGCCCGATCGGACACGTTCAAGCACTTCATCTTCTGCGTAATAGCCTCGGAGCGCACCATATGACGGAGCGATCGCATCAAAGTGGAAGAATAGCGCTTCAACGAATTCCTGAAGCGTAAAGTCACCGTTTTGAATTCCAGGGAACAGAGCGTTTTCAATTTGCTCCAGAACTTCCAGGGGATCCAGATCAGATAGGCCAAATTGGTCCAATGTCCGCTTTAGAGCTTCTGAAAAAACTTGGCCCTGCGCAGCCAAACCATAAGGCATATGGTCAAAGCCAACCACAGGCTTTTTAGCCAGGGAGCCGACAAACCCTGCCAAGCCTCCGCCAAGAGAATGGCCAGTCAAACTGACAAATTCATCGTTCACATAAAAGACGTCTAGGCCGGCAGGATTGTTTCCATAAACTACGGATTCGTAAAACTCGATGGCAAGTCCAGCCTGCGCGCTAGATTCGAACCCGCCGCCGACAGTCCATCCATTCCAGACATCCAAAACAATTGGGCTGTTGAGCGCATCTTCAACCGATTCTGCGAATTCGAAATTTGTTCCTCGAATGGAAATAACTGTCTCGCCATTCCACTCATAAGCAATCGCGTAAAAGCCGGCGGACTGCCAAGCTTGGTATACTTGATCGGTATTTGGCCCAAAGATCGCGTCTCGGCTGACAATGGACGCGGTACCGACACCGTCGCTTTCGGATAGCCCCCCGACATTAGAGCCATAACCCCTATTGTAAGAATCAAGCGCAAGGAGCGACAGAAAGACAGTGCGATCCATACTCATTGTTCGTACGCCTCTGTCGAAAAACTACTAACACCGACTTGGATTAACGCCTCGTCATAACCTGGTGCGACCTCATATCTTCCACGCGCATTGCTTACCATGGGAATGAGATTTCCCCCCTTTGCCGCTTGATCTCTGAACCACCCCAGGCTCTCATCAATGCCCGTCGTCACATAATCATCGGTCATTTCCACGGTGATGCGGCTGAGGCTCACGCCTTCGCCAAAGGTCGCTGCAAGATCATCGGGATCAACCCGCTCAACGCTGGTCGGATCATCCAGATCGCCGAAGGTCACCAGCATTGGATAGGCAGAAATCTCGGGCAGTCTCCGGGTTGCAGGCCACATTCTGGGGATGGGGATTTCGCCCTCTAATTGGAGCATATCGTCAAATTGCTCAGCCCAGGATTCGCCGGGGGTGTCTGGCGAGAGCCGCTGCACCACGCTTAAGGCCCAGTCCGTATCGGTTTCCGATCGCAGCAGCGCGAACAGCATTCTGCCATCGCCCAGATCAACCGAAACCGCTTCCCCTCGCAATCGGCGGGAAATCCGCATGCCAGCCGGATCCATCGCCGACCGACCCATGCTCTGCTTCACTTCGAGTACGCTTGAGCCGCTGCGCAAACCCTCCGGTGTTTCCACCTCCACCGACAGGCGATAGCGATAGTCCGGAGTATCATCAGATGCGCTGCATGCGGTTGTTGTGAATGCCATCCCCGCGCACAGGACAGTGGCACAGGCATTCAGGAAATGTCGTCGCATCATGGCCGTATCCCCCTCCCAGATATTTAGGGTCCGGACTCATTAGAGCCACCACGTGACGAAGGCTGCGATGGCGATGGTAGCCATGAAGGTCTTGATGTTGCGGTCGAAGCGGGTGGCGACGCGGCGCCAGTCCTTGAACCGGCAGAACATGCGCTCGACGACGTTGCGCTGGCGGTAGATCTGCCGGTCGTGCTCGATCTGGACTTTGCGGTTAGACTTTGAGGGGATGACCGGCGTGGTACCGCGCTCGATCAGCCATGAGCGCAAGGCGTTGCTGTCGTAGCCTTTGTCAGCGACCAGATAGTCCGAGGGCGGCACGGCATTGATCGCCAGCATGGCCACCTTGGCATCGTGGGTGTTGCCGGGCGTCAGCAGCAGGACGTGGGGACGGCCCTTCTCGTCGCAGATGGCATGGAGCTTGGTGTTCCTGCCGCCTTTGGTGATGCCGATACCATGAGCCAAGGCCCCCCTTTTGCGCCACCAGCAGTGCGGTGGACCTTGATGCACGAGCTGTCGATGAACAGCCTGGATGGCACGCCTTCGAACCCGGCAAGATCGGCAAAGATGCGCTCCCACACGCCGCGCTCGGCCCAGCGCCGGAAGCGGTTGTAGAGCGTCTTCTTCGGGCCGTAGACGTGTTCAGGACAATCGCCCCAACGACCGCCGCTCTTCAACGCATGGACAATGCCGGAGAGCACCCGCCGATCATCTACCCGCGGCATCCCGCGCGTATCTTGCGGCAGGAGCGGTTCAATCCGCGCCCATTGCTCATCCGAAAACCAGAAGAAATCCACCATCTGCCATGCCTCCTCGCTGGAGACACGTGAATCACATTAGGGCGCTGCTGGGAATCCTGTTTATGGGTCTGGACCCTAAAGGTATCGATGCAAAGCCAAAGAGCAAGTAGGAATTTTCCTGCAACCCCATAATATTTCTGGGTTTTATTACTTGCCCTTACTTTGTGCGTGAAATTATCTCTCCCGCCCCGCTTCATCCAGCGCCTGGCTGATCGGTGAAAGCAGGTACTGGATAATCCGGCGCGTGCCCGTCTTGATCTCTGCCTGAACAGACATACCCGGTTGCACACGGTTACACAGGGAGTGGCGGTCTGCCACTTCCGGGCCACAAGGCAGGGATATGCTGGCGGCGTAGACCAATCGGTTCTGGACCGGGCGACCGTTCTCATCCCGCTCGGAACCGGCGGGTTGCTGGTTCTGGTCAATGGCATCGCGGCTGATATTGGTGACGGTGCCTTCCAGCATGCCGTAATCGGTGAAATTGAACGCTTCCAGTTTCACTGCCACACGCTGCCCCTGCTCAACAAAGCCGATATCCTTGTTCTGCACGAAGGCTTCAACAGTGATGCTGCCATTGCAGCTGGCCGGGCTTTCTGCATCGGCGGAAGAGCATGGAACGATCACCATCAGCGTTTGTGCGGGTTGCACAACACCGCCGACCGTTGTCACCGAAAGCTGTTGCACCACGCCATCCACCGGCGCACGCAAATCCTGGAACTGCCGCCGCCGCTCTGCCGCCCGCAATTCCTCGCTGGCCAGGCCAGCCTGGTCGTTCGCTTCGGCCATGTCGGTTACTGCGGTTCGTCCAAAATTGGCACGCAGCGCTCGCAGTTCTGCATCCAGCGTTCCTATCGCTGCCTGCGCGCGGTTGGCATTGGCCTGCTGAATTTCGATATTGCGCAAGTGCTCGGCGCGCAGCTGCTCATATTCCAGCAAGCGCAAGCGGGAATAGAAACCGCGCTCTGCCAATTCCGCCCGGGCTGAAAGCTGCTGCTCAATATATGGCAAGGCCTCCTCCAGCTTGGCGATTTCCGCATTCGCACCCTGCAGTTCGGCGGCACGCTCGGCCCGTTGTTGGGACAGGCTTGCCCGTTGTGCCTCGAACTCGGCAATCGCGCTGCTGATCAGCGCCCGTTCGGTAGCCACAACATCTGTTGGCGTTCCCTGAGGCGCTGCGAAACGCGGTTCGCGCCCGTCAAGATATGCCAGCAGGGCATTGTTCCGCGCCTGCACGACATTGGCGGTTAGCAGGTTTTGCTCGCTCTGCGCTTCGTCCGCGCTGGCCAGCGTGGGATCGAGCTCGATCAGCAGCTCACCCTCCCGCACGAATTGACCATTACTCACATGGATCGCACGGACAGCGCCGATCTCTATAGGCTGGACGATCTTCACATTGCCACCGGGAACCACGCGGCCAGAGGCGACGGCAACCACGTCAACCTTGCCAATGACAGACCAAACGAGCGCGATTACGACCAGTGCGCAGGTCAGCCACAGCAGCCAGCGCATGCCCGGGCTTGGCGGCTTCTCCATGATTTCCAGCGCAGCTGGCAGAAACTCATGCTCCTCGCGCGGGCGAAAGGCGGCATCGGCCTCGTTCTGGTTGCGCCAGCTTTCGCGCAAGACGCCCAGATGTTTGGAAAGCGCCGGAAAACGGTCAGCAAGCCAACTCATGCCTGCGCTCCGGACAGGCCCGTCTGCTTCGCATGCAGCTGGGCATAGCGCCCGCCCGCCTTCAGCAGCTCGTCATGACTGCCCATCTCGGTGACCTCGCCATTCTCCACCGTGATGATGCGGTTGCACGGCCGGACCGCCGAAAGACGGTGCGCGATGATCATCACCGTGCGCCCCTCGGCAATACGCGCGAGATTGTTCTGGATGATTTCTTCGCTCTCTGCATCGAGCGCGCTTGTGGCTTCATCGAGGATAAGGATGCGCGGATCGGTCAGCAGGGCGCGGGCAATGGCGAGGCGCTGACGCTGCCCGCCAGACAGGTTGCTGCCGCGCTCCTCAATCATCGTGTCATAACCGTGCGGCAGGGTAAGGATAAACTCATGCGCTCCGGCAAGTTCCGCCGCCGCAATCACGCGCTCCATTGACTCTGTCGGGTTGCTGAGAGCGATATTCTCACGCACCGAGCGGTTGAACAGGATGTTTTCCTGCAGCACCACGCCGACCTGCCGTCGCAACCAGGCCGGATCGACCAGGGCCAAATCCGTGCCATCCACCAGCACCCGGCCTTGTTCGGGAACATAGAGCCGTTGCACCAGCTTGGTCAGCGTTGACTTGCCGCTGCCAGAAGGCCCGACAATGCCAAGCATCTCACCCGCTTTCACATCCAACGAGACGCCGCGCAGAGCCTCAGGCGCATCGGGGCGATAGCGAAAGCGAACCTGGTCAAACTCCACCCGCCCCTCAATCGGCGGCAGGCTTGCACGATTGGGATTGTGCTCCGGCTCGGCAGGCGCATTGAGGATATCGCCCAGCCGGTCGACCGAAATACGCACCTGCTGGAAGTCTTGCCAAAGCTGCGACAGGCGCAAGATCGGTTGCGCCACGCGCCCAGCCAGCATGTTGAAGGCGACGAGGCTGCCAACGGACAGCTCGCCTGCAATCACCGCGCGCGCGCCGAAAAAGAGGATCGCCACCGTTGTCAACTTGGAGACAAGCTGGATCAAATGGCTGCCCCAGGTGGAAAGCACCGTCACGTCCCAACCTGTCTTGATATAGCCGGCAAACTGCTTTTCCCAGCGATCACGCATGCGCGGCTCAACCGCCATGCTTTTGAGAGTGCCGATGCCGGTAACTGTCTCCACCAGGAAGGCCTGGTTCTCCGCCCCGCGCTTGAACTTCTCATCCAGGCGAGCCCGCAGAGGCGGTGTGATGAAGACGGAGATCGCCACGTAAATCGGAATCGTCAGCGCCACGATCAATGTCAGCATTGGCGAATAGATGTACATCACCACAAAGAATACGATGGTGAAGAAAAGGTCGATCACCACCGTCACCGCATTACTGGTGAGGAAGTTGCGGATATTCTCCAGCTCGCGCACACGCGCCACGCTGTCACCCACGCGCCGCGCCTCGAAATAGGAGAGCGGCAAGGCGACCAGATGCCGGAACAAGGCCGCCGAAAGCTCCGCATCCACGCGGTTGGTGGTATGCGCGAAGAGCCAGTTCCTCAGGCCCGAAAGCATGGTCTCAAATACCAGTACAGTCGCAAGGCCAAACGCCAGCACTTCCAGCGTCGTCATCGACTGGTGAACCAGCACCTTGTCGATCACCAGCTGGAAAAAGATCGGCGATGCAAGCCCCATCAGCTGCAGGAAGAAACTGCCCAGCAGGACGTCGCGCATCGGTTTGCGGTATTTGACAATCGCAGGAATGAACCAGCTGACATCAAACGCCCGTTTTTGTCCGGCGATATGTTCACGGCTGGTCATGAGCAGTAGGTCGACCTTGCCACCATCGACCAGGAAACGGGCCTCGACTTCGTCCTCAGTCCAGATTTCAGGGCGCTCGCTGCCAGGCTGCATCACCATGAAACGCGTGCCAGTGTCGCTGTTCTCATCGATCTTGAGCAACATTGCCGTGCCGCCATCGGCAAGCGACACCAAAGCGGGCAGCGGCATTTTCGGCAGGTCTGCCAAAACAGCGGCGCGGCGACGCGCCATGAGCCCCAACTTCTTCGCCACCCTGATCAGGTCATCGAAGTCATAAGGCTTGTCGCCTTGCCCGCGATCATGATGGATCTGCGAGGGGTCAGCGGGCACGCCAAGAAACTGCGCAAGTAGGACAAAGCTCGCCAGTGCTGCATCGGCGGGGCTCGCCGCCGTTTCTGTATTTGATTCTGACATCCAAGCCCCCTGCCCGGTATCAGTACTAGTAAATTCTATTGGGGATACAAGCTTCTGAATTCAAAGCATGGCTATATCATGCAGCTTTGAATTGTGTCGGCAGACTACGCTGGTATTGCATTCGATCAGGCAATGGAGATTCAGAGGAAATGACCTGCCTTAGTGTTGTTGATCCACTTCCATTGAACCACTCCCTGGCATTATGCCCTTGATCGCCGATAGCCTGCCGCGCGAGCTTCACGCTCGGTGCAGAACATTTCCTCCGCGCGTGTTTGGTCGTAATATGGCCGGCCAGGCAAGTGATAGATCCACTCACCGCGCCTGTTGCGGTTTCCTTTGATCAAACAGCCGTTCTGGTTTTGATAGGAAGGCTCTCGCACAGGCTGCGCTCTCACTGTTGGCAGTGGCTCGCGGCTTGCCACTTCCGGGACAAGCTGCGGGTTTTCTGCGCGCCAGACCCAAGGCAACTCGAATGTCGATGCCCACAGGCCTGAATTCAGACGCTGCGCAACTTCCGTCGCCTCGTTATATTCAAATGGCGCAGTATCGAGCGCAATCGCAACGCCGCGCCTAACCATCTCATGCCCTACATCGAACACGCGTGTCCTGCATGTCGCGACCTGACGCCTGTAAACGTCTCTATCGATCACGGTGCACGATACCGACTGCCCTTCGATGATTGAAGCAAGCTCTGCCGTGGCGAAATCACCGCAAGCCCAAGGCTCATTGTCTTTGTCACAGGTCTGAACTGCTTCGGGCGCATCGATGTAGGCAAGACGGATGCGCATCCCAGTCATGTCTATCGTGTCGCCATCGATAACCGTCGCCGTGCCTTCGATGACTTGCGCCTGGGCAGGGAAGGCAAAAACTAGAGCCCAAAATGCTATGATTACGCCCCTAAACATGGGCACTTCTTGCAATGTAATTCTTAAATTACGGTCACCACTTTCTCGATTGCAATGTGAACCAACAATTGTGGCCAAGCCTCAATTTGTTTGGGTTAGGCTTCAATCAGCCTTGTAACCTCTTCTCGGTGTCGAAAATTGGGCCGTGAGCGGACTGGCAGCTTTCAGCCTTTCAACGGTCTAAGCGGCCCCCTCTAATAGCCAATCCTTCAACTTGGTTGAGATTACTTCTTTGCAGGCAGAGCAAGCAGATCGCGGAAAAGGCCGAGGTGCTTGGTCGGCATAGCGCTTCGTTCCTCAGCCGTTAGCTCATCCCAATGAGTCACCATCCATCGGTCGAGAGATTCGAGCAGGCCCATGGTGGAATCCACCAGCAGGCTTTCAGGTAGATCGTTGCGCACTATGCCGAGTGACTGCCCTTTGCGAATAATTGCCTCAACCCAAGAGCGCGCCGTTTGAAACAACCGGTTGGTCGCCGATCCTCGCTTTGGATCTCTGCGCAAAGCATAGAAGATTGCCCCAAACCGAATGACCCAGCCATTGTTGCTGATGAAAGCCATGGCCCGACCATAGCGTCCTTCAAAATAGGACCAGAAATTGTTGGCCGTCAGCTCATCGAGGTCGAAATGGCCGACATGTTTGAAGAGTATCGCGGCGGTCCGTTCTACCAAGGTCACAAAGAGATCGGCCTTGTCGTCGAAGTAATAATAGAGCGAGCTCTTGCTCATGCCGGATTGTTTGAGAATCTGGTTGAGAGATGCTCCATCAAAACCGTTTTTGGCAAATTCTTCGGTTGCCGCCTCAAACAGAATGCGCTGCTTTTCCGGGTCAAGATTGTCTAAACGATTGCGGCTCATTGGGTGATTTCCAAGTTCTGACAGGCCATATGTACTAGCGTATGGACCAGTGGTCCACAAACTGTTAGTTTGCTATTCGACTCATCGCATCCTGGAAAACTCCATACCAATGTCCGCCCGACCCGACATCGAAGCCAGCGTGACAGCCTATCGCACTCAGGGCCTGACCAAGGTCTATGGCGAGGGTTCGGCTGCCGTCCATGCGCTGCGCGGAGTAGATCTGGAGATTCCCGCTGGCGAGGTGGTGGTTTTGCTTGGGCCATCGGGCAGCGGCAAGTCGACCTTGCTCAATATTCTTGGCGGTCTTGATCGCCAGACCGATGGCCAGGCCTGGTTTGAGGAAAGTGAGCTAGGCGTGATGAGCGACAAGGAGCTCACTCGCTATCGCCGGGAAAATGTCGGCTTTGTCTTCCAGTTCTACAATCTGATGCCGAGCCTGACTGCCTATGAGAATGTTGAGCTGGTCACAGAAATTGCCGATGATCCGATGGATCCGGCAGAGGCTTTGGCGCTGGTGGGCCTGAAGGAAAGAGTCGACCATTTTCCAACACAACTTTCAGGCGGCGAACAGCAACGTGTCGCCATTGCCCGTGCTGTCGCAAAAAAGCCTAAGGTTCTGTTTTGCGATGAACCGACCGGCGCGCTTGATTCTGCAACTGGGCGCTCGGTGTTGCGCGTGCTGCGCGATGTAAACCAGACGCTTGGTTCTACTGTCCTGATCGTCACTCATGCCGCAGCAACCGCCGCCATGGCGCACCGCGTAATCCATTTCGCCGATGGAGATATTCGCAAGGTTGAACTCAATGCGACCTTGCTCGATCCTGATGAGATCGAGTGGTGATCGCCCGATGAGCCCACTCGACAAGAAGCTGCTGCGCGATCTCTGGCGAATCAAGGGGCAAGCACTCGCCATCGGCGCTGTTATCGGTGTTGGCGTGCTGATGCTGGTGATGATGACTGGTCTTGTCACTTCGCTCGATGAAACGCGCCGCGCCTATTATGAACGGCACAGGCTGGCAGATGTGTTTGTGCCCCTCGTGCGGGCGCCTGAGCGCATGGAGGCCCGTCTGGCCGAAATCCCCGGCGTAGCGAGCGCTGAGGGGAGAATCTCAGGATCGGCCCAGATCGATCTTTCAGGTGAAGATCTTCCATTGCAGGCGCGTATCATTTCGCTTCCCGAGAATGGTGAGCCGCAGCTCAATGAGATCTATCTCACCGACGGGCGCCGGCTGGACGAAGCCAATCCCGATGAGATCATCCTTCTGAAGAGCTTTGCCGATGCGCGCGGTCTTCTGCCCGGGGATGCGCTGACCTTAACAATTCGCGGAGGCCAGAGAGAATTCCAGATTGTCGGCCTCGCCCGATCACCGGAGTTTCTCTATGTCACCGCGCCCGGTGAGATTGCTCCTGATGATGCGCGCTACGCGGTTATCTGGATGGGGCAGGCAACGGCCGCTGCTGCATTCGATATGAGCGGCGCGTTTAACGAGGCGCTGGTTTCCCTGACACGCGATGCCCGCGAGCCCGCCGTGATCGAATCCATTGACCAGCTTGTCCGACCCTATGGCGGCTTGGGTGCCTATGGGCTGGAAGATCATTTCTCGGATCGATATGTGAGTGAAGAAATCAGCGGCTTGCGGGGAACAAGCGCCGTGGTTCCGCCTGTATTTCTCGCCGTTGCCGCCTTCCTGCTCTACATTGTGATTTCCCGAATGGTGCAGGCAGAACGCAGTCAGATCGGGCTTATCAAGGCCTTTGGCTATACCGATCTCGAGGTCGGCGCGCACTATTTCAAACTGATCCTTGTGATCGCGGTTTCAGGCGCGTTGCTAGGCTGCCTCGGGGGCATCGCCTCGGGGCGAAGTCTCGTCAATGTCTATGTCGATTACTTCAAGTTTCCTTTCCTCTTGTTCGAGGTGAAGCCGTCCAGCTTCATTCTGGGTATATTGGTGAGTGTGCTTTCTGCATCGGCAGGCGGGCTGCTGGTGTTGCGGCAGGTTTTTGCGCTCACGCCCGCAGTGGCCATGCGCCCGGCTGCTCCTGCAGATTACAGCGCATCGGGGCGCATCGGCCAGTCGATCTTTGGTCTGCTCGATCAGCCCAGCAGAATGGTTCTGCGGCGTATAACACGCCAACCTGGCAGAATGGCTGGCGCGGCCTTGGGGGTTGCAGCAGGCATGGGGCTGGCAACGGCCATGACCGCCGTAATGGGAGGGTTTGACCGTTCTATGGACCTGACCTTCGGCGTGATCGACCGCAGCGATGTCACCGTCAGTTTTGTGAACCCGGTATCAAACAAGGTTGTTCTGGAACTTGGGCGAATGCCGGGCGTGATTGAGGTTGAGCCTGCTCGCAATGTCTCTGTCGTATTGCGGAATGGCACCAGAACCCATCGCGGCGCGCTGGAAGGGAGGGTGCGCAATCCACGCCTCAACCGCGCAATAACCCCGCGCCTTGAGCCTATCGAAATGCGCCAAGAGGGGATCATTATCGCGACATCACTGGCTCAGAAACTTGCCATCACTCCGGGCGAGATTCTGACGGTTGAGGTGAAGGAAGGCCGCCAGCCGGTCTTGCAGATCCCGGTTGTCGGGACGACCCAGAGCCTGCTGGGTTCACCTGCCTATATTGAAATTGATGCGCTTAACCGCGCCATGCGCGAACCGGGCCGTATCTCCGCAGCAAGCCTGCGCGTCGATTCCGCGCAAAGCGATGCGATCTATCGCAGGCTCAAGGGGATGCCCGCTGTTGTGGGCGTGAGCCTGAAAGAAAATGCGCGGGAATCGCTTCAGAGGATGATGGATACAGGTGCGGGAGCCATGCGCTTCATCATGGCGGGCATCGCCTTCGTCATCACCTTTGGCATCGTCTACAACTCCGCCCGCATCGCTCAGGCGGAGCGCGAGCGAGACCTTGCCAGCCTGCGGGTGCTGGGCTTCTCCAAGGGCGAGGCGGCCTTCGTTCTATTAGGCGAACTAGTCCTTGTCACCTTCATCGCTCTGCCAGTCGGCGCGCTGATCGGCTTTGGCCTTTCCTCTGTCATTGCCGAGGGCTTTAGCAGCGATCTCTACCAAATTCCTGCCGCTTATGGCCGCGCCGACATCGGCATTGGCGCATTGGCCGTGCTTGTGGCGACATTGGTTTCTGCATGGCTGGTGAAACGCGATGTCGATCGAACCGAACTTATCACAGCCCTGAAATCCAGAGAGTAATCATGGCGAATAGCAAAAAGAACTCCCGCAAATATCTGACAATTGGCGCGATCATTTTCGGCCTTGCTATGCTCGCTCTCGCCTTCTGGCCCAGCGCGATTGCGGTCGATATGGACGAGGTCACCAGCGGGCCAATGCGTGTGAGCATTGATGAAGAGGGCCGCACACAGGTGCATGATGCCTATCTCGTCTCAGCACCCTCCAACGGCCGGTTGCAGCGCATTGAAGTGGAGGCTGGAGACACAGTCACCGCCGGAAGCGTGATTGGCTGGATTAGCCCTCCGCCGCTGGATTCACGCTCCGACGCTCAGGCCCGCGCAAACATTGCCAGCGCGCAGGCGGCGCTCAGAGCGGCGCAAAGCGAGCGGGATAATGCAGCTGCGAACAGGCAATTGGCCGATGCCGATCTGGCTCGCGAGGAGCGTTTATGGGAGCTCGAATCCACCAGTCGCTCCGCCTTGGAACTGGCACAAAGAAATGCCCAGGGAGCGGCATCAGCGCTGGAGGCGAGCAATGCGACAATTGCCCTGCGACAGGCCGATTTGGCGAGCGCCAGGGCGCAGATCAATGCAGGCAGTTCGGCCATTCCCATCCGAGCACCCGTTTCGGGACAGGTGCTTTCAGTCAGGCAGGAAAGCGAAGCGACAGTTGCTGTCGGCACGCCGATCGTCGAGATCGGCAATATTGCGGGTGACCTTGAAGTGGTTGTGGAGCTACTTTCCACTGATGCGGTGCAGGTCTCGATGGGCGATCCGGTGTTGATCGAGGATTGGGGCGGAGATGCGCCAATCACGGGCGAGGTTGCGCAGATCGAACCGCAGGGCTTCACCAAAGTCTCCGCGCTTGGCGTTGAAGAGCAGCGCGTAAATGCCCGAATCCGGATACACGATCCAGCGGACCGGTTGGGCAGCGGATTCCGTGTCGAGGCGCGCATCATTGTCTGGCTGGATGACAACGCACTGATTGTGCCTTCTACAGCTCTTTTTCGCGAGCAGGGCGAATGGGCGGTCTTTGTGGTTTCCGGCGGAAAGGCCGAATTGCGTCAGCTGGAGATTGGGCGAAACAACGGCACTCAAGCGCAAGTGCTGAGCGGCCTGCAAGAAGGCGAAACGGTCATCCTTTATCCCGCTTCGGAGGTGGAAGATGGCAGCGCAGTCGAACAGCGTGAAGTGGGCTGAGCGATGAACCACAAACGCTCCAATCCCCTGCTTTCCCTTTCACTATCGGCCGTGCTGCTGTCTGGTTGTGCTCTTCCCGAACGCACGCCTCCACAGCTGGAAATCCCCGTCCCGGACCAGTTTGAGGCCGGGAGTTCGGCTCCGGGCGAAATTGGCGGCAAGTGGTGGGAAGAATTTGGCGACAGGCAACTCGATGCCCATGTTGAACGCGCACTGTCCGATAGTCCTGCCATCCTGCAGGCCATTGCCCGCACGCAGCAGGCTCGCGCGCTTGCCGATCTGGCCGGAGCCGATCAGTCCCCGCAAGTCTCTCTCGGTTTCGGTGCTGGGCGACAGAAGCTAACCTTGGAAAGCCTTGGTATCGTTGTCCCTGATGCAGGCGGCGGTGGGGCACAGTCTTCCTACCGGATCAATACGTTTGACCTGACTGGCAATGTCAGCTGGGAGGTCGATCTATGGGGCAGGCTCTCCGCGCAATCGGCGGCCGCGCGAGCCGATTTTCTTGCCAACGAGGCCAATCTGCAATCTGTCCGCCAGTCTATCGCTGCGCAAACAGCACGCGCCTATTTCGCGATGATAGAGGGCGGCCGACAGGTCAACCTAGCGAGGCAGGTTGCCGAGAATGCCGCTCAAATGGAGCGGCAGATCAGCAATCGCGTGCGCCTGGGCGCAGCGCAGCCTGCCGATGGTCAGCTTGCAATCGCAAGCCTTGCATCCGCCAATGCCAATCTGGCGGCGCGCGAAGAGATCTTGGCGCGGACCACGCGTCAATTCGATGTGCTGCTTGGCGATTATCCCGATGGCGTGGTTGCCTTCGCTGACCAGTTGCCCGCTTTGCAGTCACAGCCGCCCGCCGGACTTCCGGCCGAACTGCTTTCGCGCAGGCCGGATATTCTGGCGGCGCAACTTAACCTTGAGGCAGCGGGATTCCGGCTCGATGCGGCGGAGCGATCCTTTTTGCCCAGCATTGAGCTGACGGGAAGGGCGGGTACTTCGAGCACGCAATTGAGCAATCTGCTCGATCCTGATTTCTTCATCTGGTCAATCGCCGGGCGTTTGCTCCAGCCAATCTTTCAGGGAGGCCGTCTTCGTGCGCAATTTGATCTGCGTGAAGGCGAACGGGACGAAGCGCTCCAACTATATGCAGACACTGTCTTGAACGCGCTGAGCGAGGTGGAGACTGCGCTGGCTGTTGAAGAGTTTCTGACGGAACAGGAGCAGGAATTGGCCACTGCCTTAGCTGCAGCAAGCGAAGCACACAGGATTGCGCGCAATCGCTATGACGTAGGCAGCGACCCATTGCTTAACGTGCTTGATGCTCAGAGCCGTATGATCGAGGCACAGTCCGCCTTGCTGGTGGTCAGACAGGCCCGGATCGATAACCGGATCAACCTGCACCTTGCATTGGGTGGCGGTTTTGAAACTGGTGCCCAAAAATGAGAGGACGGTGGGTCGGTCTTTGGGCCGATTCCAGACTGTCCGGCTATGGTCTTCAAATTTCGAAAAGCGGACAATGGCTCGCGTATCCTAGATGAGGCGCCATCAAGCGATTCTGCAGCCATTATCGTCGCATGCAGATTTAGGTCCACTTGAACTGTCCGCCACCTGATCTGGCAGGTCAACCGCGCTTTCGCTTACCAGCGCCATGATCTCGGCGCCGATCAGCATGTCATCATCGCGGCCGAATTTTTGTTTGCGGAGGTTGCCTGCCCTATCAATCAGGATGGTCGTTGGCGTACCCTGCATCTGGTAGGTTTGCATTGTGCGCGGAAGCCGCTGACCTTCATCTCGAACATCAATACCGACCGGAAACGTGATCCGATACTCATGGAGAAATGCCTCTAATGCCGCCCTCGTTCCTTGTGCTTCATGATGCTCGAACACGGTATGAAGGCCGATAACTGCGAGATCGCCCTCAGAGAAGATCTGGCGCGCCTTCTGGGCTTGTGGAAGAGAATGGGAAACGCAGCCAGGACACAGCATTTGAAATGCCTCGATGAGGACGACCCGTCCCTTGAGAGATTCGAGCGTGAGCGGATTGGCCGTATTGAGCCATTCGGAAGTCTGAAGCGGCAGGGCGGGAATAGGTTTCATTTGTCGCAAGATCCTTCCTGGTCACGCCAGTAATCGTTGACGCGAGCGATGGTCTGAAAATGAACGGCGATCACATGGCTGGAAGCAATAAGTTCGTGGGCATCCTCTGAATATTTGGGCCTGAGCCGCCGGAGGATATCCATATCGGGCTGGACAGCCTTCACACCAAGCCGCGCAAGCCTGATTGCGAGTTGGAGACCTTCTTCTGCGTTAGGGGTCACGAGACTGGCGGGAAACTCCGAAGCCACGGCTTTGGCCTTTCTGTTTTCAGGTCGTAAGGGGAAGGCCCGCGATCGCACTCGCCCAAGGTGCAACCCGAAGGGCTCGATCGCGGGCCAAGTGCTCTATCTCAGGTCGTCGAGGCTCGCGCCAAAATTTATGTGATACGGTTGGCCATCAATCACAATGGCAGGGACAGATTTGACACCGGCGCTTGCCGCTTCCTCAAGCCGCTCTGTAGCCTCGCCGATGTTTACGATTTCGATGTCGTACTTTGCGGGATCGAGGCTGCCGGCAAACTGTGCCTCGACATCGGTACAGACGCTGCAACCTGCGTGGTAAAAAGTTGCTTTGCTCGTCATCATTCTTCCTTTCATTATCGTAAGGGTTTTGCGATGGGGAAGTTCTTAGTGGCCCGAATGTTCAACGATCACCCGGCCTGGCAGCGAGAGATCGCCGGACATGACATCGTGGATGCCGGTAACGCACAAAAGTGGCGCTTCGCCTTGTGAATTGACCTGAAGCTCCGCCGTCACTGCATCGAACGACACGCCCTCAGTATCGGCGATTGGCACCGTTATCCTGGCGGTGCTCCCGTCAAGGATCGGACTCATGCCCGGCGAATCCAGCGCGATGGGGAGATGCGGCGCAGTCGCTGGAAGGATGTCACGCCCCGGAGAGACATCACGCACTTTCAATCCGGCACCGCATGCAGTGTCTTCCACCAACACCACCCAGTGCGAGTGCCAGTTGGCCCCGTCATTGGCCGGATCGCCATCCTGGTCTTCATCAAACAGTGGTGTGTCGTCGAAATCCGGATGCGCGGTGATTGCAAGCGCGAGGATACCGCTCTCGGGATCAAACCCCACCCTCGCTGGATCCATATTAGTGGGCCAGACATAGGCCTGAACCTTCGCTCCAGCCAACTGTCCGATGGGAACTGGTTTGACGCTGCCTGCACGCCCGGCAACGGCCATCGCGAACGTGAGAAGCCGTCCGTCAGAGGTCGCGCCCATTTCGACGATGTCGAACGCCGGATCGATTGCTTCCTGGGCTGGATCCGCGACGGATTGAGCGCAAGCGGCTGTGCCCAGCGCCATTGCGCCGGACAAGATGGCAGTTTGCAGTTCTGTTTTCATGATGCCTCCTCTGAAATTTAGTATCGAGTCGAAACGATATCTTGGTAGCGTTTCAGCGAGGCGCTTGCAAGATTTGTTTTGACTCGATACTAAAAGTGCATGGCAGTACCAGCATCTCAGTCACTAGAGCGGCTCTCCAGGCTGCTGGCGAATGACGCGCTCGTTGCCGGACTGCGGCCTGTTCAGTGGGAGGCATTGCGATATCTCGCGAAGGCCAACCGGTTTTCACGGACGCCTAAGGCGCTCACTGCATATCTCGGGACGACAAAGGGAACCGTGTCGCAAACCGTTCAAGCACTCGAAAAGAAGGGACTCGTTGCAAAGCGCCGGGCAAGCGGTGATCAACGGGTGGTCAAGCTCGAACTGACGAAGACTGCGCACCCCGTTCTTGAGAATGACCCGCTGTCCAAAGTGCAGGCAGTTGTCGACCAGTTAGGACGCACAGAACTGTTTCACGTAGAGGAAGGGCTGGAGACGATTATCCTCGGACTTCTCGAGCAACGAGGCGGCCGTCCTTTCGGCATCTGCCGTTCCTGCAGCCATTTTAGGTCCGCCGATACCAGTGGCGAAAGCCACTGCGCTCTGCTCAATGTATCACTGACACGAGAGGACGCGGGCAAAATCTGTGCCGAGCAGGAGCCGGTATGACTTGGCGCGTGACCTCAATCCTCACCGGCAAAGCCGATCCCTTCGGCCCAGACGGCGAGCGATCGGCGATCGCTAAGCGTCCAATCGATGGCCCGGTCCGGGTCGGCAAGTTAGGCATTGAAAGCGACGAGCAGGCCGATCTCATCCACCACGGCGGGTTAGATAAGGCGATCCATCACTATCCCATCGATCACTACGCCTTCTGGCGCGCTGAACTGGCATGCCATCCCCTTCTGGAGCAGCCTGGAGCGTTCGGGGAGAACATTTCCACAGGCGGTCTTACTGAAGATAACGTCTGCATCGGTGATAGGTTTGCGCTCGGATCGACCGTCCTTGAGGTAAGCCAAGGCAGACAGCCATGCTGGAAACTCGCTCACCGTTTCGACGACAAGAAAGTGCCGAAAATTGTTATCCGTACGGGAAAGGGTGGATGGTATTACCGCGTCCTTGAAGGAGGAACGATTAAGCCGGGTGATGAACTCCACTTGGCGGAACGACCGCATCCGAAATGGTCGGTTCGAAGGGTGTTCGATCTTCTAATCGCTGGTGAAGCCAAACGAGAATCTGAAGCTGCCGGTGAGCTTAGCGAGCTAGGCGCGTTGGCGACAAACTGGCGTGAGCGCGCAGCGAGATTCGCCTAAACCTATTGCGGATTATGGGCCGTAAGCGGAATGTCCGGTTTGAGAACTTAGGACCGAAGAGCGGTTATTGCGCATGCGTCACAACAGCAGGCTTATTCGCAACTTACGCTAGCTTCCTATTGCCTAAAAATCTAAGTGCGCTTCCTAAATTGGCAGCGTACTTCACCGCGTCCCAGCTTCTTCGCGAAGCGCCGGTAGTCAGAATGCTCTCTTTGCCAGCGACCTGCCAAGATGGCCACGTGCACCTTGGCCTTCTTGGCAACGAGTTCCAATTCCTCGGTACTCATTTCTGGCGTGACGTATTTCTTCCAAATATTCGCTGGGATAAGCGCATCCTGCGCGAAAAGGTCGGCTTCCTCCGCGATCTCCTCCGAGCTCCTCAGATCAAGATCGTCGAGTATGAGAGGCGTATCCTCCGCCAGATGTTCGGACACATGGCAGAATTCGTGGAGGAGCGTGAACCAGAAGTTGTCTATGCGATCGTGCCGCAACGTCATGGCTATGATATCAGCCCCGTCTTTGCCGCGCATGGCAGCCCCATCCAAATAGGTGCCGGGAAGATGATCTAGCGTGACGAGGACGATGCCCCACTCGCGAAGAAGCTCTCGCGCTTTCTTCGGACCGTCTGGAAGCGTGCTGAGCTGTGCCAGCTTTCGACCTGCCGCGGCTCCCCGCATCTTCTTCTTCGGCTTGGACACCTTTGCCTGATCCGCGAAATGACGCACGGCCGCCAGCCAAGCCGTTAGTGCGGCCTGATCTGTTTTTGCGTTGGTGCGCTCGGTGCGCGACTTGCGCAGGAAGGCCGGCACGTGATCCGGTCCGGCCATCCGGACCATGAAGGCCTCAAATCCCTCTTTCGCTTTCATCACCCCGAGATCGCGAAGTTTCTTAATCGCAGTTGCAGAAGGTGCTTCGATCGCAGTCTCTTGTTGCGAGACATCCTCCTTGATGAGGGCGTCAGCTGGTATGCCAAGATGACGGTTAAGGGCTCGGATCATATCCAGCGATAGGGATCTCGTGCCAGACAAAACTTCAGAGACACGGGAACGCGATCCGATGAAGGGTTCGAGGTCCCGAGAGGTCAGCGATGCCTGCTTCATACGAAAGCGTATTGCGGCCAACGGGGAGGGAGCCTCAATCTCGTAGTGCTTGCGCTTATAGTTCTCAAGCACAAGAGCAAGCAGCTCGATTTCCTCTCCCGGTCCGCCAGAAGCGACCAACTCGGCTCGCCGTGCCGTCATCTCCTCATACTGAGCCCC